>NZ_CAXTHK010000001.1:50210-349497 GCF_964244045.1 uncultured Jatrophihabitans sp. | reverse complement strand
CACACGCCGTTCTTCAACAACTACCGCCCGCAGTTCTACTTCCGCACCACGGACGTGACCGGCGTCGTCACCCTCCCCGAGGGCACCGAGATGGTCATGCCGGGCGACAACACCGAGATGTCGGTCGAGCTGATCCAGCCGATCGCCATGGAGGACGGCCTGCGCTTCGCGATCCGCGAGGGTGGCCGCACCGTCGGTGCCGGCCGCGTCACCAAGATCGTCGAGTAGCAATACACACCTGATCCATCCTGCTGGGGCGGACACGCTCCGCCCCAGCAGGCGCCCTTCATCCACCAGTGGTGAGCGGGCTCGAACCTGAGCAGCACCGAGAACAGCGAAGGTAGTCACCAATGGCGGGACAGAAGATCCGCATCCGGCTCAAGGCCTACGACCACGAGGCCATCGACGCCAGCGCGCGCAAGATCGTCGAGACCGTGACCCGGACGGGCGCACGCGTCGTCGGTCCGGTGCCGCTGCCGACCGAGAAGAACATCTACTGCGTCATCCGCTCGCCGCACAAGTACAAGGACAGCCGCGAGCACTTCGAGATGCGCACCCACAAGCGACTCATCGACATCCTCGACCCGACGCCCAAGACGGTTGACGCGCTCATGCGCATCGACCTGCCGGCGAGCGTCGACGTCAACATTCAGTAACGCGGGAAGAGACATGGCAAACGTGAAGCAGGGGATTCTGGGCGAGAAGCTCGGCATGACCCAGGTCTTCGACGAGAACAACCGGATCGTTCCGGTGACCGTCGTGAAGGCCGGGCCGTGCGTCGTCACCCAGATCCGGACGCAAGAGAAGGACGGCTACACCGCCGTCCAGCTCGCCTATGGGCAGATCGACCCGCGCAAGGTCACCAAACCGGTTGCCGGGCACTTCAAGGCCGCCGACGTGACGCCGCGCCGCCACCTGGTCGAGCTGCGCACCGACGCGATCGCCGACTACACGGTGGGCGCCGAAATCACTGCCGACCTGTTCACCGACGGCGCTCGGGTCGACGTGAGCGGCACCACCAAGGGCAAGGGCACCGCCGGTGTCATGAAGCGCCACGGCTTCCACGGCGTCTCGTCCTCGCACGGTGCGCACCGCAACCACCGCAAGCCCGGCTCGATCGGTGCTTGCGCTACGCCCGGCCGCGTGTTCAAGGGCATGCGCATGGCCGGCCGGATGGGCCACGTCAAGGCGACCATCACCGGCCTGACGATCCACAAGGTCGACGCCGAGCGGGGACTGCTGCTCATCAAGGGCGCCATCCCCGGTCCTACCGGTGGCCTGGTGTTCGTGCGTTCGGCCGGCAAGTCCGGCGACGTCGCTCCGATCGACAAGGGGCTGTGATGACCACCGCCACCACGTCCAACCTCACCCTGACCGTGCAAACCCCCGGTGACGCGACGGAAGGCACCGACACTGTCGAGCTGCCGGCCGAGATCTTCGACGTCCCGGTCAACATCCCGCTGATCCACCAGGTGGTCGTGGCGCAGCTCGCCGCGGCCCGCCAGGGCACGCACGCGACGAAGACGCGCGCCGATGTCCGTGGTGGTGGAAAGAAGCCGTACCGCCAGAAGGGCACCGGCCGCGCGCGCCAGGGTTCGACCCGTGCGCCGCAGTTCGTCGGCGGTGGCGTCGTCCACGGCCCGCAGCCTCGCAACTACGAGCAGCGCACGCCGAAGAAGATGAAGGCCGGCGCGCTGCGCGGAGCATTGTCCGATCGCGCCCGCAACGGCTGCGTCTACGTGGTGTCCTCGCTCGTCACCGGCGACGCGCCTTCGACGAAGGACGCCGCGGCGACGTTGGCCAAGGTCAGCGGCAAGCGGCACGTTCTCGTCGTAGCCGAGCGCACCGACGGTGTCACCTGGCCCAGCCTGCGCAACATCGCCTCGGTGCACCTCATCGAGCCGGGCCAGCTCAACACCTACGACGTGCTCATCAGCGACGACGTGGTCTTCACCCGCGGCGCGCTCGACGCGTTCCTTGCCGGTCCCGTGAAGGGCAAGTCCGCCAAGGGTGCTGCGTCCTCCCTCGAACTCGAGGCAGACACCGCTGCTTCCGCTACCGCGAAGGAGACCGTCTGATGTTCGACGACCCTCGTGACGTCCTGCTGGCCCCGGTCATCTCGGAGAAGAGCTACGGCCTGTTGGATGAGAACAAGTACACCTTCGAGGTCCACCCGCAGGCCAACAAGACGCAGATCAAGATTGCGATCGAGAAGGTCTTCGCGGTCAAGGTGACCGACGTGAACACCCTCAACCGGCAGGGTAAGCGCAAGCGCACCCGCGGTGGCTTCGGCCAGCGCAAGAGCGTCAAGCGCGCCATCGTCACCCTGCGCGCCGGCGACCGCATCGACGTGTTCGGACAGATTGGCTGATCATGGCTATTCGTAAATACAAGCCGACGACCCCGGGCCGTCGTGGCTCCTCGGTCGCGGACTTCGCCGAGGTCACCCGTGACCACCCGGAGAAGTCGCTGGTCCGCCCCCTGCACAACAAGGGCGGGCGCAACAACTCCGGCAAGATCACGACCCGGCACCAGGGCGGCGGCCACAAGCGCGCCTACCGGGTGATCGACTTCCGTCGCCACGACAAGGACGGCGTCCCGGCCAAGGTCGCGCACATCGAGTACGACCCGAACCGCACCGCGCGCATCGCGCTGCTGCACTACGCCGACGGCGAGAAGCGCTACATCCTCGCGCCGCGGCTGCTCAAGCAGGGCGACCCGATCGAGAACGGCCCGAGCGCCGACATCAAGCCGGGCAATTCGCTGCCGATGCGCAACATCCCTGTGGGTACGGTCATCCACGCCATCGAGCTGCGGCCCGGCGGCGGCGCGAAGATCGCCCGTTCGGCCGGCACGAGCGTGCAGCTCGTCGCCAAGGACGGCCCCTACGCCCAGTTGCGCATGCCCTCCGGTGAGATCCGCAACGTCGACGTGCGCTGCCGTGCCACCGTCGGCGAGGTCGGCAACGCCGAGCAGAGCAACATCAACTGGGGCAAGGCCGGCCGCATGCGTTGGAAGGGCAAGCGCCCGACCGTCCGCGGTGTCGCCATGAACCCGGTCGACCACCCGCACGGTGGTGGTGAGGGCAAGACGTCCGGTGGCCGTCACCCGGTGAACCCCAACGGCAAGCCCGAGGGACGCACCCGTCGCAGCAAGCCGAGCGACGACCTGATCGTCCGCCGCCGCCGTACGAACAAGAAGCGCTGAGGAATCTGATGCCACGCAGTCTGAAGAAGGGCCCGTTCGTCGACGACCACCTGCTCAAGAAGGTGGACGCGGCCAACGACAAGAACAGCAAGAACGTGATCAAGACCTGGTCGCGTCGCTCGACGATCATCCCCGACATGCTCGGGCACACGATCGCCGTGCACGACGGCCGCAAGCACGTCCCGGTGTTCGTCACCGAGGGCATGGTCGGTCACAAGCTGGGCGAGTTCGCGCCGACGCGGACGTTCAAGGGTCATATCCGCGACGACCGCCGCGCGCGGCGCGGCTGAGTCGCAGGAGACTGAAACATGACAAATCCAGTCGAAGTACGGACGGCGTTCGCGAAGGCGTCGCACGTTCGTGTCTCACCGATGAAGGCGCGTCGCGTGATCGCCCTGATCCGCGACCTGCCCGCGCAGGAGGCGCTGTCGGTGCTGAAGTTCGCGCCGCAGGCAGCCAGCGAGCCGGTGGGCAAGGTGCTGGCCAGTGCCATCGCCAACGCCGAGCACAACTTCCAGCTCGACCCGCAGACGCTCGTCGTCTCTCGTGCCTACGTGGACGAGGGCCCGACGATGAAGCGCTTCCGGCCCCGGGCCCAGGGACGCGCGTACCGCATCCGCAAGCGCACCAGTCACATCACCATCGAGGTCGAGAGCATCGACTCGCGTAGCACGGGTAACACTCGAAGCACGGGCCGGAGGGCTAACTAATGGGTCAGAAGGTAAACCCGAACGGCTTCCGTCTCGGCATCAGCACCGACTGGAAGAGCCGCTGGTTCGCGGACAAGGAATACGCCGCGTACGTGAAGGAAGACGTCGCCATCCGTCGCCTGATGTCCAAGGGCATGGAGCGCGCCGGCATCGCCAAGGTCGAGATCGAGCGCACCCGCGATCGCGTGCGGGTCGACATCCACACCGCCCGTCCGGGGATTGTCATCGGCCGCCGTGGCGCCGAGGCCGACCGCATCCGCGGCGAGCTCGAGAAGCTCACCGGCAAGCAGGTCCAGCTCAACATCCTTGAGGTCAAGAACCCGGAGGGTGACGCTCAGCTGGTTGCCCAGGGCGTCGCCGAGCAGCTGTCCAACCGCGTCAGCTTCCGCCGCGCGATGCGCAAGAGCATGCAGTCCGCGCTGCGCAGCCCTGGCGTCAAGGGGATCCGGGTGCAGTGCGCCGGCCGCCTCGGTGGCGCCGAGATGTCGCGCTCGGAGTTCTACCGCGAGGGACGCGTCCCGCTGCACACGCTGCGCGCGAACATCGACTACGGCTTCTACGAGGCCAAGACGACGTTCGGCCGCATCGGCGTGAAGGTCTGGCTGTACAAGGGCGAGGTGCCCACCGGTTCGCGCGCCGAGCGCGAGGCCGCGGCCGCCGCCGAGGCGCTGCGTGAGCGTCGCGACCGGCCGGCCGCCGGCTCGCGTCCGCGCCGTTCCGGCTCGCAGGGCACCACCGGCGTCAGCACCGATGCCGGGCGCGCCGCGTCGGGCCAGGGTCCGGTCACGGAGACCGCCGAGGCTCCGGCCACCGAGGCTTCGGCCACGGACGTGCCGGTCACGGAGGCCGCTGTCACCGAGGCCCAGCCGGTCACCGAGGCCGTCGATGCTGGATCTGCGGCTGCTGCCGCTGATGCCGGATCTGCGGCTGCCGCCGCGGGCACGCAGGAGTCGCCGATCACCACGGCCACCGAGGCCGACGCCGAGATCGCCGAGGACGCGCCCTCGAGCACCACCGAGACCGTCGCCACCGATTCCACCGACACATCAGGGGCTACCGCCCCCACCGAGAAGAGCTGATCTCGTGCTCATCCCACGCAGAGTCAAGCACCGCAAGCAGCACCACCCGACCCGTCGGGGCATGGCCTCCGGCGGCACGCAGGTGTCCTTCGGTGAGTACGGCGTCCAGGCCCTTGAGCCGGCCTACGTCACGAACCGGCAGATCGAGTCGGCGCGTATCGCGATCAACCGGCACATCCGCCGTGGCGGCAAGGTGTGGATCAACATCTACCCGGACCGTCCGCTCACCAAGAAGCCGGCCGAGACCCGCATGGGTTCCGGTAAGGGTTCGCCGGAGTGGTGGATCGCCAACGTCAAGCCCGGTCGCGTCCTGTTCGAGCTCTCGTTCCCGAACGAGAAGATCGCTCGCGAGGCGCTGACACGCGCCATCCACAAGCTGCCGATGAAATGCCGCATCGTCACGCGGGAAGCGAGTGATTTCTGATGACCACCAACACCGCTGAGCTGCGAGAGCTGCACGACGACGAGCTCGAGACCCGCCTGCGCGAGTCGAAGGAAGAGCTGTTCAACCTGCGCTTCCAGATGGCTACCGGGCAGCTCGACAACAACCGGCGACTGCGCACCGTGAAGCACGACATCGCGCGGATCTACACGATCCTGCACGAGCGTGAGCTCGGTCTGTCCGTCGCTCCCGAGAACGTCGCCACCGGCGTCAGCGCTGATTCCGGTGCGGACGGCAAAGCTGCAAACGAGAGTGTGAAGGCATGACCGAGGCAACCGAGACGACCGAGGACCGCACCTCGCACCGCAAGGTGCGCGAGGGCCTGGTCGTCAGCGACAAGATGTCCAAGACCGTCGTGGTCGAGGTCGAGGACCGCGTCAAGCACCCGCTGTACGGCAAGGTCATCCGCCGCACCACCAAGCTCAAGGTGCACGACGAGTCCAACGAGGTGGGCGTGGGCGACCGCGTCCTCATCATGGAAACCCGTCCGCTGTCCGCGACCAAGCGCTGGCGCGTGGTCGAGGTCCTCGAGCAGGCGAAGTAGCACCACCTCAGCTCAATCAGGAACCACGCCGGATCTCGGCACAGGCCACCACGTTCAGGAGTAAGCAGTGATTCAGCAGGAGTCGCGACTTCGAGTCGCCGACAACACCGGGGCAAAGGAAATCTTGTGCATCCGGGTGATGGGCGGCTCCGGGCGTCGCTATGCCGGGATCGGCGACGTCATCGTCGCCACCGTCAAGGACGCGCTGCCCGCCGCCGGAGTAAAGAAGGGTGACGTCGTCAAGGCCGTCATCGTGCGCACCGTCAAGGAGCGCCGGCGTCCCGACGGCAGCTACATCCGCTTCGACGAGAACGCGGCCGTGCTGATCAAGGCCGACGGCGAGCCGCGCGGCACCCGCATCTTCGGCCCGGTGGGCCGCGAGCTGCGCGACAAGCGATTCATGAAGATCATCTCGTTGGCACCGGAGGTGCTCTGACATGAAGGTGAAGAAGGGCGACGAGGTCGTCGTCATCGCAGGCAAGGACCGCGGCGTCAAGGGCAAGGTCATCGCGGCCAACCCTGAGACGAACAAGGTCGTCGTCGAGGGCGTCAACCGGGTCACGAAGCACACCGCCGTCTCGGCCAGCAATCGCGGCGCGAAGACCGGCGGCATCGAGCACATCGAGGCGCCGATCAGCGCCAGCAACGTCATGGTGATCGACGGCGAGGGCAACGGCACACGCATCGGCTACCGGCGTGACAAGGAGACCGGCCGCAACATCCGCGTGTCGCGCCGGTCCGGGAAGGACCTGTCATGAGCGCGACCACCGAGAGCCCGGCGACGACGCCGCGGCTGAAGGCGCGCTACCGCGCAGAGATCGTGCCGGCGCTGACCGAGCAGTTCTCGTTCGCCAACCCGATGCAGGTGCCGGGGTTGACGAAGATCGTCGTCAACATGGGTGTCGGCCAGGCGGCCAAGGACTCCAAGTTGATGGACGGCGCGGTCCGCGACCTCACGCTGATCACCGGCCAGAAGCCGCTCGTCCAGCGGGCGCGCGTGTCCATTGCGCAGTTCAAGCTGCGCGAGGGCATGCCGATCGGCGCGAAGGTCACCCTGCGCGGCGACCGGATGTGGGAGTTCCTCGACCGGCTGCTGTCGCTCGCGTTGCCTCGTATCCGTGACTTCCGCGGGCTGTCGGACCGCCAGTTCGACGGCAACGGCAACTACACCTTCGGTCTGACCGAGCAGTCGATGTTCCACGAGATCGACCCCGACTCGATCGACCGTCCGCGTGGCATGGACATCACGCTCGTCACCACTGCGGCGAGCGACGAGGAAGGTCGCGCGCTGCTCCGGGCGCTGGGCTTTCCCTTTAGGGAGAACAGCTAATGGCTAAGACCGCTCTGAAGATGAAGGCCGCCGGCAAGCCGAAGTTCAAGGTGCGCGGCTACACCCGCTGCCAGCGCTGCGGCCGTTCGCAGGCCGTGTACCGCAAGTTCGGCCTGTGCCGGATCTGCTTCCGCGAGATGGCGCACGCGGGCGAGCTGCCCGGCGTCACCAAGTCCTCCTGGTAATCACCCTTCACGGCAGGCCCTGCGGGGAACCGCCGCGAGAAAGAAGATCAATATGACGATGACAGACCCGATTGCGGACATGCTGACGCGCGTCCGTAATGCCAACACCGCCTTCCACGACACCGTGGTGATGCCGCACTCCAAGCTCAAGGGCCACATTGCCGAGATCCTGAAGCAGGAGGGTTACATCGCCGGCTTCAAGATCGCCGATGCGCCCGAGGGCCAGGTCGGCCGCGTGCTCACCCTCGAGCTGAAGTACGGCCCGAACCGCGAGCGCAGCATCGCCGGCGTCCGTCGCGTGTCCAAGCCCGGCCTGCGTGTCTACGCGAAGTCGACCGGCCTGCCCCGCGTGCTGGGTGGCCTCGGCATTGCGATCATCTCGAGCTCGAACGGTCTGCTCACCGACCGTCAGGCCGCCAAGCGTGGAGTAGGCGGGGAAGTCCTCGCCTACGTCTGGTAGGAGGACGCCGACATGAGTCGAATTGGAAAGATTCCAGTTACCGTGCCATCGGGCGTCGACGTCTCGATCGACGGCCAGACGGTCACCGTCAAGGGCCCGAAGGGCACCCTGTCGCACCGCGTCGCCGAGCCGATCACCGTGGCTACCGACAGCGGCACCATCGAGGTCCAGCGCCCCGACGACGAGCGCGAGTCCAAGGCGCTGCACGGTCTGTCCCGCACCCTGATCGCCAACATGGTCACCGGCGTCACCGACGGTTACGTCAAGCGTCTCGAGATCGTGGGCACCGGTTACCGCGTCACGGCCGAAGGCAAGGACCTCGTGTTCGCCCTCGGTTTCTCGCACCCGGTGCCGATCAAGGCGCCTGAGGGCATCACATTCACCGTCGAGGCCCCGACCCGGTTCTCGGTCGCGGGCATCGACAAGCAGCAGGTCGGCGAGGTCGCCGCCAAGATCCGCAAGCTGCGCAAGCCCGACCCGTACAAGGGCAAGGGCGTGCGTTACGCAGGCGAGGTCATTCGTCGCAAGGCCGGTAAGGCAGGTAAGAAGTAATGGGCGCATCAACGATCGCCAAGCAGGCTCGTCGTTCGGCCGGTGTGTCGGCCGCGCGTCGAGTCGCTAAGTCACGGCGGCACTTCCGGCTACGCAAGAAGGTTGCCGGTTCGGCCGAGCGTCCGCGCCTGGTCGTCACCCGCAGCTCACGGCATCTGTTCGTCCAGGTCGTCGATGACCTGCAGGGCAAGACGCTCGCCTCGGCCTCGACGTACAAACTCACCGACGGCGACAAGACGGCCCAGGCCGCGGCGCTGGGCACGCAGCTCGCCGAGGCGGCCAAAGCCGCCGGTGTCACCAAGGTCGTCTTCGACCGTGGTGGCAACACGTACACCGGCCGGGTCGCGGCGTTCGCCGACGCAGCCCGCGCCGCAGGATTGGAGTTCTGACATGCCTGGACCGCAGCGGGGCGCCCGCACGGGCGGCAACGAGCAGGGCGGCGGCGCAAGCCGCGACGGACGCAGTGACAACCGTGGCGGTCGCGACCGTCGCGACGGCGGCGGTGGCCGTGGCCAGGCCGAGAAGAGCACGCTGCTCGAGCGCGTCGTCACCATCAACCGCGTCGCCAAGGTCGTCAAGGGCGGTCGGCGCTTCAGCTTCACCGCGCTGGTGATCGTCGGCGACGGTGCCGGCACGGTCGGCGTCGGCTACGGCAAGGCGAAGGAGGTTCCGGCCGCGATCGCCAAGGGCGTCGAGGAGGCCAAGAAGAACTTCTTCAAGGTGCCGCTCATCGCCGCGACCATCCCGCACCCGGTGCAGGGTGAGAAGGCGGCCGGCGTCGTACTGCTGAAGCCGGCCAGCCCCGGTACCGGTGTCATCGCCGGTGGACCGGTGCGCGCTGTGCTCGAGTGCGCCGGCGTCCACGACGTGCTGTCCAAGTCGCTGGGCTCCGACAACCCGATCAACATCGTGCACGCCACGGTCGCGGCCCTGAAGGCTCTCGTCCGCCCGGAGGAGGTGGCGGCCCGTCGCGGCCTGCCGCTCGAGGACGTGGCTCCGGCCGGTCTGCTCCGCGCACGTGCCGGGCAGGGGGTCTGACCCATGTCCCGCCTGAAGATCACCCAGACGAAGTCGGGGATCGGCTACAAGAAGAACCAGCGCGAGACGCTGCGCTCGCTCGGGTTGAAGCGCATGCACGACACCGTTGTGCAGGAAGACCGCCCGGAGATCCGCGGAATGGTCAACACGATTCCCCATCTCCTGACAGTCGAGGAAGTGGACTGACATGACGCTCAAAGTTCATCACCTGAAGCCGGCCGCCGGCGCGCACACCAAGAAGACCCGGGTGGGTCGCGGCGAGGCGTCGAAGGGCAAGACAGCCGGACGTGGCACCAAGGGCAGCAAGGCGCGCAACAACGTGTCGGCCGGGTTCGAGGGTGGCCAGATGCCGCTGCACATGCGGCTGCCGAAACTCAGGGGCTTCACCAACCGCAACAAGGTGGCGTACCAGGTCGTCAACCTGACGCAGCTGGCCAAGCTGTTCCCGCAGGGCGGCACAGTCGGTGTCACTGAACTGGTGGGGGCAGGCGCCGTCCGCAAGGGCGAACCGGTCAAGGTGCTCGGCAACGGCGAGCTCACCGCAAAGCTGGACATCACCGCCGACGCCTTCTCCGACAGCGCAGCTCAGAAGATCACGGCGGCCGGCGGATCGGTCACGCAGCTCTAGAACCATCTCGCGCACCGGGCTTTCGATGCGCACGGTTTCCCGGCCACAACCTGGGACCGTGTCGCGAGCCCGGTGCGCGGATGCATAGAGTGGCCCGGTGCGCCCCACCCGGCGCTCACGACACTCGGTAAGAATCCCCCGTTTCAGACAGCAGCAGGAGGCCACGTGCTCAGCGCGTTCGCATCGGCGTTTCGGACGCCCGACCTGCGAAAGAAGCTGCTCTTCACGCTTGCCATCATCGCGCTGTATCGCCTCGGGGCTTCGATCCCGACGCCGAACGCCGACATCGGCTCGATCAACAGCTGCCTTGCCGGCGCCTCGCAGAACAGCAAGAACGTCTACTCGCTCATCAACCTTTTCAGCGGCGGCGCTCTGCTCAAGCTGTCCGTGTTCGCGCTCGGCATCCTGCCCTACATCACGGCCAGCATCATCATCCAGCTGCTCGTCGTGGTGATCCCGCGCTTCGAGCAGTTGAAGAAGGAAGGGCAGGGCGGCCAGCAGAAGCTGACTCAGTACAGCCGGTACCTCACCATCGGCCTCGCCATCCTGCAGTCCACCGGGTTCGTCGCGCTCGCGCGCTCGGGCCAGTTGTTCCAGGGTTCGTCGGCGGACTGCCAGAGCATCCTGTACCACCAGGACATCCGCACCCTGGCCACGATGGTCATCTGCATGACGGCCGGCACCAGCGTCATCATGTGGCTCGGCGAGCTGATCACCGACCGCGGCGTCGGCAACGGCATGAGCGTGCTGATGTTCACCTCGATCGCGGCTCGAATCCCGAGCGAGGGCCACGTCATCCTGCAGAACGCAGGTGCCTTCGTCTTCACCCTGATCGTGCTGCTGGGCCTGGCCATCATCGTGGCCGTGGTGTTCGTCGAACAGGCGCAGCGGCGGATCCCGGTCCAGTATGCGAAGCGCATGGTCGGCAGGCGCCAGTACGGCGGCACGTCCACCTACCTGCCGCTGAAGGTGAACCAGGCCGGCGTCATCCCGGTCATCTTCGCCTCCTCGCTGCTCTACATCCCGCAGCTGATTAGTCAATTGACCGGCAACAACGCCGGCACCAGCGCGTTCCAGCGTTTCGTCAACTCCTACCTGATCAACCAGCAGTCCGCGGTCTACCTGACGATCTACTTCCTGCTGATCATCTTCTTCGCGTACTTCTACGTCGGCATCACCTTCGACCCGGTCGAGCGCGCCGACGACATGAAGAAGTACGGCGGCTTCATCCCTGGCATCCGGCCCGGTCGCCCGACGGCTGAGTACCTGCAGTTCGTACTGTCGCGCATCACCCTGCCCGGTTCGATCTACCTGGGCATCGTGGCCGTGCTGCCGAACTTCTTCTTCAGCCTGACGAGCGGCAACAACCAGAACTTCCCGTTCGGTGGTACCGCCGTGCTGATCATGGTGGGCGTGGGTCTCGACACCGTGAAGCAGATCGAGAGCCAGCTCATGCAGCGCAATTACGAGGGCTTCCTCCGTTGAGGCTGGTGCTCGTGGGCCCGCCGGGAGCCGGCAAGGGAACGCAGGCTGAGTTCATCGCCGAGCACTTCGGCATTCCCAAGATCTCCACCGGTGACATCTTCCGTGCCAACGTGTCAGGCGGTACCGATCTCGGCCGCCTGGCCAAGAAGTACATGGATGCCGGTGACCTCGTGCCCGACGAGGTAACGAACGCCATGGTGCGTGACAGGTTGGCGCAGCCCGATGCGGTTGACGGGTTCCTGCTTGACGGGTTCCCGCGCAACGTCGGTCAGGCCAATGAGTTGCAGGGCATCCTGGACGAGCTGGGCGCGCCGCTGTCGGTGGTGCTCGACCTCGAGGTGGACTTCGAGGAGGTCGTGAAGCGGCTCTCGGGCCGGCGCACCTGTAAGAAGTGCGGTCACGTGTGGCACCTCGAGTACGACGCCCCCTCGGCGGCCGGCATCTGTGACCGGTGCGGCGGCGAGCTGTACCAGCGCGACGACGACCTCCCGGACACGGTCCGGCACCGCCTTGACGTGTACGCCGCCCAGACTGCACCGCTGATCGATTTTTATCGCAACGTGGGCCAGCTCGTCTCGATCGACGCCCTGGGTGCGGTAGAGGACGTCACCGAGCGGGCCATCGCCGAACTCACCCCCTTCGCGGACTGACCATGCGCGGCGTTCCGGAGCGCATCCAGCTCAAGACCGAGGAGCAGATCGCGCTGATGCGCGAGGCGGGTCTGGTCGTGGCCCGTGCGCTGGCGCAGATGCGTGCGGCGGCGGCGCCGGGTGTCTCGACCCTGGATCTCGACGCCGTGGCCCGTGACGTGCTGCGTGAGGCCGGGGCCACCCCATCGTTCCTGAACTATCACGGGTTCCCGGCTGTCATCTGCGCCTCCGTGAACGAACGTGTCGTTCATGGCATCCCGTCAGCCAGCGAGAAGCTATCCGACGGCGACCTGATCTCCATCGACTTCGGCGCCATCATCGAGGGCTGGCACGGCGACTCCGCCATCTCGGTGCCGATCGGCGAGGTCGCCCCCGAGGTCGCGGAGCTCTCGCGGGTGTGCGAAGCCTCGATGTGGGACGGAATCGCAGCCGTCCGCGACGGCGGCCGGCTCACTGATATCTCCCACGCGGTGGAATCGTCGATCCGATCTGCGGGTCGCTACGGAATCGTCGCCGGCTACGGCGGCCACGGCATCGGCAGCGAGATGCACATGGCCCCGCACATCCTCAACTACGGCAAGGCCGGCAAGGGCCCGCGGCTGACCCCCGGCATGGCGCTGGCCATCGAGCCGATGGTGACGCTGGGAACCCGCGCCACCGAGGAACTCGACGACGGCTGGACCGTCGTCACCACCGACGGCTCGTGGGCCGCCCACTGGGAACACACCGTCGCCCTGCTCGAGGACGGGCCGTGGGTGCTTACTGCTGAGGACGGCGGGCGTCAGGAATTGACGAAACGCGGCGTAGAGCTGTCGGTGCAGGCGGGCTGATCGGCCCGTTGGACGCGTCCGATTCGTCCGGTTTCGAAGCGCGCGCCAGCGTGTTACTTCGTTTCGAAAAGGTCACAGAAAGCGGTTTCGGGAGGCACGGAGGCCCGTGTTTCCGGGCGGTTCCTCAATGTCGATCGATTGGTAGTCGATCTTGCCCGATTTTCGGCGGATGCGAGTTCACATCTGACCCATGCATACCGTAGAGTCCTGGCAGCAGCGGGGAGGTACCCGGCTCGCACCTCTTGTTCGCCCGGCCCCTGGCTCGGGGAAAGGAAAAGCATGACTGAGAAAGAATCCACGAGCGGGGGCGCTCTGTGGCGCAAGCGGGCGGTCGCAACCGTCGGCGTTGCTGCCGCAGTTGCCGCCGGTAGCGTGGCCCTGGCTTCGTCGGCCAGCGCCGCGACGCTCCCCACGTTGAGCCTCACCGCGCCGACGCAGGTCTATAACGGTGGCGCCAACCCAGGCGCTCAGCCGCTCGTCATCACTGCGTCGAACACCTCGTCACCAGCCGCAACCGGCACGCTGTCGATCAGCGTTGGCGGCGTTCCCGCCGGCGTGCTGTGCGGCAACATCAGCTTCACTTCGGGCGCCAGCGTGCAGCCTGTGCAGGGCCAGACTCCGGCTAACACGACGCCAGGGACGAGTCCGACGCTCGCTACTGCGACGCCAACACAGGCTGGCGGCACTTGCGTCTTTACTGCGACCACCAACTCGACGGTCCCAACGAACCTCGACAATCCGTCGACGTTCAGCTACCAGGAGGTCGTGACGACGACTGGTGGTTCGACTTCCGTTGGGAACCTGACTGAGACGGCCACGTTCCGCAACACGGCTACCAACGGCAACTTCACCCAGGTGAGCAGCAACACGGTTACCACAGCGCTCGCTGGCGCGAAGGCGCCGACCGTTGCTACAGCGCCGCCGAACGCGACGATCTACAAGGCGTACAACACCCAGGTGATTAACCCGGGTCTTCCGCTCGGAACTGTCACGGTCACGAACAGCGCTGCAGTCACTGCAGGCGACCCGAACGCAACGCCGCCCGTGGCCCCGAACCCGAACGGCACAGTCGGTGCCACTACCTGCCCGCCTGGCCAGGTCGGCGCAGGCACGGCCGAGTGCTACATCCTGAACGACGGTCTGACCTTCAACGCGATCACAGGATTCGTTTTCCGTGACACGACGACCGCGTTCCAGCCTGACCGCACGCCGCCCACAATCACGATTACCGAGGCAAATGGGACGGGTACTGCCACCGCCACCTTCAGCATCGCGGTGTTGTTCTCGGATGTCCCTGCTCTCGGACAGTTCTCCCAGGCCATCTACCGTCTCGGCAACGTGGGTATCATCGGCGGCTTTGCGGACGGAACGTTCCGCCCGGCTGCTCCGGTCAGCCGCCAGGCTTTCGCCCACTTCCTGTACACGGGGATTCTTCAGACCGGCGCCGGGGCCACGAATAGGACTGACGGAGCATGTGACACGATCAGCCCGTCGGCGTTCAAGGACGTGGAGACCAACTCCCAGTTCTGCCAGTCAATCCAGTTCCTGGAGAGCAACAACATCATCAATGGTTACTCTGACGGGACGTTCAAGCCCGGTGCTTCGATCAGCCGTCAGGCGATTGCCGCAATGATCTTCCGTTATTACAACTTCGTTGTAACTGGTCAGGTCCGGACTGGAACTGGCGCCGACGCGGTTTGCACCTCGCCGACTGGCTTCAACGATGTGACCACGTCGAACCCATTCTGCGGTGACATCCAGTTCTTGGTTCAGCAGGGCTTTGCTAAGGGCTTCACGGATGGCGGCTTCCACCCGGCTGGTATCGCTTCCCGTCAGGCTGTTGCTCAGATCGTGTTCAACGCCGACACCAAGGCCGGGGTTTTCCCCGCCTGAGGTTCGGTTCGCTCGTAACGACTCCACAGGTCGTTCAGTAATCGCAGCGGCGGGCGTCGATCTTCGGATCGGCGCCCGTCGTCGTTTCATGTGCCGCGGACCTGGGCGGAGCCCCGCACAGGTAAGTTGCTAGTGCTGGTTTCGCTGCGGTCGGAACCAGTCGGTTGGCTTCGCGGACTGCCGGCCCGTCCGGCTGGTTCAAGACCGCGTTCGGCCCAGGATTCGAAGGGCCATTGGCTGGCGATGCCGAGTGATCGTCGTTCGTAGGCAGCAGCGATGACGCGGAACAGAAGTTGCGTCCCGGTGTCGTGCGGCGGCCGCGAAGCCGACCTCATCAACGATGATCAACTGGTTGCGGGGCAGACTCCCGATCACATCCCGTTGCTATTGCCTACCGGCCCGCGGTATAGGGTCTCGACTAGTTGATCAAGGACGCGGGTCAGGTCCAGCTCGTCGCGGGTCTTGATCGCCCAAGAACGTGGCTGCCTCTGGGCCGGCGGAGCCCGTCGACGGGATACCGCGCCACTACCGAGGCCTTCGCGTTCACGACGACTCTCCGGCGCCCAAGCGAGCGAGGGCCTAGTCGGCAACGGGTCTGGTTGGCACGTTCGAAGCTCAAGCACCAGCGTCCGCCGGGTTGGCTGGGTCGGGGGGTGTGCCGTCCCGGCACCCAGGATGGAGTGGACGTCTGCGGCGCGCGACCGGTCGGTGTCGACCACGCGGCCCAGTGCGTTGAGGAACGCGTCGTTGCCCGTAGGCGCGTACAGCGCGTTCAGTTCGACTAGCTCCTGCCCCAGACGGGTGTTGACGGCCGCTGTAGCACCGGCAACCTACGCCTTCGCCATCGCCACCGCTCCCAGCGCAGAACGCCTGTCCCGCAAAGTCTGGGTCGCACCGCTCGTCGCGACCCCGACGCTTGTCCGTGGCCATGAAAAAGTCCCCACTGGTGGCCAACTGGCGGCCCCCATTGGTGGCCAGTTGAAAGTCCCCACTCCTCGCGTGTCCTGCCTGGGCTGAGGGGCCCTGCGCGGTGACGGTGCTGGTGCCAACCGAACACCACACCGCGCAGGGGACCTCAATTGAAGAACGCTTGGGGAGAGATGGATGTATTGGCTGCCTACCGTGAGGTCGGCACCATGCGGGGCGCTGCCGAGATGTGCGGCACGACCCACAAGACGGTGAAGCGGATCTTGGTCCGTCACAACCTGCTCGAGTCTGCGGCGACGCCGGCGCCTGAGCGCAAGCAGCGGAGCCGCAACTACGACGGCGTCGAGGACCTGGTCGCCGAGCGGGTGCGCAAGACCGAGGGCAGAATCAGCGCCAAGCGGCTGTTGCCGGAGGCCGGTACTGCGGGGTATGGCGGGTCGGCGCGGAACTTCCGCCGGCTGGTGGCGAGCCAGAAAGCGTTGTGGCGTCGGGGGAATCGCCGCGGCCGCCGACCGGCTGTTTGGACTCCCGGGGACACGCTGGTCATCGATTGGGGCGTCGAGAACGGGCTGCACGTGTTCTGCGCGGTGCTGGCGTGTGGTCGCAGGCGGTTCGTCCGCGTCGCTGACAACGAACGGGCCGAGGCGACGCTGGGCATGCTGGCCCAGTGCTTCGAGGCCCTGGGCGGGGTTCCGGAGATCGTGCTGGCCGACCGGATGGGCTGCCTGAAAGGTGGCGTCGTGGCCAATCTGGTGGTGCCGACGCCGGACTATGTCCGCTTCGCCACGCATTACCGGTTCCGTCCCGACTTCTGTCACGCCCACGACCCGGAGTCAAAAGGGGATCGTGGAGAACCTGGTCGGTTACGCCAAGTACGACCTGATGATCCCGACCGGCGTCACGGCCAACGACGTCGCCGCCGCGAACTTCGAAGCTGCGCGCTGGTGCGGCAGGTCAAAATCGCGGTGCATTCGGAGATCTGCGCGGTCCCGGCCGACCGCCTGGTCGAGGAACGCGCTCTGCTGGGCGAGTTGCCGTCGCTGCGCCCGGGCGGCATCGGGCTGCGGCCGGCCAGCTGCAAGGTCGATATGCTGTCCTGCCGTGCGGTTCGGCTCGGCCCGATACTCGGTCCCGACCCGCCTGGTCGGCGCGAGCGTCCAGGTCGTCATCGTCCGGGTTGAAAACGCCGAACGGGTGCACGTGTTTGACCGGCTCTCCGGTGAAGTGGCGGCCGACCATCGCGTCGTCGAGCCGGGGAGGTCAGCATCCTCAACGAGAGTTACGGCAGCAGCCGGCCGGACAAGCCGACCCGGGCGCCGCGGGCCAAGACCGCGACGGAG
This sequence comes from uncultured Jatrophihabitans sp., assembly GCF_964244045.1. Lineage (NCBI taxonomy): Bacteria > Bacillati > Actinomycetota > Actinomycetes > Jatrophihabitantales > Jatrophihabitantaceae > Jatrophihabitans > uncultured Jatrophihabitans sp. The sequence continues at coordinate 332,197 of NZ_CAXTHK010000001.1, read as the reverse complement.
AAACGGTTCCTGGCCCTCGGTGAGGTCGCCGAGCAGTACTTGATCGGCGCCGCCGCCGCTGGCGTCAGCAAGCTGGCCACCGAGCTCGAGCAGATCCTGATCCTGCACGACGCCCACGGCCCGACGGCGCTGCTCGCAGCCCTGGCCCGGGCGGTCGAGTTCCAACGCTGGCGCGCCGGCGACGTCCGCTCCATCCTCGCCGCTGGCGGCGCCGCACCGGCTCCCCGAGCCACCGGGCAGGCGCTTGTCATGACCCTGCCGACCGTCCCGACCAGGCCGCTGTCGGACTACGCGATACGCGATGCTGAGCAGTGAGCACCGCGCCGCCGCCGCTCGCAGCCGATCTCAACGACGGGCTGCGCCGGTTGAAAATGGCCGCGATGCGCCGCTAGGCGCCGGAGCTGCTCGTGACAGCCAAGACGCAGCGCTGGTCACCGGAGGAGTTCCCGCGTACCCTGGTTAAGGCAGAAATCACCGCCCGCGACGAGTCCAACGCCCGCACCCGTATGCGGACCGCGGCGCTCCCGTCACTAAACGGCTCCCCGACTTCGACGTCTCCGCCTCCTCGATCCCGCCAGCAACGGTCGACTACCTCGCCAACATGGATGGATCTGGGCCGGCGAAAACGTCTGCCTCATCGGCCCGGCCGGCACCGGCAAGAGCCACATGCTGGTCGCGCTCGGCGTCGCCGCGGTCGAGGCGGGCCACCGGGTTCGGTACTTCACCGCGGCCGAGCTCGTCGAAACGCTCTACCGCGCGCTGGCCGACAACTCGGTCGGACGGGTGATCGAGAACCTGCTCCGCAACGAGCTAATCGTCATCGACGAGCTCGGCTTCGCCCCGCTGGATGACACCGGCACGCAACTGCTTTTCCGCTTCGTCGCCGCCGTCTACGAACGCCGCTCGCTCGGCATCGGCTCGCAATGGACCTTCGAATCCTGGGGCAAGTTTCTGCCGGAACACACCACCGCCGTCAGCCTGCTCGACCGACTCCTGCACCACTGCCACACCATCATCACCAACGGCGACAGCTACCGCATGAAGCAAGCCCGCCAGAACGGAGGCCGCACAACGAAACAGACCTGATCCACCGCGCGGAGTGGGGACTTCTACCTGGCCACCAGCGGGCACCAAGACTTGGCCGTTGACAACGCTCGACCGTGTAGCGGCCCCCCGAAGTGCGCGTCCAGGATCGACTCGTCACCGGGTGCGGCCAGATGGTGTTCGGCGACCACGTCACCCGCGTCGTGGGCCGTGGCCGGCAATAGTCAGCTATGCCCGATCGTTCTTAGCATGGACGTGGTCCTGCTCGCTGATGAAGCGGACGGCACCGATTGGGCCGCCGAGGCGACCTACTTCAGGGGCTAAGACCTACCTCGACCGCACTCGGCGACTCAGTCGCCCGCGAGGGACACCCGCGTGCTGTGTGCGACCGCCACTGGAACCCGGCCGCTCGGTGAGATGCACTCCATGCATCACCACGGCCGATCAGCGATCAAGGCAAGCTGTCGAGCGCGTCGCGGGGTTACGGCGAAGGCGTGCGTTCGCGGTGCCCCGAGAGAAGCTTGCCGTTCGCTTACTCGGTTCCGAAGAGACGGGTGCCGATCCGAAGATCGGCACCCGTCCTGACCTGCCGGCCCGAAGGCCACCCCTCTTAGTGAACAAACCCCGCACGGTAGAGGAACGCTGCGGCGGCCTGCCGCGACACTATCGATTCCGGTTGGAAGGTGTGGTTGTCATATCCGTCAGCAATGCCTTTCGAGACCAACCATTGGATCGCGCCGCAAAACTCGTTCGAAGCTGGCACGTCGGTGAAGGCGGCCTTTGTGCATGAAGGCACCGCCTTGCCGGGGTTGATGAGTCGGTACAAGAACGATGCCATCGCTTGGCGGCTAACACCCGCACTTGGATGAAAGCTGCCGTCGCTGTACCCGGACAGCACGTGCGCTTTGACAAGTCCGCTGATCTGGGGGCAGAACGGATTGGTCTTAGCGACATCTGAGAATGGTGCGCTCGAGCATGAGGCCGCTTCATCGCGGTGTGCGAGGTTGTAAAGGAAGCTTGCTATCGCCTGGCGGGAGACGGTCGCACCAGGGTGGAAGGATCCATCCGGGAAACCGCGGACAACGCCCTGCGCAGAGGTCGTCGCAATTTCTGGGCAGAACGGGTTGGTGCCGTTTACGTCCGAGAACGGGGCACACCCGCCCGCGGTCGGGCCAACAGCGGTGGTAAAGCTTCCGGCTTGCAGCAGGACAGACGTATCGACTGCTGTGTCTTGAGCGTCGGCAACCGCAAGCTTGACGTGGTTTATCACGTTCGGTTGGACTGCGGATACGCAGGTCAAAACTGTGGTCAAACCGTCCAACTGGGTATCGATTGACGGCTGACCAGGGTCGCTGGGGTCGTTATTGCGGTACAGCGAGGGATTGACAGAACCGTTGATGTCGTCGATTGTCACCGGCTGCGGTGGGTTACCAACTGTCCCGCAGTTGACGCCGTTGATGAAGAACCCGAACACATCATTGAAACTGTTGATGAATTCGTTGTACTCGTCGGAACCGAACACATACTTGAACGACACCGAACTTGCGGTCGGGACAAAGTCGAACTGCAGGACTGCAGCGTCGTTGGTGGTATCCGGCGCAATAAGCGCGTTCAAGTCTGGGTCGCCGGGTGTGTCCCACTCGGTCGATATGCCGTCGCTAGTGTTTGGCCCGAGAATGCTGCTGACGTGGTCGCCGTTATTAGAGACCGACCCTGACGACAGCGCGATCCCGGCGGGTATCCCCGTAGCTCCGAGGCCGGAGAACGATCCAGCCGCGTGCGGATCGCCTGTGTACGTAGCGTTCGAAATAGAGATGCCGGACCCGGTCAACTGTTGGGCAAGCTGGGTGGCCGTCACGCCGCTCGCCAAATCCGTGACGGATTGGCCCGGTGATGCCGAAGCGCCGGTTGCGGGCGCCGCCAATGCTGATGCCGTAACAAGGGCGGCGATGGCGCCGCCCGTTATGACACGTTTAATCTGCTTCATGTGATCCCCCGAGTTTCGTCGAACATATATTTGACGTCGCGGCCGTAGCTGTCAATGGGCCGGCCGGCTCGCGCCCTGACGCCGCGTTGCTCCAAGAAGTTATCGTGATCTAGGTCACCGCTGCCGTGCGGACAAGAGAGCCAGACAAAGCGATGTGACAGCACGCCGCTCGCTATCAATCGAACCCGGTCTGTAGCGAGATCCCGTTGGGTAGGTATCGCCTGCCCAACGCTGGGCTCATTGACGACGGTTCAAGTCGGCAGATTGTACAGTCCCCTGCTTCGTGGTAGGCGCGATCTGCACTCTCGCTGCACGACGGTGTCCGGCGCAATCGTCATGACACTTCCAGCGGTACCGGTGGAGAGACGAGGAATGCCACCGCTATGCCGATAAGACCTACCGTTCGCGATTCGCAGCCGCCGACTTGAGTTGATCCGCCCAAGTTCGGTGGTGTCGCCGGGCCACGGCCGAACTCACTAGGTATGGTCGGCTCGCGCCGTTCGTCTTGTGTACTCGGCGTTCACGTAAGAGCACGGCTGAAAGGAAGGAACTACCTTGATCGAATCACCCTCCAGCAAGTGGACGCCTGCGCGTCGGCTCACGATCGCGTCGTGCGCTGCTGTTGGCCTCGTCGCGGTTTCGCTTGTCGCCCCAACCTTGGCGGCGGCGGCCGCTACGCCCACCCTGAATGTCACATTCCCGCAGGTTGTCGGGAATAGCAGCGCCGGCGGCGCCGCCGGTTCCATCGTCATCGGCGCCGGCGACGCCGCAATCACGACGGCCACGGTGGGTTTCACGATCAGCGCCCCCACCGGCACCAGCGCGATCTCGATCAGTGGGTTACCTCAGGGCGATATGGCCTCTGCGTTCACGCCGTCGAACGGCACGTTCAGCGGCACAGTGACCGTTGGAAACGCCATCGCAGCGAACGGCACGTCAGGCTCGATCCCGTTCACGCTCAGCGTGACGGCGCCTGGCGTCACCAGCGGCACCCTGACGTCCAACGAGACGCTGACCGTCAACAGCGCCGCAACACCGTCAGCCAGCGACGGTCCGGACACCTCAACCATTGCAGCAGGGTCATCGGCACCGAAGTTCAATGTGCCCGGCCCCGCCACGGTGCATCAGGCCTATAGCACTACGGTGCTGTCGCCCGGTGCGCCTAAGCCGAGCGTCAAGGTCTACGACAACAAGCCGAACAGCGGTGCGTCAGGTACCACTGCCACCGCCGTGTCGCCGACCACCGCCGCTAATGGCGACAAGTTGTACGCGCTGAACGACAAGCTGGTGTTCAACTCGACCACCGGCACGGTCACCGGCAGCGCCGTCGACCTGGCGAAGACTGACGCGTCGCCGGGCTCGTTCACGATCATCGCCAACAACGGCGTGGGCGGAGCGAGTACCGCCGCACCGGCCACGGCCAGCACCCCGGCGGTGGTGGTGCATGACGTCAGCCAGACCATCACCATCCCGGTGCTGTTTTCGGACGTCGCCGTGAGCAGCCAGTTTGGCAAGGCGATTTACGCGCTCTCGGCCGACGGCATCTTGGGCGGGTACGGCGACGGCACCTTCCGCCCAGGCACGACGGTCACCCGCCAGGCGTTCGTGCACTTCGCCGCGGGCGTGCTGAACAAGGGCGGCTTCACGACGCCGACCGGCGCATGCACCACGGCGAACCCGAGTTCGTTCTCGGACGTCTCGAATAGCTCACCGTTCTGCCAGGACATCAATGCGCTGTCCTCGCTGGGCGTCGTCAACGGCTACTCGAACGGGACCTTCAAGCCGGGCGCGACTGTCAGCCGCCAGGCCGAGGCCGCATTCCTGTACCGCGTGGATGAGAAGTTCCGCGGCGTCGACCCGAAGACGGGCGGCGACGCCCTGTGCACCTCGCCGTCCCCGTTCAAGGACGTCAGCTCGAGCAACACCTTCTGTGGTGACATCGAGTGGGCCAGCAAGAACGGCATCGCCAAGGGTTACTCCGACGGCGGGTTCCACCCTGCCGCTGGGTCGTCACGCCAGGCGAGCGCGCAGTTCATCTACCAGCTCGAGGTTCTCGAGAAGCTGGTCTGATCACCGCTCTACCGCATGACAGCGGGCGCCGGCCTTCGGGTCGGCGCCCGCTGCGCCGTTAGAGTCAGACCCCGTGCTCACTCCCATGCCGCACCAGGACTCGGCACTGCTGGCCGGTCTCGCCGACCGCTTCGACGAACAGCTGGGCACGGCCCTCGCAGGCGCGACCGAGGTGGCGCTGCTGAACTTTCCGAATCACGGCAATCCGGGCGATTCAGCATTGTGGCTGGGGGCGCGAGCCTCGTTGCGTCGGCTTGGGGTGCGGATTTGCTACCGCTGCGCGTGGTGCACCTACAGCCCTGCAGCGCTCGCGGCAGCGCTGCCAGACGGTCCGGTGTTGCTCAACGGCGGCGGAAACTTCGGCGATCTCTACGCCGGACAGCAGGGGCTGCGGGAACGCGTCTTTGCCGAGCTGCATGGTCGGCGCGTCATCCAACTGCCGCAGAGCATCCACTTCCGCGAGCAGCGCAACCTCGACCGCAACCGTCGCCTCGTCGCCGAGCACGGCGACGTCACCCTCATGCTGCGCGACCAGGCCAGCTACGACCTGGCGTCCGAGCAGTTCGACGCTGCCTCGATGCTCGCACCAGACGCTGCGCTGGCGCTGCGTGGACTGCCGCGCCTGTCGGCGGACCCGTCGACCGACGTCCTGTGGCTGCACCGTCGACCCAAGGACCCGGAGTACGTCGACCACGGCACTCTGCCTACTGACCTCAAGGTCCGCGAGATCGAGTGGCTCGGCAAGGTCGAACCCGAATACGTCTGGCCACCCGTCAACCGCGCGGGGCGCGCCGTGAATACCCGCCTGCTCGAGCGGTGCCGCACCGACGAGCGGTGGGCCCGACACGCCTGGCGGCCGCTGGGCGCCACGTTCGTCCCGTACGGCGAGGGGCACGTGCTGCGCGGACTGTCCATCCTCGTCCGCGGGCGGGTACTGGTCACCGACAAGCTGCACGGCCACCTGATGGCCCTGCTCGCCGGCATCCCGCACGTCGTGCTGGACAACTCCTACGGCAAGGTCTCGGGCGCCTACCGCACCTGGACCCATCCCAGCACCCTGACCCACTGGGCCGACTCGGGCGATGAGGCGTTCGACCTGGCGCGCACCCTGCTCGCGGACTCGTCGCCATGAGGCTTGTGCTGACCCTGCTCGTCCGTGACGAGGTCGACGTCGTGGCGGCCATGATCGAACACCACCTCGCAGCCGGCGTCGACTTCATCGTGGCCACTGACAACGGCTCGCAGGACGGCACGGTCGAGGTGCTTGCCGACTACGAAAACGCTGGTGTCCTGCAGCTGCTGCACGAGCCGGAGCAGAACTACGCCCAAGCGCAATGGGTAACCCGGATGGCTCGCCTCGCGGCAGCCGAGCACGGCGCCGACTGGGTCATCAACGCCGACGCCGACGAATTCTGGTGGCCCCGCGACGGGACCAGCCTCACGAACGCGTTGGCCGTACTGCCGGCCCGGTACGGCACGGTGCCGGCGCCGCGGGAGAACCTGGTGGCCGACCCTCACCGCAGCGGCGCTTGGCCGAACCGCCTCGTCGTCCGCGACCTGCTGTCGCTGCACCAGCGCGGTGGTCGCATCGGGAACAAGGTCGCTCACCGGGCCGACCCGGACATCGAGGTGCGTCAGGGTAATCACGAACTGCGCGGTGCGCGGCTCGGCGAGACCTGGCCCGCCCAGCCCATCACCGTGCTGCACGTGCCCGACCGCAGCTACGAGCAGTTCGCACACAAGATCGAGATCGGTGGCCGGAGCCTTGCGGCGAACCCGGACCTGACGTCGACGTTCGGCTGGCACTGGCGTGCGGACCACGACCGGCTGCTCGACGGCACGCTGGAGCGGGCCTGGCGGACGCGGCAACTTACCGCCGATTCGCTGCTGGACGGCCTGCAGCGCGGCCGTCTCGTGCCCGACGAGCGTATTGCACGGCGTCTCGAGGAGCTACGCGACACCGCGCTGCGGCCGGAACAGCTGGCTGCGGTGCTGGACGGGTCGTCAGTCAGGCGGGCCGACTAGCTCGTAACGGGCGGGTCGATCCAGCGCCGCAGACGTCGACTGTTCTCGGCCACACCGTCGACAGTTGAGCGGCCATCGGGACGTCAGCGATCCACTGCTGCTCACTGCACACACATCTGGAGCCCGTCAGGAGCGCGGGTCACGACGTCGGGCACCCATGACGCCGTCTCGTCGCGAAGAACGCCAGCGCATGTATTGCTCAGCCCCGGTCCACCTTCCGAGCCTCAGACCGCTACCTCGACTTCGAAGCAGAGCCGGGCGAAGGCCTTTTGGTGACGAACTTTCCGGTGACAGCTGATCTTGCGGCGGACCTGATGGTCCCGCCACGGCCCGATGAGGACGAGGAAACGCCGACATGTGTTGGCGAGGTTTCAGCAACCGTCTTGGCGGGGTGTGCCGCTGCCTCGGCAATCTTGCTGACCGATGGTGACACGTGCCGGCCCGTGACTGCACTGCGTGCCACAACCATGCGAGCGGCGTCGGTCTGAGCAGGGGTCACGAAGATCTTCTTCTTAGCCATCAGTCGCCACCCCCATCGTCACTACCGTCTGCGTCTGATCGTAGAGGCACAACGCCACCGCCAGTAGGCCCAGCGGTGGCATCAGGCTCGACTCGGACGACCTCGGCATCACCGCCCGCCTCGTCGATCTCCTCAACCGGGTGAATGAGCACGGCATCAAGAGCGGCATCAATGAAGACCTGCTGCTCGGCATCCAGCATCTTGGACTCATCCAGGGCCCGGAGCTGAGCCAGTCCGAGCCTGGCCTGGGCCAAGTCGTCCGACACGGACATCTCAGCGGCCCAGCGCAAGTTCCGCATCGTCTCCTCACGATTCGACCGTGTCTCAAGCTCTTTCGCTCCCACCCGCATCACTCGCTGAGCAATCAACACCCCGACGAATGTCAGCACGGGCGTGCCGATGCTCACGGCAAAGCAGCCCAAGTCGGCACGGTCGTCACGACCGCAACCCTACGGAGCATCGGCGACGACCCAGGGACGGCCAACTCCAGCGCGGGCGGCCGGGTCTGCCTGGGTCATGTGGAGGTTCTGTCGGCGCTCACGCACGAGCAGACCGAGGTCGCGCGCCGTGCTCACGTGCGAGAGGGCCTCGTTGACGCCGATCGACAACTCTGCGGTAGATGATGCCTGCGGCGCGACTAGCTCGTAACGGGCGGGTCGATCCAGCGTCGCAGACGTCGACTGTTCTCGGCCACACCGTCGACCAGTTGAGCGGCCATCGGCACGTCCGCTATCCAGTCCTGCTCGTGGCGCACCACATCGGCAAGCGCGTCAGGGGCACGGGTTAGGACGTCCTGCACCCAAGACGCCATCTCATCGCGATCGACGCCTAGCCGGTCTGCAAATGCCTGCCAGTCCGCACCGGTGATCGAGGCGTTTCGATACTACCGTTGATCGCCATGGCCATTGCCATCGTCCGCAGGTTGAAGCGATCGGGGTACGGGACCACCGACAAGATGTCGTAGAGCGGAGCAAGTCGCACCGAGGTGCCCGAGAGCAGTAGTGAGTAGTTCTTGGCGGGCGCGTCGGGGCCATAGATCACCCAGTTGTAGGCGAGTGCCGGGCAGAAGGTCTCGACAGCACCTCGTGATTGCGTCGGCGGCAGGTGCGTGCGCAGCGTGTCTATGACGTCCGTCGCGCCGGGGCCGCCGTCCTCGCGCTGGTACTTACGAGCGGGGTACACGGCCAGGGCCTGACAAATGTCTTCCTGATGGACGCGCAGCACGGCTCCGTCTTCGGTGACGATGCGGTCGTAGCGCTCCAAGACGATCGCCCGCTCCGCGCCGAACGTCATGACTTCGGAGTGGGCTACTCGCATACCGAGCTGCCCCGCGGCCCGTAGACACAGGTGTTCGTTCAGCTCTTGGTCAGCCAGGTATTCCATCGGTGGTTTGAGGATGTGCTGCTGCGCCGGTCGTGCTCGTGCAGTAACTCATCGAGGTCGACGGCGTCGGAATGGTCGCCAGCTCTGGGTTGGCCCGCTGCCGACAGATCGACCGCCAAACCAAGCTCTGCCAGCAGCGCAAGTAGCTTGCCGAGTTCAGCGCGCGCGTGACCCTTCTCGACGGCGACTACCCAGGGACGGCCAACCCCAGCGCGGGTGGCCAGGTCAGCTTGGCTGAGACGGAGGTCTTGCCGTCGCTGACGCACGAGCAAACCGAGGTCCCGCGCTGTGCTGACGTGCACGAGCACCTCCTGTCGCCGCTCGACGACTCCGAAGCAAATGTAGCCGTTCGCGAACTTTAGCTGTTGTGTAGTCGATCGACAACATCCACCGGCATGTCGCGGGGGAGTCGCACTGTCGGTAGATCGCCCGCGACGATGGACCTCGGCGTCCTGCTGCTCAGGGCGACACGTAGCCGGTCGAACCAGCGCCGAACCCGAAGTCGTTGCGGCTGCCCGTCAGGTCCGCGACAACGAGGGCGGGGGCGAGGACTCCAGGCTTGTGCGCAGCGATTGTCCGAATCTTATCCGGGATCCGTCGGGCTATCGGTAAACGTCGCTTCGTCGATCAATGTGCAGGATCTCGACCCGGTGACCTTCTTCAACAATCGAGTAGAAGATTCGATAATCGCCACGGCGAGCGCAGTGCATGCCAGCCAGGTCTTCCCGCAGCGGTTTTCCCACTCGTGCAGGGTTCTGAGCCAGCGGGCCGAAGATGAACTCAACGCAGGCGGTAGCGATCTTCTCTGGCAGCCGCTGTAAGTCGCGGGCGGTGATCTGAACGTGGAAGGAATCGCTCACCCGATTCCGTAGCGGGCTTTGATCTCGCCGTTGTCGACGAATCGACCCGCCGCGGCGTCGGCCTGGCCCTCCCGAATCGCGTTGAGTGCACCGGGGGTTCCAAGAATGTCTAGGGTCTCTTCGATGGCGGCAAGGTCATCAGCAGCGATCAGAACGGCGGCGGGATGTCCATGCCGAGTAATGGTCACGCGCTCATGCGTACGTTCGACATCAGAGACGTACTCGGACAGGCGATCGCGGGCTTCGCCCAGCGGCACGGCAATCATTGAAAAATTGTAGCCATAAGTGCGGGCACACCTCGTGACGTTCGTGCATGCGAGCGACAGTCCCGGTGCAGGTGGTGGGTTTCGACGTGCCGCGGCGCAGCCTGGGGGCGCCGTCAGCGTCCGCGCGAACGGGACACCACGCGACGGGCCAGCCCGCCACGCGTGGTGCCACGCGGCAGGGCCTGGGCAACAGCACGTCGCAGGCGCCGCGCGACGCGCACCTCGGGCGCAGCAGCGAGGCGACGGCGGGCGCGCTCGGACTTCGCAGCCACGGCTCGGGCCTTCGTCAAAGCGGCTTCCAGCTCTTGCACCCGGCGTCGTTGCTTGCTCAACGCCGCCTCGGCGCGGGTCGCCTGCTGCCAGGCTCGGTCGCCGAGCGGCAGGGATGCGAGCGTGCGCTCCACGTTTCCGCGCAGCCACGCGACGTTGCCGGCCCGCCAGCGCTGCGGGCCGTCGGGTCCGGACGGGATCGCCCGCACCGCGGCGTAGAACTCCAGCTCGTCGGCCATCATCGGCTCGAGCCACGAACCGTCGTTCGGCAGGCCGACATACGTCCCGAGCCTGACCATCAGGTCCCCGACGGTGCGGTCCGGTGCCCAACGCTCGGGCGCGGCGAGGGGCGCGGCCCGGTTCGCGAGGTGATAGACGCCGCGGCGGACCACCTGCTCGCGGGTCACCGGGTAGCCCGTGAACTCGAGGTCGATCGGCCGCAGCCGACCGTCACCGTCGACAACGAGATTGTGCGGGACCAGGTCGATGGCGGCGCCCGGGTCGTCGGCAACCGCGCGATCCACCAGCTCCAGCCAGGCGTCGGCGAATTCGCCGAACGCGTCCGGGCCGCCGCGGGCGATGTACTCAGTGACATCGGTGCCCGGCTCGAACGCGGCGGTCGAGGGCAGCACGCACACCCCGGACGGCGACGGGCCGGCGTCGGCGCTGCGGGGCGCGCGACGGAACTGCACCCGACCGTCGATCGACTCGACGTCGGTGCGCATCTCGAGTTCGTGACGCCGCCCGGCGCTGAAGAACACGCCCAACCGCTCGTCCGGCCAGTTCGACGCGCGACCGTTCTTGGCCGCCAGCACAAGCAACGAGTTGCCGAATTCCAGCTCGAGACCGGCGTCGACGAGCTGGCGCCACACCGCACGCTCGTCACCGATACGCGGCCGGGGCGTACGCCAGTCGGGGCTCGGGAAGTCCGGCACCCGGTGCAGCAGTGAGCGAGCGTCGTCCGGGAACCCGTCCCCGAGGACGGCCCGGGTCATCTTGTAGTCCGGGAAGGCGATCCGGGTGCTGGAGGTGAGCCCGCTGCGCTGCATCAGCTGCTCGAGCTCGCGGCGGGAGAACGTCCGCGCCTGCCCGCCCCGCGGATACCCTTCGAGGCCGTCCCACACCCGGTCGGTGTGATCCTCGGGCGAACCGACGAGGTACTTCACGCCCAGCTTGTTCTCGATGGCCAGGATCAGGACGCCACCGTCGACGAGGCGGGCCGCGACGGCGTCGAGGAAATCTTGGTAGGGACGCAGGTTGGCGGTGCCGTTGCCGACGTACTCCAGCACGCCCACGACGACGATCACGTCGTAGCTCGCCTGGGCCGGCACGTCGTCGAGCTCTCCGACAAGGACCGCCACGCCGGGCAGATCGCGGCAGCGGGCGCTCGCCACCGCCGCGCGCGCGGGCACGGGCTCGAGGGCGTCGACCACCGCGCACTGCTCGCCCAGGTAGCGCGTGATCGCGCCGCAGCCCGCCCCGATCTCGAGGACCCGCGCATCAGCCGGCAGGTCGACGCTGCGGATGACGTTCGCGCGCGCCGGGTCGAGGTGATAGCGCTGTGCCCAGCCCGACGCCGCGCGCACCAGCTCGTCGCTGTCACTGCGTACATCCGTCGCGTCCGAGACGATGCGCAGCACCGCGGCTTCGGCACCGTCGCGGTAACTGGACCCGACGTCGCGCAGCAGGTGGAAGCCGGCTGGGTCGGGGGTGCCCAGTCCGCGCACCGGCGTGGTGGACTGCTCACTCGTCTGGTCCGCGGTCACGCCGAACAGGCTCTCACGGTGCACCGTTAGAGTCTGCCGCTATGACTGCAGAGCCCGTGGTGACGGTCGGGTCGGCCACGCTGCGGGCGGCCGCTGCTGCGATCAGTGAGCTCGCGCGCGAGGTCGGCGACTCCCCCGAAGCCGACCGGCCGCACGGGTTCCGGCACCTGCTGCGCGCCGACGTGCACGACGTCGTGATGCGCTGCACCGTCGACGGCGAGGACGCCGACCCGCAGGACCTGCGTGAGCTCGCCGATGCGGTTCGCAAGCACGTGCCGGAGGGGGCCGAGGCGGGACTCAACCCGCGCGTCGAGGTGTTCGTCCGCCTGCTGCGCGAGGACGCGTTCGACGCCGCGTGGACGCTCGCGCACGACAACGCGTCAGGCGTGCTGCACCCCAGCAGGCCACAGGCCACCTGGGCGGGCGGGTCCAATCTGACGAGCCAGCTGGCCCTGCCGACGTTCGTCGACGGCGAGCACGTGTACGCATGGCTGCCCGGGTTCCGTGACCCGCGGTGGGCGGTGCCGGACCACATCTACGACCTCACCGAGCGGGTGGTGCTGCGCGCCAACCTCGACACCGCGCAGCTGCAGGCAGGCGGGTTGCGGCTGTCCGGGCAGGGGTATCTGGGCCTGCTGGTCGCGACCACGGACGACGAGGTGACCATCGAGCTCAGGGGTCCGAACGATGCCCGGGTCGAGGTGCCGGCCGTCCGGATGCGCCGACCAGAACTCGTCCACCCCAAAGGTCCGGCTCTGACCCGTCTTGCGTGGGGGGGGTGGTCGGCCCGCGTCGACCTGGGGCGGCTGAGCGAGCAGCCGGGGTCCTGGCGGGCGCACCTGCGGGTCGTCCAACAGGGGGTTCGCCGGCAGCGCCGGTTGGGTACCACCCGGGGCCCGCTCGTCGCGGCCGACCTGCCCACCGAGCGGTACGTCTGGCAGGGATGTACGTACCAGCTGACCAGCGACGGCACGTCGGATGCGCTGATCGTGAAGGTCGGACGGCTGCCTCCGGTGTCCCGCCGGTTGATCCGTCGAACCCGAGGCGTGTTGCGCCGCGCAGTGCCCGGCGGTCGCTAACTACGTGCGGGCTCGCTCGCGCTTACGGTCAGCACGTCGCCCGTCGTATCGACGCGCCAGGGCAGCGGGGCCGCGACGTCGACAACGCCGTCGGGCAGCCGCAGCCACGCCTCCCACTGCCCTGCCGACACTGGCTTGGGCAGCGTGAACAGCGCGGTGGCGCAGCCCTCGCGGTCGGCGTCCGCGCGCAGCGATCCCTCGACGCACAGCACCGCGGCCGTCCCGCCCTGCGTCGGACGCAGCAGCAGCTGAGCACGAGGCAGCGAGCCGGCAGCAGAGTCGGCGGCCACCCGCAGCTCCACCCGGCGGCGCCCGAGGCTGTGCAGCTGCGCCGTGCCGGCAAGCTGTTCGGCCAGCGACACCGTCCACTGCCCGACGTCGAGGGTCAGCATGCCGGTGGGCGGCTCGAGAAAAGCGATGACGGCCCGACCGTCGTCGGCCAGGTGGGCGGGCGTCAGTGGCGTCCGTGGCGCTGTCGACTCACCCCGGTCCGGGGTGCGGATCACGCAGGCCCGGTTCCATCCGGCGAAGCGCATCCGCCCGCGCAGGTCCCAGACGCCGTCCTCGAGCGGACCACCGGCGAGCACGCGCAGCGGGTCGATGGCCACGTGTCCACGCACCCGCAGCACACCGTTCGGGTCAATCACGAGGTGCAGATCTGATTTGGCTGCGAACGACGCGGAGGTCGCCCGGGACACGAGCGACAGTTCGAAGTACGGCTCGTCACGCGTGTCGTCGAGCAGCCGGTCCTGCACTGCGACGCCGGGGGCGAGGTCGGCCGGCAGCGCCCAGCCGTGGTCCGTCCGTTCTGCCGTCAACAGCTCGCCGTGCCGCACCACCCCGCCGTCGAGGTCGAAGTGCAGGACGTCGCCGCGCCACGTCACGTTGTGGGCGTCCAGCCGCAGGCCGATGGCCTGGTACTCGGCGGCCAGCGCCAGCAGACCGGGTGTGTCTTCGTCGAGCAGCAGCCGACCCTGGATGCGGTGCGCCGCACCGACGTTGTCGGTGACGCCCGGCCCGAACCGCTCGACGGCCAGCCGGCGGATCTCGGCGACGAGCTCGTCGCGAGCTGTGTCGTCGGCGGCCAGAGTGCTGCGATCGCTGAGCCGGGCCAGCAGGTTGACGCGGTAGAAGCGGCGGAACAGCCGATTGCGACGTTGGGGGTCCTCGACCGCATCGGTAATGAGGTCGAGCACCTTCTCGACCGCGCGCGACTGGCCGAATGCGTCGATGGGCCGGTCGCCGGCGTTGCGGCCCGAGCCGACCCGGCGCAGGTAGGAGTAGTAGACGCGGTCGGTGAGCACGGCGATGCGCCGGGCGTGGACGTAGGCCTGGATGACGAACATCTGGTCCTCCAGCGGCACCGGGCCCTCGGGGAACCGGATGCCGTAGCGGACGAGCAGGGCGCGCCGGAACATCTTGTGCGGCGTCAGGGTGGTGGTCAGGTCGGGCTCGTCCCACAACGTGCCGCACCAGGACGGCCGGCCGTAGAGGGCGTGGTTTAAGCCGCGGAAGTCGCTGGCCGGCCGGCCGAGGGCGACGTCGGCGTCGTGCTCGACCGCGGCGGAGACCAGGGCCTGCAGCGCGTAGGGGGGCAGCGTGTCGTCGTTGTCGACGAGGTGGACGAACTCGCCCCGCGCCGCGTCGATCCCGACGTTGCGCGGCCGCCCGGGCCACCCGGAACTGGGGATGTGCAGCACCCGGACCAGGCGCGGGTGCTGCTCGGCGAGACGATCCAGCACGTCGGCCGTGCCGTCTGTTGACCCGTCGTCGACCAGCACGATCTCGTACTCGTCGCGCGAGATCGTCTGGGCGAGCAGGCTGGCGATGCAGCGCTCGAAATTGGGCCCGGGGTTCCAGACCGGCACGACGACGCTGACCAGCATCAGCTCGCCCACTTCGTCAGGTAGACCTGGGCGGCGTCGGTGAAGGCCTCCGAGTCCCACGCGCCACGGCTGCCGTGCGTGATGCTGATCGGCCAGGTGCCCAGGCGAAGGCCCTGTCGGCGGGCGGTGCGGCAGAAGTCCAGGTCGTACAGGTGGAAGCGGAACTGCTCGTCGAACCGGACCCCCGCCGCGCGGGCGCGACCAGCGTGGACGATGAGCAGCACACCGTCCAGCAGCGCGCACGCGGCCGGCGCACGTCCGTACACCTGCACCTTCGGGGCGTCCTTGGGTCCGTGGTTCACCGATCCGGACAGGTTGGCAGCGGGCTGCCTGGGCCCGCGCGTCAGGTCGGGGCCGAAGGTGAAGTACCACGAAGGGTCGGCCGGGTCGCTGCGCACCGCCCCGGCGATGCCGGCGACGTCGAAGCGGGCCATGGCCTCCCGGGCCCGCGCGGCGAGGTACCAGTCGTGCAGGTGCACGTCGTCGTGCACGAGCACGAGCAGCTCGTTCTCGGCTGCGGACTCGAGCGCCTCGTTGTAGAGGCCGGGCAACCCGCGGACGGTCGCGCCTCTGTTGCCCGCGTACACCGTCAGCTCTGGCCGCAGCGCGGTGGGGATGCTTGCGAGGCTGCGCCCGAGATCGCTGCGCTCGTGGAAGTCCTCGAGGTCGAGGGTGGTCGCGACGACCACCCGTACCGGGGCGTCTGTCGCCGTGCGACGCGGTTCCGCGGCGGCTTTGGTGACGGGCGCTTTCGTGACGCGGTAGCCCGTCGCACCGCTGAGCGTCGTGTTGATCTTGCTCCGCCAACCGGATTGCATAGCGGCATCTAACCGCGTCAGCCGTAGCTGATCGTGCGCAGGACCTGCGCCGGGGCACCAGCCACTATCGCGAAGTCCGGCACATCCTCCACCACGACCGAGTTGGCGCCGACGACCGCGCGGCGGCCGATGCGTACGCCGCTGGTGACCACGACATTCGCGCCCAGCCAGACGTTGTCGCCGATAGTCACCGGGCCCTTGGTCGTGAAGCCCTGCCACGGCACCGGCACGTCCGGGTCGTCGACGCGGTGGTTGCCGTCGGTGACCAGGCAGCCGTTGGCCAGCATGCAGTGCTCGCCGATGGTCACCTCCTCGACTGCGGCGATCATGACGTTGAGGTTCAGGATCGAGCCGCCGCCGATCGCGATGCGCCCGGTGTCGGACGTCAGCCACACCCCGGGCTCGAGCAGGACGTGTGCACCCAGCTCGAGGCGGCGCTCGCGCAGCAGCTGTAGGGCGTTGCCGTGCACCGGCCCGCGGGCGAACGCCTGGCGCGTGGCCAGTTCGTAGTGCAGCTGCGCCCGCCGCCACGGCAGGCGCGAACGCTGATACCACGCCCATTTGCGGGCCCACAGCTCGGCGGACGCACGATCCAGACGCGGCATCGGACCACCGTAGAGCTCGTTTTTGGTTCCGGGTGGCGACGACGGTACAGTTACCGGTTGGCGCTCGTCGCCCTACTTCACTGTGTCCACTATGACTCTCGTGGCCGCGGACCGAAGGGCGGAGCATCCCTCACGGCGGCGCCGGATCGAATCATTACCGAACTACCGATGAACACTGAAATGCGGAGGACATGGCAAAGAAAGACGGCGCCATCGAGGTCGAAGGCCGCGTGGTCGAGCCGCTGCCCAACGCGATGTTCCGAGTGGAACTGAGCAACGGACACAAGGTTCTCGCCCACATCAGCGGCAAGATGCGGCAGCACTACATCCGGATCCTCCCCGAGGACCGGGTCGTGGTGGAACTTTCGCCCTACGACCTCACCCGTGGCCGCATCGTCTACCGCTACAAGTAACCAGTTGGGGGCTCTGCCCCCAACACCCCCCGCAAAGCACAAGCCACGTCACATCATCAGAAGGGCAGGGCCGTGAAGGTCAAGCCGAGCGTCAAGCCGATCTGCGACAAGTGCAAGGTCATCCGTCGCCACGGTCGGGTCATGGTCATCTGCGACAACCTGCGTCACAAGCAGCGCCAGGGCTGATCTTCTTCAGCTAGCAGAACCATCGCATCAACACAGTGCGCACGCCACCCGCGGCCGTCAGATCGCGGGTTCACCTCCGGACGAAGGCCGGAGCCCCACCCCGGGCGGGGTGATCAGGGAACGGCTGCGCTACCAAACCTTCGACACGAGAAATCAGGAGTACCGCCCGTATGGCAAGACTTTCCGGCGTCGACCTCCCCCGCGAGAAGCGGATGGAGATCGCGCTAACCTACATCTACGGCATGGGCCGAACCCGCGCGAAGCAGACCCTCGAGGCCACCGGCATCAGCCCGGACCTGCGGGCCCGCGACCTCAGCGACGACGACCTCGTCAAACTGCGCGATCACATCGACGCGAACTTCCGCGTCGAGGGTGACCTGCGCCGCGAGGTGGCCGCCGACATCCGCCGCAAGGTCGAGATCGGCTGCTACGAGGGCATCCGGCACCGCCGCGGCCTGCCTGTGCACGGCCAGCGCACCAAGACGAACGCCCGCACCCGAAAGGGTCCGAAAAAGACCATTGCGGGCAAGAAGAAGGCAGGTAAGAAGTAATGCCGGGTCCCGCACGTAAGACGGGTGCCAAGAAGCTGCGCCGCAAGGAGAAGAAGAACGTCACCTTCGGCCAGGCGCACATCAAAAGCACCTTCAACAACACGATCGTGTCGATCACCGACCCGCAGGGCAACGTGATCAGCTGGGCCTCAGCCGGCCACGTCGGCTTCAAGGGTTCGCGAAAGTCGACTCCGTTCGCCGCGCAGATGGCCGCCGAGAGCGCCGCCCGCAAAGCCCAGGAGCACGGGCTGAAGAAGGTCGACGTCTTCGTCAAGGGCCCGGGTTCGGGCCGCGAGACGGCGATCCGCTCCCTGCAGGCGACCGGCCTCGAGGTCGGCACCATTTCCGACGTGACGCCGCAGCCCCACAACGGCTGCCGTCCGCCCAAGCGACGGAGGGTCTGATGGCTCGCTACACCGGTCCCGCCACGCGCATCTCGCGCCGGCTCAACGTCGACCTCGTGGGCGGCGACGCCTCCTTCGAGCGTCGTCCGTACCCGCCCGGCCAGCACGGCCGCAACCGCATCAAGCAGAGCGAGTACCTCCTGCAGCTGCAGGAGAAGCAGAAGGCCAAGTACAGCTACGGCATCCTGGAGAAGCAGTTCCGTGGCTACTACGGCGAGGCGGTGCGTCGCCAGGGCAAGACGGGCGACAACCTGCTGCAGATCCTCGAGTCCCGTCTGGACAACGTCGTCTACCGTGCGGGCCTCGCCCGCACCCGGCGCCAGGCCCGCCAGCTCGTCAGCCACGGCCACTTCCTGGTGAACGGTTCAAAGGTCGACATCCCGAGCTACCGCGTCACGCCGTACGACATCATCGACGTGAAGCCCAAGTCGCTCGAGACCCTGCCGTTCCAGGTCGCCCGCGAAACCGTCGGCGACCGGCCCGTCCCGGCCTGGCTGCAGGTCGTCCCGAACCGGTTGCGCATCCTCGTGCACCAGCTGCCCGAGCGCGCCCAGATCGACATCCCGGTCCAGGAACAGCTGATCGTCGAGCTGTACTCGAAGTAGCACCACCCCCCGCGAAGTTGTCCGCCCCAGCACCCGTTTTGACGGGTTGGGGAGCGGACAACTCGGCGGGCGCACACACGTCGGGCGTCATATAGCGGTCGCCCACGAACACAAGGAGTAACCCTGTGCTGATCTCTCAGCGCCCCACCCTGGCCGAGGAGCCGATCGCCGACAACCGGTCGCGCTTCGTCATCGAGCCGCTCGAGCCTGGCTTCGGCTACACGCTCGGCAACTCGCTGCGCCGGACCCTGCTGTCGTCCATCCCCGGTGCCGCCGTCACCAGCATTCGCATCGACGGTGTGCTGCACGAGTTCACGACCGTCGAGGGCGTGAAGGAAGACGTCACCGACATCATCCTGAACCTCAAGGAACTCGTCGTGAGCTCCGAGAGCGACGAGCCCGTCGTCATGTACCTGCGTAAGCAGGGCCCCGGTGACGTCTCGGCCGCCGACATCGCACCGCCGGCCGGGGTCGAGATCCACAACCCGGACCTGCACATCGCCACGATCAACAAGAAGGGCCGGCTCGAGATCGAGCTGGTCGTCGAGCGTGGCCGCGGCTACGTCACCGCCGTGCAGAACAAGCAGCCCGGCCAGGAGATCGGCCGCATCCCGGTCGACTCCATCTACTCGCCGGTCCTGAAGGTCACGTACAACGTCGAGGCAACCCGCGTCGAGCAGCGCACCGACTTCGACCGCCTCGTGGTGGACGTCGAGACCAAGCACTCGCTCACGCCGCGGGACGCGGTGGCCAGCGCCGGCCACACCCTCGTCGAACTGTTCGGACTGTTCAAGGAGCTCAACATCGAGGCCGAGGGCATCGATGTGGGCCCGTCGCCGGCCGAGGTCGCCGACATCGCGGCGTTCTCCATGCCGATCGAGGACCTCGACCTCACCGTGCGTTCGTACAACTGCCTCAAGCGCGAGGGCATCCACACTGTGGGTGAGCTCGTCGGGCGCAGCGAGGCCGACCTGCTCGACATCCGCAACTTCGGTTCGAAGTCGATCGACGAGGTCAAGGTCAAGCTTGCCGGTCTGGGTCTGGCCCTCAAGGACAGCCCGCCCGGATTCGCTCTGCCGACCTCCGTCGAGTCCTACGGTGAGGACGACTTCACCGACGACACCGATTACGCCGAGACCGAACAGCTGTAGTCGGTCCTTCTCCCTTCTCCTAGGAGCACGAAATGCCCACGCCCACCAAGGGAACCCGCTTCGGCGGCAGCCCTGCGCACGAGCGGCTGATGTTGGCGAACCTCGCGACGTCGCTCTTCGAGCACGATCGCATCACCACCACCGAGGCCAAGGCCAAGCGGCTGCGTCCGCTGGCCGAGAAGCTGATCACGTTCGCGAAGCGCGGTGACCTGCACGCGCGCCGTCAGGTCATGACCGTCATTCGCGACAAGGACGTCGTGCACAAGCTGTTCGCCGAGATCGGTCCGGCGATGGCGACGCGTCCGGGTGGTTACACGCGCATCATCAAGACCAACCCGCGCAAGGGCGACAACGCTCCGATGGCCATCATCGAGATCTGCGAAGAGCTCAAGACGGTCGTGGCCGAGGCCGAGAAGGCTCGCGGCACCCGCACCGCGCCGCTCAAGGCGCCGACCGGACGCACCAAGGAGATCGCCGAGGACGCGGCGGGCGAGTCGGCCACCGCGGCCGGGGTCGTCTCCGACGCCACCGCCACCAACGCGCCGACCGACGCGGTGGACTCCGAGGAGGGGCTGGCAGCGCTGGGTCTCGGCGAGAGCGACGCTGAGGATGCCGATGACGCCGTCACCGACGTCATCGGTGGCGACGAGCCGCAGGCTGGTGGCCAGGAGGCTCCGGCCGCTGACAAGCCGGACACCTCGACCGAGAAGTAACTCTGCACGACAGCACGTTCCTCGAGGCGGACCCGCAGCAGCGGGTCCGCCTCGACATTTCCTACGACGGGACCGACTTCTTCGGCTGGGCGCGTCAGCCGGATCGGCGGACGGTGCAGGCGGTGCTCGAGGACGCGCTGGCCGTGGTCCTGCGGCGGTCCGCTGTGTCGCTGCGGGTGGCCGGGCGGACCGACACCGGCGTGCACGCCACGGGGCAGGTCGCGCACGTCGATCTGCCGTCCGTGCTCTGGGCATCCGAGCGCGAGCTGCTGCTGCGTCGCCTGGCCGGCGTCTTGCCGCGCGACGTCCGCGTGCGGACGGTGCGCGCTGTGCCGCCCGAGTTCGACGCCCGCTTCTCGGCGTTGTGGCGCCGATACGAGTACCTGATCACCGATGCGGTCGGCGGCCCCGACCCGGTGCGGCGGGGATTCGTGCTCGGCTGGCCGCGCCGCTTGGACGAGCAGAGGATGGCGTCAGCCGCGGCCGATCTGCTAGGACTGCACGACTTCGCTGCCTTCTGCCGGCACCGGCCGGGCGCGACGACCATCCGCAGCCTGCAGCGCCTGGACGTCATACGGGTAGGGGGCGAGCTCACCTGCACCGTCGTCGCCGATGCGTTCTGCCACTCGATGGTGCGCTCGCTGGTCGGCGCGCTGATCGCGGTGGGGGAGGGGTTCCGCGATCCGTCCTGGCCGGGCTCGCTGCTGACCCGGGACCGCCGCTCCGACGAGGTCCGGGTCGCTGCCGCACACGGGTTGACCCTCGTCGAGGTCGGCTACCCGCCCGACGATCAGCTGGCCGCCCGCGCTCAGCAGACGAGAGCCCGCCGCGACACGTGACCCGCGCCGGATTGTGGAGTCTTTCGCCCGCATAGCGGGCGAAAGACTCCACAATCGGCGCGGGTCAGGTCAGGACGGCGGTGAGCAGGCGCTCGCAGCGCGCCGTCATCGCGTCGGCCGACACGTCCGGGTGCGCGAGCCACCAGGTGACCAATGACGTCACCAGGCCCATCCACACCGCGGTCAACGCGGAGGCGTCGGCCGTGCTGTGCGGGCCACGGGCGGCGAGGAAGCGCTCCGAACCGCTGGCCGCCAGCTCGGCCAACCGGGCCTGGTAGGCCGACGCCGCCGACCGGATCGGGCCGGCGGCGGGGACGCTTGCGTCGAAGAGCAGCCGCCACGCGTCACGCTGCGGTTCGAGCGCGGTGAAGATCGCCCGCAGCGGGTGGATACGCGAGGCCACGGTGTCGTCGACGTCGAGCTCTGCCTCGTCGAGACGGGCGATCAGCGCCCCGGCGACGTCGTGCAGGCAGGCGAGGTACAGCCCGTCCTTCGAGCCGAAGTACTGGTAGATCAACGGTTTGGAGATCCCGGCGCGCCGGGCGATCGCAACCATCGAGGCCCGCGCGTAGCCGCCCGCCGCGAACTCGCCGACGGCCACCGCGACGATCTGCTGCTCGCGCTCGGGACGGGGAACGCCCTTCGTCCCGATGATCGCAGTGGACATAGGAGCGATCTTACCCTACGGTAAGTGACTCAAGAGTCAGTTAGCGCAGGAGGTGTGCCCGGTGGCGTTCGCCGAGACGTTGCGGGATCCGGTCGTCGTGGCCATTCCGTTCTTCGCTCTCTTCATGGCACTGGAGTTCCTGGCGTTGCGTTTCCTCGAGGAGGACGAGCGCGGGGCCGGCGCGTACGAGCTGCGCGACGTCCGCACCAACCTGGGCATGGGTGTCGGGTCGTTGCTCGTCAACGGCGTGGCACGCATCGGGGCGCTGCTCGGCTACGCCGCGCTGTACGAACTCACGCCGCTCCGGCTGCCCGCCGACCGTTGGTACACCTGGGTCTTGGTGCTCGTCGGCGTCGACCTGCTGTTCTACCTCGAGCACCGCAGCGCGCACCGTGTCCGCCTGCTGTGGGCGGCCCATCAGGCGCATCACAACAGCCAGGGGTTCAACCTGTCGACCGCGGTGCGGCAGAAGTGGAACCCGTGGTGGGAGCTGGTCGTCTGGGTTCCGCTGCCGCTGCTCGGGGTGCCGCCGTGGCTGATCTTCACCGCGTTCTCCGTGAACCTGATCTTCCAGTTCTTCGTGCACACCGAGCGCGTCGACCGGATGTGGGCGCCCGTCGAGTTCGTGTTCAACACGCCCTCGCACCACCGAGTCCACCACGGCAGCGACCCCGAGTACCTCGACCGCAACTACGGCGGCATCCTCATCGTCTGGGACCGGTTGTTCGCCTCGTACGCCGAGGAGACGCACCGCCCGCGCTACGGCCTGACGAAGAACATCGACAGCCACAACCTGTTCCGCCTGCAGTACCACGAGTACGCCGCGATCGTCCGCGACGTGCGGGCTGCGCGCAGCTGGCGTGAGCGGTTCGGCTACGTGTTCGCGCCGCCCGGCTGGTCACCGGCTCAGAAGAACGCGAGGTTGCCGCGCCCGCACCAGTCGAGCATGGCCGGCCACGCGCCGTAGCCGGACTCAGTGTTCAGGTGCCCGCCGCCGGCGACCACCGTGGTGGCCATCTTCAGCGGCCGCCCGTAGGCGTCGGCAATGCCCTCGGGCAGGTATTGGTCGTCGTCACCGGCGATAAGGACGGTGCCGTCCGCCCCACGACGAACGGTGTCGACGTCCAGCGGCGGCGGGAAGAACTCGGCGACCTCAACGGCGTCCAACGCGGGACTCGGTGGCGACACGAGCGCCACCCGGGCCGGGCGCGGTGCACCCGTCGAACCGGCGACGTGGTGCAGCCACAGCACGGCCCCGAGCGAGTGGGCGACGACGTCGAAGCCGTCGGCGGGTAAGCCGTCGAGCGCGGCACGCAGATCGGTCAGCCACGGCTCGAGCGCAGGGTGATCGACGTCGGCGAAGGCGGGCCGACGAACCTCGCGCCCGGCGTCCTCGAGCTGCTGGCCCAGCCACGTCTGCCAGTGGCCGGGACCCGACCCGTTCCAGCCGGGGACGATCACCGTGGGGACGGTGCGGGTCGGGCGACGGGGCATGGACGCAGCGTAGATGCCGCTGTCAGAAAGATCGGACGAGCCCGATCACCATCAGACCCTGCGCCAGGTGGTAGCTGACGATGACGATCACCCGCCCGTGCGGGATGGGCCGCACGAACCGTTCACGAGCGAGGGTCGCGTCCGAGAGCAGGAACAGCACGCCACCGATTGCGGTGGCGAGCACGCCGGTACCGGCGGCAAATGCGGCCGCGAGTGCGAGCACCACCGCGTATGCGGCGATGATCGCTGCGAAGGGCAACCCGGCGTCCCGCCGGGCGGCGGCCAGCACCGGCCCGAGCACGACTCCGCCGATGCCCACCGCGATCACCGCGCCCACGGCGAACGCGAGACCGTGCACATCGCGCGTCAGGAAGGCGGCGATCCAGGCCAGGTGGCCGAGCAGGAAGGCGCCGAGGCCGGCAAGGAACGCCGGGCGGGGAGGCGCACCGGGTGGCCCGGCGGGAGCGAGCAGAGCAACATCGCCGAGCAGGCCCAGCACCAGCGCGACGACTACCCACGGCTTGGCGTCGCCGAGGTCGGCGGTGGCCGCGGCTGAAACGAGGAGGGCCAAGGTCGCCGGCTTGAGCAGGCCCTCGAGACGGGGGAGGCGTCGATGGACGGCCACCCAATCCCCGACGGCCAGCACCGCGGCGATGACGAGCAGCAGGACCGTCGTCATGGCGGTTGAGTATGCCGGGGCGGAAGTCGGGTGCGCGGCGGCCCTTACGTCCCGGACACTGGTGCACATGGGTTACGTGGAAGCCGCCGGCATCGGGCACGTCCTGCCCGACGGGCGGGCGCTGCTGACCGAGGCCAGCCTGCGTGTCGGCGAGGGCGTCAAGGCGGCGTTGGTCGGCGCGAACGGCACCGGCAAGACGACGCTGCTGCGCCTCATCGCCGGCGACGAGACGCCGCAGACGGGCACGGTGACGCGCGTCGGCGGGGTCGGCGTGATGCGCCAGTTCATCGGATCGGTCCGCGACTCGAGCACCGTGCAGGACTTCCTTGTCGGCCTGTCGCCGGTGCCGATCCCACAGGCCTGGCAGACCCTGCAGGACGCCGAGCTGGCCATGATGGAGCACGACGACGAACCCACCCAGCTCAGCTACGCCCACGCCATCGCCGAGTGGGGCGAGGCCGGCGGCTACGACGCAGAGGTGCTGTGGGACACCGTCACGGTGGCCGCGCTGGGCGTGCCGTACGAGAGCTGCAAGTACCGCGAGCTGACCACACTGTCCGGGGGCGAGCAGAAGCGGTTGGCCCTCGAGTTACTGCTGCGCGGACGTGACGAGGTGCTGCTGCTCGACGAACCGGACAACTACCTCGACGTCCCCGGCAAGCGCTGGCTCGAGCAGCGGCTACGCGAGACGCCCAAGACGGTGCTGTTCGTCAGCCACGACCGAGAGCTGCTGGCCGTCGTGGCCGACCGGGTCGTCACTGTCGAGGGCGGGACGACCTGGGTGCACGGAGGCGGTTTCGCCAGCTATCACGAGGCGCGGACACATCGGCACGACCGGATGGCCGAGCTGCGCCGTCGCTGGGAGGAGGAGCACGCCCGGCTCAAGGACCTCGTCAACACCCTCAAGATCCAGTCGCGGATCAGCGAGGTCATGGCGCAGAAGTACCGCGTCCAGGCCCGGCGTCTCGAACGGTTCGAAGACGAGGGGCCGCCACCGGACAAGCCAGAGGACCAGCAGGTTGCGATGCGGCTGCGCGGCGGGCGCACCGGCGTGCGGGCCGTGGTGTGCGAGGGCCTCGAGCTCACCGGGCTCATGCAGCCCTTCGACGCGGAGATATTCTACGGCGAGCGCATCGGCGTTCTGGGCGCGAACGGCGCCGGCAAGTCGCACTTCCTGCGTCTGCTCGGCGGCGACGAGGTGAAGCACAGCGGCGGATGGAAGCTCGGCGCCCGCGTCGTGCCCGGCCTGTTCGCGCAGACGCACGCGCACCCCGCGTGGATGGGACGCTCGCTCGTCGACCTGCTGTGGGAGGGCGAGGGTGGGCGCAGCGGCGTCGATCGCGGCCGGGCGATGGGCGCGCTGCGGCGCTACGGCCTGTCGCAGCAGGGCGATCAGCGTTTCGGCTCGCTGTCCGGCGGGCAGCAGGCCCGCTTCCAGATCTTGCTGCTCGAGTTGTCCGGTGCCACGTTGCTGCTGCTCGACGAGCCCACCGACAACCTCGACGTGCTCAGCGCGGAGTCGCTTGAGGAGGCGCTCGAGACCTTCGACGGCACAGTGCTGGCAGTGACCCACGACCGTTGGTTCGCGCGCTCGTTCGACCGTTTCCTCGTCTTCGGCGGCGACGGACGGGTGTACGAGTCCACCGAGCCGGTGTTCGACGAGACCCGCGTGGCGCGGCCGCGGTAGGTGCTCCGCCCGGTTGAGTGTCGGGTTACGGCGTCGAGTGTCGGGTTATAACTCGACACTCGACGCGTAACCCGACACTCAACTAGGGACGGCGAAGACGACGATGTTGTCGAGATAGTTGCCGGTGGACGGGTCGAACGGTCCGCCGCAGGTGACGATCGCGATCCGTCCGACGCTGCTCTGATCGAAGATCTGCTGGTAGGGCAGCTTCGTCTTGTGGTACGTCCGCACGCCGGTGACCGTGAACTCGACCTTCGACTTGTGGCCGGCGTTTTGGGTGCCGTAGAGGTCGACCTCGTCGCCCGGCTTGAGCTGTCCGATCCGGCTCAGCGTGCCGTCGACCCCGGCATAGTTGATGTGCCCGGCGAGGATCGCCGTGCCCTTGCCGGCGCCAGGCTTCGCGCCGGGGCTCCACCAACCCACGATCTTCGGGTTCTCGGGGATCTGCAGTTCCCGGTCGGGGGTCGTGCCGACCTTGACGATCGGGGCGACGGCCTTGAGGCGCGGGATGTCGATGCGGTTCGGCGACAGTGCGAGTGCCGCCGCAACGGGCTTGGCGTGCACCGGGATGGTGCCGACATTGACCTGCTTCTTCGCCGTCCTCGGGGTGCTCGCCGTCGGCTTGCCGTAGTACGGCGAGGTGTTCCACGACAGGCCCGCGACGCCGAGCATGACCACGATGCCGAGGATGCAGACCAGCGGCAGCAACCCGACGCCGGCCGGGACGAGACGCGACGACACCGCAGGGCGCGCGGTCTCGCTGCTCTTCACCGGCACAGCCTAACGAGCGTTGCCGTGCGCCGCCTGGTGGACGCAGGGACGTCGGGATTTGGCTCGTCCTGGTGCCGCCGGTACAGTTCGACGTTGGTGCGCGGCTGGTCCGCGTCCACCGGCCATGCTCCAGGGTCCATCGATCACCGTGCTCGACACGGCTGACGCGGATGACCGTGGGGGCGCCAACTGCGCAGCAAGTCTGCAGTGCAGCGTGAAGACCGAACGAGAGAAGCAGCTCCATGCCCAAGACCGGCACGTACTCCCCGAAGCCGGGTGAGATCGAGCGTCACTGGCACGTCATCGACGCCAACGACATCGTCCTCGGCCGACTGGCCTCGCAGGCGGCCACGCTGCTGCGGGGCAAGCACAAGCCGCAGTTTGCCCTGCACGTCGACACGGGCGACTTCGTCGTCGTGGTCAATGCCGAGAAGGTGGCGCTCACCGGCGCCAAGCTGAACGACCTGCGCTACCGCCACTCCGGCTACCCGGGTGGGTTGTCCAGCCGCACCGTGGGCCAGCTGCTCGAGACCAAGCCCGAGCGCGTCATCGAGCTCGCCGTCCGCGGCATGCTCCCCAAGACCACCCTCGGCCGGGCCCAGCTGAAGAAGCTCAAGGTCTACGCCGGACCCGACCACCCGCACGCGGCGCAGAAGCCGCAGCCGTTCGAGATCAAGCAGGTAAGCCAGTGAGCAACCCCAACCCCACCGCACCCGTCGTCGGCCGTCGCAAGGAAGCGATCGCGCGCGTCCGACTCGTCCCGGGCTCGGGTGAGTTCAAGGTCAACGGCCGCACGCTTGAGGCCTACTTCCCGAACAAGGTCCACCAGCAGCTCATCCGCGAGCCGTTCGTGACGCTCGAGAAGGCCGACCAGTACGACGTCCTCGCCTCGATCGTCGGCGGCGGCACGAGCGGTCAGGCCGGTGCGCTGCGCCTGGGTATCGCTCGCGCGCTCATCAACATCGAGCCCGACGACCGCCCGGCGCTGAAGAAAGCGGGCTTCCTCACCCGCGACCCGCGGGTCAAGGAGCGCAAGAAGTACGGCCTGAAGAAGGCCCGCAAGGCACCTCAGTACTCCAAGCGTTAAGCCCCAGCGTGGGGTTGTTCGGCACGGACGGGGTCCGGGGACTGGCCAACGGCGATCTCTCCCCGGAGCTCGCCATGGCCGTCGCCGGCGCGGCGGTACGGGTACTCGTTGCCCACAGCGCGGCACACCGTCCGGTCGCGGTCGTGGGGCGTGACCCCCGCGCCAGCGGCGAGATGCTCGAGGCCGCAGTCGTCGCCGGGCTCACCTCGGCCGGAGCCGACGTGCTGCTCGTCGGCGTGCTGCCGACGCCGGCCGTCGCCTTCCTGACCGCCTCCTACGGCGCCGACCTCGGTGTCGTGCTGTCGGCCTCGCACAACCCGATGCCGGACAACGGGATCAAGCTGTTCGCCGCGGGCGGGCAGAAGTTGCCCGACGAGATCGAGCACGAGATCGAGGCCGAGGTCGAGACCGGCCCGCTCACCCGGCCGATCGGCGCGCTGATCGGGCGACTGCGCAACTCCGACGACGCCGTCGAGCGCTACGGCGCGCACCTGCTGGGGGCGGTGCCGGCCCGCCTCGACGGACTGCAGGTCGTCGTCGACTGCGCGCACGGCGCGGCGTCATTCGTCGCGCCCGAGATCTATCGCGGTGCCGGCGCGCAGGTCACCGCGATCGCCGCCGACCCCGACGGGTTGAACATCAACGACGGGGTGGGTTCGACGCACCTCGACGGGCTGATCGCGGCCGTCCGGGCGAGCGGCGCCGACCTCGGCATCGCACACGACGGTGACGCCGACCGATGCCTGGCCGTCGACGCCTCCGGTGCAATCGTCGACGGTGACCAGCTGCTGGCGGTCTGCGCCCTCGCCATGCACGAACGGGGGCGGCTGCGTCAGGACACGGTGGTGGCCACCGTCATGAGCAACCTCGGGTTCCATCACGCCATGCGCAAAGCCGGGGTACAGGTGCTGACTACCGCCGTCGGCGATCGCTACGTACTCGAGGCGCTGCGCGCGCACGACCTCGCCCTGGGCGGCGAGCAGAGCGGGCACCTCGTCTTCACCGACGCCGCGACCACCGGCGACGGCCTGCTCACCGCGCTGCACGTGATGGCCCGGATGTGCGACACCGGCAGCTCGCTCGCCGAGCTGGCCGCGGTCGTGCAGCGGCTGCCCCAGACGCTCGTCAACGTGCCGGTCAGTGACCGGGCCACGGTCGCCGCGTCCAGTGCGGTCGCCGACGCGGTGGCCGACGCCGAGGTGGTGCTGGGCGACTCCGGCCGCGTGTTGCTGCGCCCGTCCGGCACCGAGCAACTGGTCCGCGTCATGGTCGAGGCCGGAACACAGGACCAGGCCGATTCGATCGCCGGCGACCTCGCCAAGGTCGTCGCCGCGGTCTGAGCCGCCTCCTCCCCCGGGTGATCAACTGCGGATTCGCGTCGTCCAGCCGTCGAAATCCGCAGTTGATCACCTGGGAGACGGGGCTGATGGCAGCGGTCAGGTCCGGGCGTAATGAGTGACGCCGTCCAGGCGCTGCTCGCCCGCGAGCCCGCGCTCGACGAGGACCTTCAGGTGGGCGACGGTCTCGTTGATGGCCATGATCCGGTTGAACAGGTCGAGGTCGTCGAAGCGACGCAGGTGCCGGGTCCAGGGCGTGGCCCGGGCGACGTCGAAGCCGGTGCTGGCGCCGTGGTCGAGCGCCTCGGCGGTGATCTCCAACCGCTGGGCGTGGTGCTGGAGAAGCTCATCGATGCGTTCGTGCACCGAGCCGGTGACCGGTCCGTGCGCCGGCAGCAACCGCGCGTCGGGCATGGCCCGGACAAGCGCAAGCGAGGCCAGGTAGTCGCGCAGGGGTGACGGCGGCCGGTTGGTCTCGACCCCGATCGACGGCGTGATGTGCGGCAGCACGTGATCGCCGGCGAACAACGTGTCGTGCTCGGGGTCGTGGAAGACAACATGCCCTCGGGTATGGCCGGGCGTCGCGATCACACGCAGGGTGCGGGTCGACAGCGGCAACTCGACGCCGTCGGCCAGCCAGTGATCGGGATCCTCGTAGTCGGCGAGCTCGGCGCCGCGGTTGGTGCCGCTGGCCCAGGACTCGATCTGCCGGGCGAGGTCGGCGGCGCCGGCGTCGCGCATGCGTGCGGCGTTGGGCAGATCCGTGCTGGCCCGGATGACTTCGAGCGCCTCGCGTTCACCCTCGCCGAGCGAGACCGCGCTGCCGTACTTGCGGCGCAGGGTGACCGCCTGCGTGTAGTGGTCGCGGTGGTGGTGGGTGACGTAGAAATCGCTGACGTCGCCCAGGCCGTATCCGAGCGCCTTCAGGCCGGCGGCGAGCAATTCGGCGGACTCGGCCATCGCCCAGCCGCCGTCGATCAGGACGACCTTATCGCCGTCGGGGATCGCGTAGATGTTGACGGCCTTCAGCGCGTCGCCGGGCAGTGGCAGCGGAATGCGGTGCACCCCGGCGGCAGCCTCGAACGCCCCCGGGTTCTCCCAGGCGTGGCGCTCGGTCTCGCTGAGCGGCGGAAGCTGCGGATTACTGGAAGCCATGGCTGCACCGTATCGGGGTCGGGCGTGACCTCGACGAACCGCCGACGGCGTCATTCTCCTCGTCGGGCAGAGCGTCGCCTAGGGTCCCGGGGTGGCCGGCTAGGGGAGCGGACAGGATGGCCTCAAGGTCGGCGGGACCGGGAAGGAGAGCGCAGCGGCCTCATCGGGAGCGACGACATAGTTGGCGACGGCTCGGGGCTGCACCCGTGCGCAGGTGCACCTGGCCGTGGATCTGGTTGAGCAGGACCTTGCGAGACCAGCCGTTCTCGGCTGTCGGTCGAGGATGGCGCGTCCGATTGTCCAGTACAGCGTGAGCAGCTCGGTGCTCACTGCTCGCCGCGCCCCGCGACGTCAACGGGGACATACCTCACGGGCGGGCCGAGCCTGAACCGGCCTTGAGCGTTCCTGGCAGCCACCCAGGTGCACCGACCACCATGGACAGTTCGCGACGGTTCACTGCCGAGCCGCCGCTCGTCCCGTACCGAAGGCTTCTTGCACTGTGACCACCAAGCTCAACCCTGACCTCGATCCCGACACCGAACACACCGACACCGACGACGAGTCCACCTCGAACCGCCCCGCCCGACGAGCCCTGCCCAGCTTTGGGCTCTCGGCCACCCAGCTGGTCGGCACCGCGCTCGCCGCGATCACCGCCACGGTGGCCGCGTCCTATCTCGGCGTCACCGGCACGGTCATCGGTGCCGCCCTGGCGAGCGTCCTGACCGCCGTCGGCAACGCCGTCTACACGACTTCGCTGCGCACCACCCGCGATCGGGTGCGTGAAGTCGTGCCGTTGCCCCCGGTGATCACCCGATCCCTGCCTGGGCACCCACGGGAGGAGACGCCACCTACCCTGCCGAGCCCGCGGCCACGTCCGCGACGCCCGAGCCCGCACCCGTCCGGCACCGCCATCTGGAAGCGCGCGGCGCTCGGTGCAATCGGCGTGTTCGTGGTGCTCATGGCCGTCGTCACCGGCGTC
This sequence comes from uncultured Jatrophihabitans sp., assembly GCF_964244045.1. Lineage (NCBI taxonomy): Bacteria > Bacillati > Actinomycetota > Actinomycetes > Jatrophihabitantales > Jatrophihabitantaceae > Jatrophihabitans > uncultured Jatrophihabitans sp. The sequence continues at coordinate 300,900 of NZ_CAXTHK010000001.1, read as the reverse complement.
GAGGTAGTGGCCGGCCGGCCGATCAGCGACGTCGTGCGCGGTGATTCCGGTGGCGGCACCAGCTTCTTCGGCCACGAGACCGTGCGAACCGTCCCGCCGACGGCACCCACGGTGTACGTCACGGTGACGCCCAAGGTCGTGGTCACCACGCCCACCGTCACCCAGACCGCGCCGGCGACGACCACTACCCCATCGGCGCCGGCCAGCAGCTCCGCGTCGCCCTCGGGTACCGCGTCGCCGACCGCCACGCCCACCGCCACGCCGTCATCCAGCGGCGTGGCCGAGCCCTGACCGACGGGTCAGCTGACCCCCACCGTGTCGGGCTCGTCGAACGAGTCCTGGTGGCGGCGACCGCCGAGCATCGTCGCGGCGATCAAGGAAGCAACCAGTGCGGCGATGCCGCACATCAGGTAACCGATGGCATAACCGTGCGACAGCGCGTGGAATGCGACGTCCTTGAGGGGGTTGAACGGCATCAACTTGCCGTCCGGGCCGGGCACCTGGGCGGGCACACCGTTCTGCCCGAGCGGCCCGGACTTCACTGCCGCGACCGCGCCTTCGACGCCGGCCCGCTGCGCCGCGGGCACGTGGTCGGGCGCGGCGTAGAAGGAGTTCAGCGCCGACTTGAGCGAGGGCGTCGACGCGACCTTGTCCCGGACCGCGTTCGCGGCGCTGGTCAGCGCGATCGCGGCCACGACGGCCGGCCCGAGCGTCAAGCCGCCGTCGCGCAGCATGCTCGTCGCGCCGCTGGCCATCCCGGCCTTCGAGGTAGGGACGCTGTTGACCGCGACCACGGTGATCGAGGTGACCGCCAGCTTGAAACCGGCACCAATGACGAGCAACGGCGCGGCCACGGCGGCAATGGACAGGTTCGTGGCCGGGATGGCCGAGAGCACGAGGTCGCCGATGCCGATCATGGCCATGCCCGCGGCGAGTACCCAGCCGGGGCTGTAGCGCTCGATCATTCGGGTGCTGACCGGGAAGAGCACCACGCCCATGACGTTCAGGCAGAAGAAGCCGATGGACGTCTTGAGCGGGGTGTACTCCTGGATCGCCGACAGCCGGATGCTGGTGGCGTAGGCCGTGCCGAGATAGGCGAACATGCCGATGACGGTGACCACCGCCGAGACTGCGAACACCCGATTGCTGAACAGCTCCAACCGCAGCAGCGGACGATCGACCCGTCGCTCGATGGCCACGAACAGCGCCATGAACACCACGAACACGACGAACCCGCCGACCACCGTGACACTGCCCCAGCCGTCGTCCGCGCCCTGAATCACCGCGTACAGCAGCGCGAACAGCGACACCGCGATGGTGATCTGCCCGGGCCAATCCAGCGAGCGGCCCTGCGGCGCGGAGGAGTTCTGCGCGGCGGCGAGCGTGATGGCGACGCTGACCGCGGCGAGTACCGCCATCGCCAGGAACGCGTAGCGCCAGCTGGAGAACTCCCCGCCGGAGTGGTGGATGCGGGCCAGCACCCCGGCCAGCACCGGGGAGATGAACCCGGCACCGGTGAGCGCGGCGGCCCAGATCGAGATGGCGTGTGCGCGCTGCTTCGCGGTGTGCGTGCCGGCAGCGAGCATCGCCACCGAGGTCGGGAAGATCGCCGCGGCGCCGACGCCGGCGATGACCTGCCCGGTGAGCAACACGCCCACCCCGTCGGACGGGGTGAAGAACCCGATCAGGCCCCCGACCACCATCAGGGCAGCGCCGACGGCGAGCAGCCGCTTGCGCCCGAACAGATCACCGACCACGCCAAAGGAGAGCTCGAGCAACGTGACCGGCACCAGGAACGCGTCGGAGATCCAGGTGAGCTGGGTGGCCGACGGCCCGAGGTCCTGGTTGATGAACCCGTTGATCACGGCCGGGATCGACAACCCGATCTGGGCCACCGCCACGGCGCCAGCCGCGGCGATCAGGGTGCCGCGGCTGAGGCTCGCGGGGGCGCCGGTAGCGGCGGTGATCTCCGTCATGATCTGCAGCGAAGCACACTGCACATCCGAGGTACAGGTTTCCTGAGTACCGAGCTACACGGCTTAGGCTGTTCGGCATGTGCGGAATCGTGGGATACGTCGGTCCGCGCCCGGCGCTGGACGTCGTCGTCGAGGGATTGCGGCGCCTCGAGTACCGCGGGTACGACTCGTCGGGCGTCGCGGTGCTGGGCCCCGACGGGCTGCAGATCGCCAAAAAGGCCGGCCGGATCGAGAACCTGGACAAGGAGCTTGCCGCCCGCGCCATCACCGGCAACACGGCCGTCGGGCACACCCGCTGGGCCACCCATGGCGCGCCGAACGACCACAACGCCCACCCGCACGCCGACAGCGCAGGCCGGGTTGCGGTCGTACACAACGGGATCATCGAAAATTTTGGTGCGCTGCGTGCTGAGCTCGAGCGCGACGGCGTCGAGCTCGAGAGCGAGACCGACACCGAGGTCGTCGCGCATCTGGTCGCCGGCCACCTGCACAAGCACGGCGGATCGCTGGCCGATGCGTTGCGCGCGGTGTGCCTGCGCCTGCGCGGTTCGTTCACGCTGGTCCTGGTCGACGCCGAGGAGCCTGACGTCGTGGTGGCCGCGCGTCGCAACTCGCCGTTGGTCGTCGGGGTGGGCGACAGCGAGATGTTCCTCGGCAGCGACGTCGCGGCGTTCATCGAGTTCACCCGGGACGCGGTAGCGCTCGGGCAGGACCAGGTCGTCGAGATCAGCCGCGACGGTTACGTCATCACCGACTTCCACGGCAACCCGGTGGACGGCAACGCCTACCACGTCGACTGGGACCTTGCTGCCGCCGAGAAGGGCGGCTACGAGTTCTTCATGCTCAAGGAGATGGCCGAGCAGCCGACGGCGGTCGCCGACACGTTGCGCGGTCACCTCGTGGGCGGGCAGATCGTGCTGGACGAGCAGCGCCTCGACCCGCAGGAGCTGCGCGACATCGACAAGGTGTTCATGGTCGCCTGCGGCACGGCGTACCACTCGGCGCTGATCGGCAAGCAGGTCATCGAGCACTGGACGCGGATCCCGGTCGAGGTCGAGATGGCCTCGGAGTTCCGCTACCGCGACCCGGTGCTCGACCGGCAGACGCTCGTCGTGCCGATCAGCCAATCGGGCGAGACCGCCGACACGCTCGAGGCCGTCCGGCACGCCGTTGACCAGCGCGCGAAGGTGCTGGCCATCTGCAACACCAACGGCGCGCAGATCCCGCGCGAGTCCGATGCCGTGCTCTACACGCACGCCGGCCCCGAGATCGGCGTCGCGGCGACCAAGACGTTCCTGGCGCAGGTGGCCGCGGTGCAGCTCGTCGGGCTGGCGTTGGCGCAGGCGCGCGGCACGAAATACGGCGACGAGATCATCCGTGAGTACGACGCGCTGTGCGCGATGCCGGCGGCGATCAAGGACGTCCTGGCCACGCTTGAACCAGTCCGCGAGCTGGCGCGCGAGATCGCGTCGTCGCGGGCCGTGCTGTTCCTCGGCCGGCACGTCGGCTACCCGGTGGCGCTCGAGGGCGCGCTCAAGCTCAAGGAACTGGCCTACATGCACGCCGAGGGTTTCCCGGCGGGCGAGCTGAAGCACGGGCCGATCGCGTTGATCGAGGACGGGCTGCCCGTCGTGGTGATCATGCCGTCGCCGACCGGCCGGCCGCTGCTGCATCAGAAGATGCTGTCGAACGTCGCCGAGGTGAAGGCCCGCGGCGCGCGGACGATCGTCATCGGCGAGGCCGAGGACACCGCCGCCCATGAGCTCGCGGCCGACTTCATCGCGGTGCCGCGCGTGCCGACGTTGCTGTCGCCGTTCGTCACCACCTTGCCGTTGCAGGTGCTCGCGGCCGAGATCGCGCAGACCCGCGGCTGTGACATCGACAAGCCGCGGAACCTCGCGAAGTCCGTGACGGTCGAATAGCTGTCGTCTAGGTTCAAGGCGTGAGCGAAGCTTGCGAGCGAACCATGGGCGTATGGCTCGGCCGATCGGATCGAGCGAAGCGAGGACGATCGTGACCACTGCCACCCTGGATTCCGTCGACGTGTTGATCGTGGGGGCCGGGCCGGTCGGCCTGTTCGGCGCGTACTACGCGGGGGTGCGGACGCTGTCGACGGCCGTGCTCGACTCGCTCGAGGAGCCGGGCGGGCAGATCACCGCCATGTACCCGGAGAAGGCGATCTTCGACGTCGCGGGGTTCCCGGCGATCAAGGGCCGCGAGCTCGTCGAGCAGCTGCTCAAGCAGGCCGCGCCCTTCAAACCTGCCTACATGCTGGGCCACCAGGCGGTTGGGCTCGAGCGCGGCGACGGTGCGTTCGCGGTGACGACAGCCAGTGGGCACCGCATCGAGGCCCGCGCCATCGTGATCACCGGCGGCATCGGCACGTTCACCCCGCGCCCGTTGCCCACCGGTTCCGAGTACCTCGGCCGCGGGCTGGTGCACTTCGTCCCCGAACCTCGTGCCTACGAGGACCAGGACATCGTCGTCGTCGGCGGCGGTGACTCTGCCCTCGACTGGGCCCTGATGCTCGAGCCGGTCGGCCGGTCCGTCACCGTCGTGCACCGGCGCGGTGAGTTCCGAGCCCACCAGCACTCGGTCGAGCTGCTGCGTCGCTCGTCGGTGCGCATCATCACCGACGCTCAGGTGTCGGGCGTGCACGGTGATCCGGACGTCGACCATGTGGAGATCACCGCCAAGGGCAGCGAGCCCGAGACGTTGCCGTGCACGAAGCTGATCGCCGCACTCGGCTTCACTGCCAACCTGGGGCCGCTCATGGAGTGGGGCATCGACATCCAGAAGCGGCAGATCATGACCGACACCGCGGGCTCGACGTCGGTGCCGGGCATCTACGCGGCTGGCGACATCGTCGACTACCCGGGCAAGGTGAAGCTGATCGCCACCGGCTTCGGCGAGGTCGCCACCGCCGTGAACAACGCCTTCGCGTTCCTGAACCCTGGCAAGTCCGCCTTCCCTGGTCACCTCTCGGACTACGCGCCCGAGCCCGGCGAGCCGGCCCCCGCCGGGTCGCCCACTGCATGATCGTGGGCGTCGGCATCGATGTCGTGCCCGTTGCGCGGTTCGCCGCCGCCCTCGAACGCTCGCCGCGGCTGGCGGATCGGTTGTTCACCGACACCGAGCGGGTGACGGTGTCCGGGGCGCCCCGCTCCGCGGAGTCGCTGGCTGCCCGCTTCGCGGCCAAGGAGGCGCTGGCCAAGGCGCTGGGCGCGGGCGGCGGCATGCTCTGGACGGACGCCGAGGTCGTTGTAGACGACGTGGGTAGGCCGTCGGTCGTCGTACGCGGCACGGTGGCTGCGCGAGCATTGTCGCTCGGCGTCACCCGGTGGCACGTGTCGCTGGCGCACGACGGCGGCATCGCGTCGGCCACCGTCATCGCCGAGGGGGACTGAACACCCCTCCCGTGATCAACAGCGCGAAAACGTCTAATGCTGACGTATTGGCGCTGTTGATCACCGAAGGTGAGACGAGAGGAGACAGCCATGCGTGGGGTGCACACCGTCGAGCAGGTCCGGGCGGCCGAGGACGCGTTGATGGCGACATTGCCCGACGGGGCGCTGATGGTGCGGGCGGCGTACGGGCTCTACGTCGAGTGCGCCCGGTTGCTCGGCCGGGTCTATGGAGCGCAGGTCGTGCTGCTCGTCGGCGCCGGCAACAACGGCGGTGACGCGCTGTACGCGGGCGCGTACCTGGCCCGGCGCGGGGCGCTGGTGACGGCGCTGCTGCTCACCCCCGACCGCGCGCACGCCGGCGGTTTGGCTTCACTACGGGCAGCAGGCGGACGGGTCGCCGAACCGTCGCCGGACGTCGTCGCCGGTGGCGACCTGGTGCTCGACGGCATCGTCGGGATCGGCGGTTCGGGCGATCTGCGACCGGCCGCGGTACCGCTTGCCGCGGCGGCCGAGGGCGTGCTCACGGTGGCCGTAGACATCCCCTCTGGCGTCGACGCCGACACCGGTGCAGCAGGAGAACATGCCGTACGGGCCGACGTCACGGTCACGTTCGGCACGCTCAAGCCGGGGTTGGTCGTGGGGGACGGCGCGGGGCACACCGGCGAGCTGCGTTTCGTCGACATCGGTCTGGACGAGACGCTGCCGCCGCCCGACACGATGGTGCTCGAGTCCGCCGACGTCGCGGCCCTGCTCCCGACGCCAGGCGGCAGCGACGACAAATACACCCGCGGCGTGGTCGGGCTGGTCTCCGGTTCGGCCGCCTACCCCGGCGCCGGCGTGCTCTCGACCGGCTCGGCCATCAACGGTGGCGCGGGGATGGTGCGCTACGCCGGCACGGCCGCTGCGGCAATCCGCGCCGCCTACCCCGAGGTCGTCGTGCAGGAGGGCGCGCAGCCGAGCGCGCTGCGCGTGCAGTCCTGGGTGGCCGGTCCCGGCATGGGTACCGACGACGACGCCCGCGACCTGCTGGCCGATGTGCTGTCCACCGACGCCCCGGTGCTCGTCGACGCCGACGGCATCACCGTGCTCGGCGAGCATCCCGATTTGCTGCACGGTCGTGCGTCGGCCACGGTGCTGACCCCGCACGATCGCGAGTTCGCCCGCATCGCCGACGGCCCGTCCGCCGATCGGTTGGGATCAGCGCGCGCTGCTGCAGCATCACTCGGCGCCGTCGTCCTGCTCAAGGGCGACCGCACGATCGTCGCCGCCCCCGACGGTCGCGCCTGGGTGAACCCGACCGGGACGCCGTGGCTCGGCACCGCTGGCAGCGGTGACGTGCTCAGCGGGCTGATCGGCTCGCTGCTTGCGGCCGGCCTCGAGCCGCCGCTCGCTGCTGCAGTGGGCGCATATGTGCACGGGGTGGCTGGACAGCTCGCAGCTGCCGACGGCCCGCCGTCGTCCATGGACGTCCTGCATGCGGTCCGCCACGCCCTCCACACGATCCGCACCAGCTAGCCCACCCCCGCGGCGGTTCCGTTGGCTACGGTGCTGTCATGTTGACGGCGATCGCCCAGCGCGCGTTGCGCCAAGGCAACGCAGCGGTTATCAACGTCGCCCTGCTCGCTTGCATCGCAGCGTCGCTGGTATGCCTCGTCGGCGCGCCGCCGGCCGCCGCGGCCGCAAAGCCCGTGACGTCGGTCGCCGCGGGCCAGGGGCTGCAACTGGGCACCACCCTGTTCTCGCATGATCACCGGTTCCGCGCGCAGGTGACGAGCGGCGGGAACCTCGTTGTCACCGGACCGACCGGCCGGGTGTGGAGCACGAGGACGCGGGGCGCGTCGGCCCGGCTGCGGGTGCAGTCCAACGGCGACGTCGTGCTGTGGTCCGGCTCGCGTGCGTTGTGGCGCAGCGGAACCTACGGCTCGGGCGGGGCCAATGTGTTGTGGCTGGGGTCGGACGGTGTGCTGCGGATCAGCAATCACGCAGCGCTGGTGTGGGCGAGCTCGTCGGGCAATGCCTGCGGGGGCAACCGTTCGGCACATCGCATCCGGATCGTGCTGCACCGACAGCTCGCCTGGATGTGCAGGTACCGCCAGTTGATCCGCACGTCCTTCGTCACGACGGGTGCCACCGCGAAGGGCGACGGCACCCCGACCGGCAGCTGGCGCATCTATGCAAAGACCCGCGACACCCACCTGCGCCCGGCCGCCGGGGGCGTCTACTTCGTGCACTACTGGATGCCGTACAGCGGTGCCTACGGCCTGCACGACTCGCCGTGGCAGCGCTTCGCCTACGGCAGCGCCCGCTACCGCACGCAGGGATCGCACGGTTGCATCCACCTGCCGGGCGCCACGATGGCGTGGTTCTACCGCTGGGCTCCGATCGGCACCGGCGTCACCGTGTCGCGGTGAGAACGTGTGCCGGGGTCACGCTGGGCCTGATCGTCACGCTGATCGCGGCGATGCTGGTCGTCGCCGCGACCCCGGCGGGCGCGGGTGCTCGCGACGCCAGCATCTGGCCAGCTCACGGCCAGGCGGCCTACGTGCTGACTGGCGAGGTGGTCCATGCCGGCCCCCACCAGCGGGCGCGACCCGTCGCCAGCGTGGCCAAGGTGATGACGGCCTACCTGGTCCTCCGTGCGTGGCCGCTGCCCGCCGCCGCGCCGGGGTTCTCGATGACGGTGACGCTTGCCGACGTGGCTGACACCGCCCGGCGACGCAGTCAGAACCAATCGCTCGTGCCGGTCGCTGAACACGAGCGTCTGACCGAGCGGCAGGCGTTGGCTGCCGTTCTGCTGCCGTCCGCCAACAACGTTGCCGTCATGCTGGCCCGACGGGTCGGCGGCAGCGTACGTGCTTTCGTCCGGACCATGAACCGCACCGCCCGCGCGCTGGGCATGACGCACACGGTCTACACCGATCCCAGCGGCTTCGACGCCGGCACGGTCTCGACCGCGGTCGATCAGCTCAAGCTGTCGATCGTCGCGCTCCGCGTGCGCGCTTTCGCCGGCCTGGTGAGGCTCACGAGATTTCGCCTGCCGGTGGCCGGCACCGTCCACAACACCGACACGTTGCTCGGCACCGACGGTTTCGTCGGCGTCAAGACCGGCTCGACCAGGGCGGCGGGTGGGTGCTTCGTCTTCCGCACTCGGCGCAGCGTGCACGGGAGGCGCATCGAGATCACCGGGGTCGTGCTCGGTCAGTACAACGGGCGGACCCTGCTCGCGGCCGGCCTGACCGCGGCGCGCAGGCTCGCGGACCGCGTCGGATGACCTGACTCAGCCCGGTGCTTCCGGATGGCCCGGGTGTCGGACAATGGGCCCATGCAACGGACCGAGGCCGTGATCGACCTGCGCGCGATCACCGACAATGTCGCGAAGATGGCGTCGGGCACGTCCGCCGAGGTGATGGCGGTAGTCAAGGCCGACGGCTATGGACACGGGCTGCTGCCTAGCGCTCAGGCCGCGCTCGCGGGCGGGGCGACGTGGCTGGGCACCGCCATCGTCGATGAGGCGTTGGTCCTGCGCGCCGGCGGCATCACGGTGCCCGTGCTGTCCTGGCTGTGGACGCCCGACGAGGCGCCGACGATCGCCCGGGCGCTGGCCGCGGACGTCGACCTGTCGGTCAGCAGCCTCTGGCAGCTCGACGTCGTCAGGGCGGCCGCTCGCAAACTCGGCCGACCCGCCCGCGTCCACCTCAAGATCGACACGGGGTTGTCACGCAACGGCTGCTATCCCGACGACTGGCCCGAACTCGTCACCGCCGCGGCCAAGGCGCGCGCCGGCGGCGAAGCCGAGGTCGTCGGCGTCTGGAGCCACTTCGCCTACGCCGACGAGCCCGGTCACCCGACCATCGCCAAACAGCTGACGGTGTTCGACGACGCGCTGACCACGGCCAAGAACCTCGGCGTCGAACCGCAGCTGCGGCACATCGCCAACTCGGCCGCGACGCTGACGCTGCCCGCCACGCACTACGACCTCGTCCGTCCCGGCATTGCGGTCTACGGGTTGTCGCCGGTCGAGGGCGACTTCGGCCTCACCCCGGCCATGACGCTGCGCGCCGCGGCCGCGAGCGTGAAGCGGGTGCGTGCCGGCGAGGGCGTCTCGTACGGCCACGAGTACGTCACGGACCGCGACACCACGCTGGTGCTAGTGCCGCTGGGTTACGCCGACGGAGTGCCGCGGCACGCGTCGCGGGTCGGCCCGGTGTGGGTGAACGGCGAGCGGTTCACCCTCGCCGGACGGGTGTGCATGGACCAGATCATCATCGACGTGGGCGACCTCGACGTCGCGCCCGGCGACCCGGTCGTCCTGTTCGGCAGCGGCGCCGACGGCGAGCCCACGGCCCAGGACTGGGCCGACGCGGTCGGCACGATCCACTACGAGATCGTCACGCGCATCGGCCCCCGCGTGGCCCGCGTCTACGCATGACTCTCGGACCACGATGACACTCGGACCCATGCTTGGCCCCGGCCGCCGGCCCGGGCCCGAGCTGAACCTGGCCACCGGCGCCCGACGCTTCGTGCTGCCCACCGCGCAGGACACCCACGACCTCGGCGTGCGGCTCGCTGCGCTGCTTCGCGCCGGTGACCTGCTCGTGCTCAGCGGCCCACTCGGCGCGGGCAAGACGGCGCTCGTGCAGGGCATCGGCGCCGGGCTCGGCGTGCAGGGTCGCGTCGCCTCGCCCACCTTCGTCATCGCCCGCGTCCACGAGCCCGGACGCCCGGACGGCCTGGCGCTGGTGCACGTCGACGCCTACCGCCTCGGTTCGCTTGCCGAGGTCGATGATCTCGATCTCGACGTCGAGGCCGGCAACACCGTGACCGCGGTCGAGTGGGGCGCCGGCGTCGCCGAGCGGCTCGCCGACGCGCACCTGCTCATCGAGCTCGCCCGGGCCGCCGACACCGACCAGCGCACGGCCCTGCTCCGCCCGCACGGCGGCGACTGGGCGCAGCGCTTGCAGCAATTAGGCTGACCGGCGCAATGTTTGCCCTGGCCATCGATACCTCCTCGCCCGCCGTGACGGCAGCCGTCGTGACGACCGATCTCGAGCTCGTCGTTTCGCGAACCCCGATCGCCGCCCGCGGGCACGGTGAGCTGCTGAGCCCGTCCATCGCCGAGGTGCTCGTCGACGCCGGCCTCACCCCCGCCGAGCTGGACGTGATCGTGGTCGGCACCGGACCGGGCCCGTTCACCGGGCTGCGCGTCGGCCTCGTCACCGCCGCCGCGCTCGCCCACGCGCTCGACGTCCCGGCCTACGGCGTCTGCTCGTTGGACGCCATCGGCGCGCTGTACCCCGACGACCCGGCGCTGCTCGTCGCCACCGACGCGCGGCGCAAGGAGGTCTACTGGGCGCGCTACGAACACGGCGTCCGGGTCGGAGAGCCCGGCGTGGCCCGGCCCGAGGACGTTCCGCTCGACGGCGTCACTTCGGTGGCCGGTCCCGAGCTGTACGACTGGCCCGGTCTCGAGCGCCGCCCGGCGCACCACCCCGACCCTGTCGCCCTGGTGCGGCTCGCGCAGCCGCGCATCGAGTCGGGCGCGCCGGCCGATCCGCTGCCGCCGCTCTACCTGCGCCGCCCGGACGCCGTCGTGCCGGGCGCCCCGAAGGCGGTGCGGCAGTGATCGACTCCGTCCGCATCGTGGCCATGACGCCCGCCCACATCGACCTGCTCATGCCTTTCGAACGCGGCATGTTCGGGCCCGAGGCCTGGACGCGCGGCGGCTACCGCGACGAGCTCGCGGACCACCGGCACCGCACGTATCTGGTCGCCGAGTCGGACGATGCGGCGCTGCTCGGATGGGCCGGCGTTCGGGTGGTCGCCGACGAGGCCGAGGTGCTCACTGTCGGTGTCGTCCCCGGCGCCCGCCGCACCGGCCTGGCCCGCCGCCTGCTCGCCGGCCTGCTCGACGCCGCCGCCGCGAAGGGCGCCAAGGACGTCTACCTCGAGGTCCGGGTCGACAACGTCGCCGCCCGCAGCCTGTACCGCAGCGAGGGCTTCGACGACGTCGGCGTGCGGCGCGGCTATTACGAGCACGGCCGCGTCGACGCCGTCGTCATGCAGCTCAAGCTGGCCCCATGACGATCGTGCTGGGGATCGAGACGTCCTGCGACGAGACGGGCGTCGGCCTGGTGCGCGACGGCGTGCTGCTCGGCGACGCGCTGGCCTCGAGCATGGCCGAGCACGCGCGCTTCGGCGGCGTGGTGCCCGAGATCGCGGCGCGCGCGCACGTCCAGGCCATGGTGCCGACGGTGCGCGCGGCGCTCGAGAACGCCGGCCTCGGCCTCGGCGAGGTCGGGGCGATCGCTGTCACCGCCGGCCCGGGCCTGGCCACGGCGCTGCACGTCGGCGTCGCGGCGGCCAAGGCGTACGCCCTCGCCCTCGATGTCCCGCTGTATGGCGTGCATCATCTGGCCGGGCACGCCGCTGCCGACACCCTCGAGCACGGCCCGCTGCCCGACCGCTCGATCGGGCTGATCGTCAGCGGCGGGCACACGTCGCTGTTGTTTGTCCGAGACCTCGTCCGCACGCCGATCGTGCACCTGTCCGACACCTTCGACGACGCCGCCGGCGAGGCCTTCGACAAGGTGGCTCGGCTGCTCGGGCTGCCCTACCCCGGCGGCCCGTCGATCGACCGCGCCGCCCGCGAGGGCGACCCCACTGCCGTGAGATTTCCGCGCCCGCTCACCGGCCCCAACGACCCGCCGCTCGGGTTCTCGTTCAGCGGGTTGAAGACGGCCGTCGCGCGCTACGTCGAAGGCGTTCACGACCCGGCCGTGACGACGCAGGACATCGCGGCGAGCTTCCAGGAGGCGGTCGCCGACACCCTGACCCGCAAGGCGTTGCGAGCCTGCCGCGACCAGGTTGTCGACACGTTGGTGATCGTCGGGGGAGTGGCCGCCAACAGCCGGATCCGCAGCCTCGCGCAGGAGCGCTGTGCGGCGGCGGGCGTCGAGCTGCGCATCCCGCCGATGCGGCTGTGCACCGACAACGGCGCCATGATCGCCGCCATCGGCGACCTGCTCGTGCGCGACGGCGCCCGGCCGTCGCCGTCGGACTTCTCGGCCATCCCCACCGTCGAGCTCAGCTCCGCCCAGCTCAGCTGATGACGATCATGTGGGAGGCGGAGGCCGCCGACGGTCGCCTCGAGGAATTGATCGACTACGTCCGAACGGCCGCCGACCCGAGCGCCGATGTGTACCGCAGCCGCGACGGCCGGGTGGTGGTCATCGACCCGACCGGGCGTGGGCTCGACGACGTCCCGCCCGAACTGCTGGCCCGGTCACCCCACGCCTGGCCCTTCGAACGCGTGCACCGATGATCACCGCTTGCACCTGGCGCCGGTACAGACCACCCTTCACCAGATGACGGACGCAACGGGCCACAGCGCGGAAACCGGTAGCGCCGTGGTGCGCTATGCCCAGCGGGTGCAGCACACGGCCCGCAACGTCGCCGAGTTCGTCCGGTTCGGCGGGCTGGACACCGGTGAGGAGCAGTCGCCCTTCACCGTCGAGGCCGAGCAGCAGAACTACCGGCTACGGCACTACTTCGCCGACGACGTCCCGCCCGGCGCCACTCCGTTGCTGATGATCCCGCCGCTGATGGTCACCACGGAGGTCTGGGACGTCTCACCGAACACGACCGCGGTCGGCTCGCTGCACGCCGAGGGCCTCGACACCTGGGTCGTCGACTTCGGCCATCCCGACCGCGAGCCCGGCGGCCTCGAGCGAACACTCACCGACCACGTCCTCGCGGTCAGCGACGCGATCGATCGCGTCGTCAAAGCCACCGACCGGCCGGTCGTGCTCGCCGGGTACTCGCAGGGCGGCATGTTCGCCTACCAGGCCGCGGCCTACCGGCGCGGGCGCGACATCGACAGCCTCGTCACCTTCGGCTCGCCCGTCGACACCCGCGCGCCGCTGCCCATCCCGATCTCGCCGGACGTGGTGTCACGCCTGGCGAACGACATCGTCGAGTCGGGCCTGCTGCGCAAGATCGCCGTCCCCGGCTGGTTCTCGCGCTCGGCCTTCAAGATGCTGACGCCGGCCAAGTCGCTGCAGGACCGCGTCCAGTTTCTGCTCGCCCTCACCGACCGGGACTCGCTGCTGCCCCGTGAGCGGCAGCGCCGCTTCCTCGACGGCGATGGGTGGACGGCCTACTCGGGGCCGGCGATCGCCGAGCTGCTCGAGCAGTTCGTGACGCACAACCGGATGCTCGAGGGCGGCTTCGTCATCGACGACCGGCTCGTCACGCTGGCCGACATCGAGCTGCCCGTGCTCACCTTCCTGGGCAGCCGCGACACCATCGGCCACCCGGACTCGGTGCGCGCGATCAGGCGCGCGGCGCCGCGGGCGACCGTCTACGAGGTGTCGCTACCGGTGGGGCACTTCGGGCTCGTCGTCGGCTCCACCGCGAACGAACGCACCTGGCCGGACGTCTCGTCGTGGGTGCGCTGGCGCCAGGAGCAGGCCCCGCTTCCCGACGAGATCGTCCTCGCAGACACCGTCACACCCGGACGCGGCCCGCGCCCAGACGCGAGCATGGCCGCGGTGGGTCAGGCCATCGAGCTCGGCGTCGGCGCCGGACGCATCGCCGTCCAGCAGGGCAAGCGGGTCACCCGGCTCGTGCGCGGCATCGTCCGCGACGCACCCCAGCAGTTGCCGCGGCTCAGCCGCATCGAGCAGCTCGAGCCGCACACCCAGATCTCGCTCGGGCTGCTGTTGGACGAACAGACCCGGCGCGCGCCCGAGGACATCTCCTTCCTGTTCGGCGATCGCGCGTACCGCCAGCACGACCTCAAGCGTCGCGTCGACAACGTCGTGCGCGGGCTGATCGACATCGGGGTGCGGCACGGCGACCGCGTCGGGGTGCTGATGGCCACCCGCCCCAGCGCGTTCACCGTCATCGCGGCGGTCAGCCGGCTCGGCGCCACCGCGGTGCTGCTGCGGCCCGACGGCGACACCAAGCGGGAGATCGCGCTGGGCCGCGTCGGCCGGGTGATCTCCGACCCCGAGCACCTCGATCCCCTGGATGAGCTCGCCGACGTCGAGTGGGCCGTGCTGGGGGGCGGGGGCGAGGGGCGAAAGCTGCACCCCCGCGCCCTGGACATGGAGCGCATCGACCCCGACCAGGTGCCCTTGCCCGGGTGGTTCAGCCCCAACCCGCACAAGGCCACCGATGTCGCCTTCGTGCTGTTCACCGGCGAGGGCGCCGGCACGAAGGCGTTGCAGATCACCAACCGCCGGTGGGCGCTGTCGGCACTCGGGACCGCGTCTGCTGCCTCGCTGCGCCCCGGCGACACGGTGTTCAGCACGACGCCGATCCACCACTCGTCCGCGCTGCTGATGAGCATCGGCGGGGCGGTGGCCTCGGGCGCGCGGTTCGCGCTGGCGAGCCACGACGACCCCGACACGTTCTGGGAAGAGGTGCGCCGCTACGGCGCCACCCACGTCGCCTACACCTGGACGTCGCTGCACGACATCGTCGACGCGCCGCCCAACCCGGCCGAGCAGCACCACCCGATCCGGATGTTCATCGGCTCGGGCATGCCCCGCAATCTCGGGCGCCGCGTCGCGGAGCGGTTCCCGACGACGAAGATCGTCGAGTTCTACGCCTCCGCCGAGGGCGAGGCGATCCTGGCCAACGTCAAGGGCCGCACGGCCGGCTCGATGGGCAAGCCGCTGCCCGGCACCGCTGAGGTGCGGGTGGCGTCCTTCGACCTCGCGACCAAACGGTTGCGCCTGGGTTCCGACGGCCTGGCCCGGGAGTGCCTGGTGGACGAGATCGGCCTGCTGCTGGCCCGCGTGCACTCGGCCGAGTCCAGCGCCGGGACGCCGATGCGTGGGGTGTTCGAGAGCGGCGACGCGTGGCAATCGTCGGGCGATCTGTTCCTACGCGACGGTCAGGGCGATCTGTGGCTCGCCGGCTCATTGTCCGAGATCGTCGACACCGCCCACGGCCCCGCGCTGCCGTCCGCCGCCCGCTATGCGTTGGCCACTGTCCCGGCCGTCGACCTGATCGTGGCCTATGGCGTCCCCGAGGGCGACGATGACGACGTGCGTGACGTCGTCGTCGTGGCCGTCACGGTCCGCTCGGGTGCCCAGCTGACCAGCGCCGACCTCGAGCAACCGCTCGGCAAGCTGCCGCTCGTGCACCGCCCCCGGTACGTCCAGGTCGTGCCGTCGATCCCGATGACCACCTGGCACCGCCCGCTCTGGCGCACGCTGCAGGCCAAGGGCGTGCCCACGCCGTCGCGCACCCGGCAGGTATGGCGCCTGGACGACGACGGGACGCATTACCGACCGCTGGACTGACCGCAACGCAACGTTTCGGCACTCCGCACTGTCTGTTGGGCATGGAGGTGCTGGTGATCCGCCCGACCGACCCAGGCGCCCGTGACCTCGCTGTGCCCGATCCGGACACCGGGTACGCGGCGTTCGTCCGCCTGCACACACCAGCCCTGCTGCGGATGGCCTACGTCTTGACCGGCAACGCGCTCGCGGCCGAGGAGCTGGTCCAGGACACGATGGTCCGGCTGCTGCCACGGTGGACGAAGGTCGAGGCGGCCGAGGTGCCGATCGCCTACGTCCGCCGATCGCTGGCCAACCAGTACATCAACCAGCGACGCCGGGCGGCACGCCGCGAGTTCGCCTACGCCGACGTGCCCGAGCGCGCCGACGACCACGACCCGGTCGCGCAGGTCGCCGACCGCGACGAGATCTGGGCCGGCCTCACTCACCTGCCCGAACGCCAGCGCGCCGCTCTCGTGCTGCGCTACTTTGAAGACCTCAGCGACACCGACATCGCCGCCGCCCTGGGCGCCCGCGTCGGCACGGTGCGCAGCCTCATCAGTCGCGGGCTCGCGACGCTTCGCGCGGAGATGGCACCATGACCGAACCCCACGACACCGATCCGCTCGAACGCGGGCTGCGGCGTTCGCTCTCGGCACGGGCAGACGACGCTCCGGACGCGCACGCGTTGACTCAGCGCTTGCTGGCCGTCGGCGAGCAGCGCCGGGTCCGCCACCCCTGGACGACCTTCGGCACGCCGTTGCTGGCCGCGGCCTGCGTGGCGGCGATCGTTGCCGTCGTGCTGGCGATCGTGCAGCCCGGCCGCTCCGACCACGCGCCGGACAGCAGTGACTCGTTGCCGGTGCCGGTGCCGTCCGTGCTGACCCCGGCTCCCACGCCGCGCAACAGCTCCCCGACCCCGAGCCCCACGGCCACCGGGTCGACGCCGGCGCTGCGCAACGTCCGGATCGTCGACCTGACCTTCACCAGCGCAGACTCCGGCTGGGCCCTGGCCTCGGCCGACTGCCTCAGCGGCTCCGGACGGTGCACCGCGCTGCTACGCAGCACCGACGGCACGACGTGGGCGGGCCGCGCCGACACCCCGTTCGACGTGTCCGGCGTGAGCGCCGGCTGCCCGCCCGACAAGTGCGTCACCGACATCCGCTTCGCCACCGACTCGGTCGGTTACGCCTACGGTCCGAACGCGTTGTTCATGACCCGCGACGGCGCCGTGCACTGGACGCAGCTCGCCGGCGGCGCCGACGCGCTGGAGACCCTGAACGGCAACGTCATCCGGCTGAGCCTGAGGCGGGATGTCATCTCCGTCTCGACGGCCGCCATCGGCAGCCCGTTGTGGACGGTACGCACGCTGTCCGGCCCAGGCAGCCTGCTGACCGCTGCGGTGCTGGTCCGCACGCGCGAGGCCGCCTATATCGTGGGCCTCGACAACCCGGCAAAACCCAGCGCGTCGCAACTGTTCACCTCCGGCGACGACGGCGATAACTGGACTAACCGCGGCGTGCCGTGCCCGTCCGGCGCCGGCGTGATCAGCAGCACCGGCGTTGCGGCCGCCTCGAACGACCTGGTGGCGCTGGTTTGCACGCCCACGTCCGGCGGGCGTCCGGCCCTCGTCCTCGGGACGCCTACCGGATCGCTGTCGGTCGATCGCCTGCTGCCGGCCGCAGCACAGGCCGCCCCCTTCGTGGCTGCCGTTTCGAGGACGACCTTCATTGCCGGCGGGACAACGCTCTACCGCACCACCGACAGCGGCGCGTCGTGGACTGCGGACGCGTCGGTCGACATCTCGGCCGGCATCACCTTCGCCGGGTTCGAGACCACGACGGTTGGGCGATTGGTCACCGACGGTGGGCGGACCATCTGGACGACGCGCGACGCGGGTGCTACCTGGACCAGGGCCGATCCCTGACCGATCGTGGAGTGTTGAGTGCGGTAACCGGGCGGAACACTCCACGATCAGGGGAGGTGACCCTGGATCGTGGCCACCACGTACCCAGGTCGCTCGATCAGGTCGGCCCAGGTGAAGCGCAGCACGGTCCACCCCAGTGCAACCAGGGCGTTCTGCCGTTGCCGGTCGCGTTGGAAGCGGTCGACGTCGGTGTGAAACGCCCGGCCGTCGACCTCGATGGCGAGCCGGGCCGATCGGATCGCGACATCGACCACTGCGACGAGTTCTCCCTCGAACCACACCGGATGATTCGGCAGCCAATCGTCGATGCCGGCCTGACGCAGCAACCGGTGCAGAAGCCGCTCGGAGTGTGCGGCCGCGCCGTCCCCACAGGTGGTCGCGACCTCGCGCAGTCGGGTGTTGCCGGTACGTCCCGGGTGCTCGGTCAGGCGGTGCTCGACATCGGAAAGCGTGAGCCATCCCCGCTGTAGCGCCCGATCGGCCAACCGCTGTGCCTCGCCTGACCGCAGACGGCCCAGGTGGTCGAGCAAGGTCTGCCGCCCGGGTGGTCACCGGCAGACCTTCGCGGGTGGTGATCCTCGAGGTCGGCGTGTACACGCGGTGAATCCGCACGCCGTGCGGGCGACTCACGTGCCGGGTCGGCGGCAGCACGATGTCGATCAGCGGCGGCGGTTCGTCGACCGTGCCCCACAGATGACCGGCCGTACCGAACCCGAGGACGCCTCCGGTGCACAACACGGCCACCCAGAGCCTGGCGCGGTAGGTGTACGGGGCGCCGCGGACCAGGTAGACCCCGCGTTCCTGCCGTTCGATCGCGCCCGCCCGCGTCAGTCGGTGGGTTGCCGACGGGCTGAACCCCGCCGTCGCAAGTTGCCGGTGGGTGATCGCGCCGTCCTGCGCCCGCGCAATCTCTGCCCAGCCCACGGTTGCGAGCATGGTGGCTGCAGGACGTCACCCGACGGTTGTCCACAGCGCCAGCGGACCACCCCGCCGTCGACAGCTGGCACTCACCGCGTTAGAGTGCCAGTCTAGGAGGATCGGTTGACCCCCGCGACGGCAGCCGGCTCCGCTCATACGCCAGTTGACTGAACCAGTCATCACCTGCAGAAGGGGAGTCACATCGTGACCGCCACCAAGGTCAGCATCAAGCCGCTCGAGGACCGCATCGTCGTGCAGGCCAACGAGGCCGAGACGACCACCGCTTCCGGCATCGTCATCCCGGACACGGCCAAGGAGAAGCCCCAGGAGGGCACCGTCCTTGCCGTCGGCCCCGGCCGCATCGACGACTCGGGCAACCGCGTCCCGATCGACGTCGCCGTCGGCGATACCGTCCTGTACAGCAAGTACGGCGGCACCGAGGTCAAGTACGCCGGCGAGGAGTACCTCGTGCTCTCGGCGCGCGACGTTCTCGCCGTCATCGAGAAGTAGTTCGACCGAGCACACCGAGCACGACCCGATCCGCCCCGGCGCGCTCTGCGTGACCGGGGCGTTCGGCTTTTTCCCCGGATCAATCACCGGACCACACTTGTGAAAGGAACATCATGGCCAAGACCCTCACCTTCGATGAGGAGGCCCGGCGTGCGCTCGAGCGCGGCGTCGACAAGCTGGCCAACGCCGTCAAGGTCACCCTCGGCCCCAAGGGCCGCAACGTCGTGCTGGCGAAGTCCTACGGCGCGCCGACGATCACCAACGACGGCGTGACCATCGCCCGCGACATCGAGCTCGACGACCCGTTCGAGAATCTCGGCGCGCAGCTGGCGAAGTCCGTCGCCACCAAGACCAACGACGTAGCCGGCGACGGCACGACCACGGCCACCGTGCTCGCCCAGGCCCTGGTCAACGCCGGCCTCAAGAACGTCGCGGCCGGCGCCAACCCCGTTGCGCTCAAGCGAGGCATCGACGCTGCTGTCACGGCCGTCACCGAGGCCCTCGACAAGGCCGCGCAGCCCGTCAACGGCGAGCAGGAGGTGGCGCACGTAGCGACCATCTCCGCGCAGGACGCCACCATCGGCAAGCTCATCGCCGAGGCGTTCACCCAGGTCGGCAAGGACGGTGTGATCACCGTCGAGGAAGCCCAGACGATGAGCACCGAGCTCGAGTTCACCGAGGGTATGCAGTTCGACAAGGGTTACATCAGCCCGTACTTCGTCACCGACCCTGAGTCCGGCGAGACGAGCTTCGACAATCCGTACCTGCTCATCACCACGCAGAAGATCTCGGCTGTCGCCGACCTGCTGCCGGTGCTCGAGAAGGTCGCCCAGGCGGGCAAGCCGCTCGTGGTCATCGCCGAGGACGTCGACGGCGAAGCGCTGTCCACGCTCGTCGTCAACTCGATCCGCAAGACCTTCCAGGCCGTCGCGGTCAAGGCGCCGTTCTTCGGTGACCGCCGCAAGGCGTTCCTGCAGGACCTCGCGATCGTCACCGGCGCCGAGGTCATCGCGCCCGAGGTCGGCCTCAAGCTCGACCAGGTCCAGCTCGACTCGCTGGGCACCGCCGGGCACGTCACGGTCACGAAGGACACGACGACGGTCACCCACGGGTCGGCGTCGCAGAGTGACATCGACGCGCGGGTCGGCCAGATCCGCAAGGAGATCGAGGACACCGACTCCGACTGGGACCGCGAGAAGCTGCAGGAGCGGCTGGCCAAGCTGGCCGGCGGGGTCGGCGTTATCAAGGTCGGCGCGGCCACCGAGGTCGAGATGAAGGAGCGCAAGCACCGCATCGAGGACGCGATCTCGGCCACCCGGGCGGCGGTCGAGGAGGGCATCATCGCCGGTGGCGGTGCCGCTCTCGTGCACGCGTCATCCGCACTCGACGGTGACCTCGGGCTGTCCGGCGACGAGGCGACGGGCGTCGCGATCGTGCGCAGCGGGCTCGTCGAACCGCTGCGCTGGATCGCCAGCAATGCCGGCCTCGAGGGTTACGTCGTCACGGCCAAGGTGGCCGGACTCGCCGAGAACCACGGCCTGAACGCCGCGACCGGCGAATATGTCGACCTGCTCCAGGCAGGCGTCGTCGACCCGGTCAAGGTCACCAAGGCCGCGCTCGCCAACGCCGCGTCGGTGGCCTCGCTGGTGCTCTCGACGCAGAGCGCCATCGTCGAGAAGCCGGCCGAGTCCGAGGACGAGGCCGGTCACAGCCACGGCGGGCACGGGCACAGCCACTAGCACGACCAACGCAACGGGGCCCGCAGCGCATGCTGCGGGCCCCGTTCGCGTGTTGGGTTGCGCAGGAGCTCAGGCGGACTTGCCGATCAGCAGCGTCTCGCGTTCCTCGGTCGACAGCCCGCCCCAGACGCCGTACGGCTCGCGGGCGGCCAAGGCCCAGTGCAGGCAGTTCTGGACGACCGGGCAGGTTGCGCAGACGGCCTTGGCGCGCATCTCGCGGCGCACGCGCGACGGCCCGCGCTCGTTCTCGGGGTGATAGAAGTTCGACGTGTCCTGGCCGCGGCACGCGGCGTCCATCTGCCAATCCCAGTCGCCCTCACGCGGAGTGGGGAGCCGTCGTTCGTCGGCCATGTCCTGACCTTTCGGGACCGGGACCACTCGGCTGTGGTCGTTAGGAGGTCCAAAGACTGAATCGACGAAAGGTGACGCGGCATTACACGAATTCAGCAAGAAATTCTTGCTGGAGGTACGACTCGTCCGATTTTGTCAGGAACGTCGCGGCGCTGCGGTAGCTCAGGGACGCTGCGAGAGCTCTTGCACCGCGTCGTTGTAGCCGCGGGCGTAGTCCCAACTGACGTAGGCGTCCGGGTCAGGAGCGTAGGCAGGCTCGTGCACGTGCGTACGGCCCTCGCCGAGCAGGGCCTGCAGGTTCGCCGCCATCAGGGCCCAGCCGAAGAAATGCTGCTCGCCGCAATCGGCGCAGTCGACGGTGATTCCGTCGACACCCTGGGGCGCGAGGATCGCGCGGAACGACTGCAATTCGGTGAGGTCGGCCAGAACGTCCTCGCGCTCCTCGTCGGTGAGTGGCGGCGCGGCGTAGGTGTCGGCAGCATCGTCGAGGGCGGCGGCCGGGTCATTCGGATCGCCGCGGAACGGGTCGAGCGGGCCGTCGTCGAGATTCATCGAACCCCCGCCGTGTGCGTCACGACCCCCACGGTAAACGACGCCCACCACTGCGCCAACATGTGAGCGCGACGGACGTACGATGGCAGCTCGCCTACAGCTTGGAGCCGCAGTGTCCGACGAGTTCTTCTCCGACGGCCTGCCGGCGAAGTTCGCGTCGATCGGGCTCACCTTCGACGACGTGCTGCTGCTCCCGGGTGAGACCGACGTCGTCCCGGCCGAGGTCGATACCCGCACCCGACTGACCCGCGAGCTCGACATCGCGGTGCCGCTGCTGTCCGCGGCCATGGACACCGTCACCGAGTCGCGGATGGCTATCGCCATCGCTCGCCAGGGTGGTCTCGGCGTGCTGCACCGCAACCTGTCCATCGAGGACCAGGCGTACCAGGTCGACCTCGTCAAGCGCACCCAGACGGGCATGATCGCGAACCCGGTGACGATCTCCCGGGACGCCACCCTCGAGCAGCTCGACGAGGTGTGCGGCGAGTACCGCATCTCGGGCGCGCCCGTCGTCGATGCGGACCAGAAGCTGCTCGGCATCATCACCAACCGCGACCTGCGCTTCGTGCCGGTGGGCGACTGGGCCACGACCAAGGTCGACGAGGTCATGACGCCGATGCCGCTCATCACGGCACCGATCGGGATCGGGCACGACGACGCCGCTCGGATCCTGCGCCAGCACAAGCGCGAGCGGTTGCCGCTCGTCGACGAGCACGGACGCCTGGCGGGCCTGATCACGGTGAAGGACTTCGTCAAGTCCGAGCAGTTCCCGCACGCCTCGAAGGACGCACACGGCCGGTTGATGGTCGGTGCCGCGGTCGGCTACTTCGGTGACGCCTGGGACCGCGCGACCCGGCTCGTCGACGCGGGGGTCGATGTGCTCGTCGCCGACACCGCGCACGGGCACGTCCGGTTGTTGCTCGACATGGTCCGTCGCCTGAAAACGGATAGTGCGACCCGTCATGTGCAGGTGATCGGCGGCAACGTCGCGACCCGCGCCGGCGCGCAGGCGTTCGTCGACGCCGGTGCCGACGCGGTCAAGGTGGGCGTGGGGCCGGGGTCGATCTGCACGACGCGGGTGGTCACCGGCGTCGGAGCACCCCAGATCACCGCCATCTACGAGGCGTCCCTGGCCTGTAAGCCGGCGGGTGTGCCGGTGATTGCAGACGGCGGCCTGCAGCATTCCGGCGACATCGCCAAGGCCATCGTGGCCGGCGCCGACACCGTCATGCTGGGCTCACTGCTCGCGGGCTGTGACGAGACGCCGGGCGACCTGATCTTCGTCAGCGGCAAGCAGTACAAGACCTACCGGGGCATGGGCTCGCTGGGCGCAATGAGCTCGCGCGGCAAGAAGTCGTATTCCAAGGACCGGTACTTCCAGGCCGAGGTAACCAGCGACGACAAGATCGTGCCCGAGGGCATCGAGGGTCGGGTCGCCTACCGCGGCCCGCTCGCCGCCGTTACCCACCAGCTCATCGGTGGTCTGCGGCAGTCGATGTTCTACGTGGGCGCCCGGACCATCGCCGAACTCGCCGACCGCGGCCAGTTCATCCGGATCACCCAGTCGTCGCTGAAGGAATCGCACCCCCACGACGTCCAGATGACCGTCGAGGCCCCGAACTACTCCGGCAACTGACCCACGCGATCGGTGTCGTCCGAAGTCGTTGTCGTCAAAAGTCGGTGTCGTCAAAAGTCGGTGTCGTCAGAAGTCGGTGTCGACGGTGTTCGGTTCGCGCAGGTTGGCGCCGTACACGGCGGCCTGGGTGCGGCGCTGCATGCCGAGCTTGGCCAGCAGGCTCGAGACGTTGTTCTTCACCGTCTTCTCGGCGAGGAAGAGCCGCTCGCCGATCTGTCGGTTGGTCAGGCCCTCGGCGATCAGCACGAGGATCTTGCGCTCCTGGGTGTTGAGCGAAGCCAGGCGCGCGTCCTCCTGCTTGCCCTCACGGATGCGGCGCAGCACCCGGTCGGTGACCGAGGGGTCGAGCAGGGACTGGCCGGCCGCCACCTGGCGCACCGCGTCGACGAGGTTCGATCCGCGAATCTGCTTGAGCACGTAGCCGGCGGCGCCGGCCAGCACCGCGGCGAAGATCGCCTCGTCGTCGTCGTAGGAGGTCAGGATCAAGCAGCGGACGTTCGGTTGTTCCTCGCGGATGATTCGGCAGACCTCGATGCCGCTGCCGTCGGGCAGCCGGCCGTCGAGGATGGCGACGTCCGGGTTCACGGCGGGGATGCGCCGCAAGGCCTCGGCCACCGTGCCGGCCTCACCGACCACCTCGAAATCCTCGACGCTGTTGAGCAGCTCCGACAGCCCGCGGCGGACGATCTCGTGATCGTCGAGCAGGAACAGCCGGGTCAGCGTGCTGGGGGAGTCGGCGGTCATGGCGGGGGGCCTTCCGGTCAGTCGATGGATGCACCCTACGTGGGCCTTGCGTTAGCCATGAAGCGACAGGCGCTACGGAGCAAGCTCGTCCGTCCGCACGTAGGGGAAGCGACTTGGCGTCGGTCCCTGCCGAAGGCCGTCGCCATCGCGCAACCCGAACACCCGGGTACGGATCTCGTCGATCGTCTCGTCCAGGTCGGCTATGTAGCGGCCGAGGCGGCGGGCGATGTCGGCCGGCAGGCTGCCCCCGGCCAGGCTCTGCAACCCGACCCCGGTGGCGAACAACCGCTGCATCACGTTGTCGTGCAGGTCCTGAGCGATGCGGTGGCGGACCTCGAGCACCTTCACCCACTCGCCGCGCAGGCGCGCGTCGTCCATCTCCAGGGCGAGCGCGAGCTGGTCAGCGAACGTAGTGGCCAGGTCGAGGTCGTGGGCGGTGAAACTCGGGCAACCGCGCCGGCGGCACAGCACAATCGCACCGCGCACGCCGCGCGCGTCGACCAGCGGTGCGGACATCACCGGGCCGAGGTCGTTGACGTTGTCGAACTCCCTGCGCGCAACGTCACCCAGATCATCGACCAGCACGCTCTCGCCCTGCAGCACGGCCCGACCGAGCGGGGAGGCATCGGCTGCAACGACAGAACCGTCGAAGTCCTCGGCGCCGAGCCCGGTCGAGACCGCGACCTGTAGCAGCCCGTTGCCATGGGGAAGCAGCAGCGCGACGGTGTCGGCCTCGGCCACCTGCAGGGCGCGATGTACCACCTGACTCAGCATGTCGCCGTCGGTGTCGGACAGCAGCGTGCGGGCGATCTCCCCGGAGGCCTGCAACCAGTCCTTGCTGCGTTGCGCATCCTCGTGCAGCAGCGCGTTCTCGACCGCGGTGCCGGCGAGCTCGGACAGCGCGTCGAGCAGCAGCGCGGCGTCGTCGACGAACCCGCCCGACACCGCGACGCCCACGTAGAGCTCGAGGAACGGGACGCGGCGCGCATGCACCAACGAGCCCAGCAGTCGTCCGTGCCCAGCCTGGCGGGCGCGCTGGCTTGGCGAGGCAGGATTCCCAGACTCGTCGATCGACGGTTCGAGGACGGTCCGCCAGCCGGCGCCATCGGCGGCCTCACCGTGTTTCACGATCGTCTGCGCGACGCCCCCGGACGCGGACAACACGACCACCGCCCCGTAGTCGGCGCCGGTGAGCGAGATGGCGGCCTGCAACAGGCGCTCGATCATGGCCGCCGACGAGAAGTCCGAGGTGACGTGCCGATGCGCCTCGAGCACGAGGTGCAGCAGGCTGTCGGCCTGCAACGTGCCGAGCTTTGGCGCACGAGCAGGCCGGGGCCCGGTCATGGGCTCGAGCAAGGTCATGGCGGGAACGGCGTCCTCTGCGGGTTGGCTCGCTGCGGGTGGATCGGATCTACATCGGATCTAACTTGTGGTGATGCCGATCGCCGTCCCCCGCCGAGGGCCGGCTCGTCGATCGACACACCCACGAATTCGAGTGTGGTGCTTGGTCGGCACCCGCCCCCGCGCGAATGCCGAACCGACCCCCGTCTTCCAACCCCTCAGGGACTTGCTGCCTCGTCCGCCCCCCGACGGAACCCTCTGAGAGAGTTAAGCCCTTGTGAAGTAAACAATGCCGCGCCCCGGACCGCCTCGACACCGGCAAACAGCCCGGCCGTACGGGACGAACGTCCTCGGCGAGTTTCGTTTTGTCGGTGATGTTCGCTTTTCGACCGGTCTGACGCCCACGATCTCGCGTACGGCAGACTCGAAGCATGCCGGAGACAGTGGAGATCGGCCTCGGACGCAGCGCCCGCCGGGGATACCACCTGCACGAGATCTCGCTCGTGCCGACACGGCGCACGCGCGGGTCGGCCGTCGTGTCGACCAGCTGGCAGATCGACGCGCTGGCCTTCGACCTGCCGTTCGTTGCCGCGCCGTCGGATGCCACCGTGTCGCCGGCGACCGTAGCGGAGATCGAGCGGCTCGGCGGACTCGCCGTCCTCGACGGTGAAGGCCTGTGGGCCCGCTACGACGACCCGGCCGCAGAACTCGAGAAGCTGGACGGCGAGACCGCCACCCTGCAGCAGATGTACTCCCGGCCGGTGTCGCCGGAGCTCCTGCGCACGCGCATTGCGGAGTTGCGCGCGGCGAAGGCGCGGGTAGCGCTGCGGTTGTCGCCGCAGCACACGGCCGAGCTGGCGCCGCACGCGCTGGCCGAGGGCGTCGACCTGCTCGTCATCCAGGGCACGGTGATCTCGGCCGAGCACGTGCAGGCCCCAGACATCGAAGGCCTCAATCTCAAGACCTTCATTGCCGACCTCGACGTCCCGGTGCTCGTCGGCGGCGTGACCAATTACCAGACCGCGCTGCACCTCATGCGCACCGGCGCCGCCGGGGTGATCATCGGCTACGGCGCCCACCTGGGCTCGACGACGCACTCGGTGCTGGGCATCGACGTCCCGATGGCCACCGCGCTCGTCGACGCCGCGGCCGCCCGGCGCGACTACCTCGACGAGACCGGCGGCCGCTACGTGCACCTCGTGGCCTACGGCGATCTAGCCAGTGGCGGGGACATCGCCAAGGCTCTGGCCTGCGGGGCCGACGCGGTCATGCTCGGCGAACCGCTCGCGCAGGCGGCCGAGGCGCCGGGGGGCGGGCGCTACTGGGACCCGACCGCCGCCCACCCGCGCGTACCGCGCTCGTCGGTGGTCGACTTCGCTACGGCGGGGGCAGATGCCGCCGACCGCCCGTCGCTGGAAGAATTGCTGGTGGGCCCGACGTCGGACCCCACCGGGGAACGCAACCTGTTCGGTGCGGTGCGCAGGGTGATGGGCAAGTGCGGGTACTCGACGCTCAAGGAGTTCCAGAAGGCGGAGCTCATCGTGACCGGAGGACGCTGACCATGGCTGATCTGAAGTTGGGCTACAAGGCCTCGAACGAGCAGTTCGCGCCGCGCGAGCTGCTGGAGTACGGGATCCTGGCTGAGCAGAACGGGTTCGACTCGGTGTTCATCAGTGATCATCTGCAGCCGTGGCGTCACGATGGTGGGCATGCGCCGTTCGCGATGAGCTGGTTGGGGGCGTTGGGGGCCAGTACGGAGCGGATCACGATGGGCACCTCGGTGTTGACGCCGACGTTCCGCTATCACCCGGCGATCGTGGCGCAGTCGTTCGCGACGTTGGGGTGTCTGTACCCGGGGCGGGTGGTGCTGGGGCTGGGTAGTGGGGAGTCGATGAACGAGGTGCCGCTGGGGTTGGAGTGGCCGGACGGTAAGGAGCGCTTCGCCCGGTTCCGGGAGGCGGTGAAGCTGATCCGTGAGCTGTGGAGCGGGGAGCGGGTCAGTTTCGAGGGTGACTATTACTCGACGGACAAGGCGACGATCTATGACCGGCCTGAGCAGCAGGTGCCGATCTGGCTGGCCTCCTCCGGCCCGGCGGCGACCCGTTTTGCGGGACGGCAGGGTGACGGGTGGATCACGACGTCGGGTAAGGATCCGGCGCTGTATACCGAGACGTTGATGCCGGCGATCGCGGAGGGTGCCGAGAAGGCAGGCCGCTCGATCACTGACCTGGAGATGATGATCGAGGTCAAGGTGTCCTTCGACCACGACCGGGACGCAGCGATGCGCGCGACGCACTTCTGGGGTGCGCTGGGTCTGAGCGCGGAGCAGAAGCAGGGTGTCGAGGATCCGGTGGAGATGCAGCGGCTGGCCGATGCGTTGTCGGTCGAGCAGACCGCGAAGCGGTTCATCGTGTCCACCGATCCCGACGAGCACGTCGAGAAGATCAAGACCTATCTCGACCTCGGTTTCAATCACCTGGTCTTCCACGCCCCGGGCCCGGACCAGGCCACCTTCCTGAAGCTGTACGGCGAGGAAATACTTCCGCGCCTACGCGCGCTGTAGGCGTCGGTAGCGTGTAGTCAGAACCGCGACCGGGTGGGGAGTCCACCCGAGAGGTCGCGGAGCAGAAGTCATTCCGGGCGGGAGTCGCCGAATCTCGGCTAGGAGCACCCGCGTGAGCTCTATGGACATCTCTACTGCGCTACGACGTGCGCTACGACGAGCCCGTGACGGCGTGACGCTGGACGCCACCGAGGCAGAGATCCTGCTGGGCGCTCGCGGCGACGCGCTGCTCGACCTCTGCACCTCGGCAGCCCGGGTGCGCGACCAGGGGCTGGCCGACGCCGGGCGCCCCGGCGTCGTCACCTACTCGCGCAAGGTGTTCATCCCGCTGACCCGGCTGTGTCGCGACCGCTGTCACTACTGCACGTTCGCGACCACACCGAACCGGGTGCCCGCGCCGTTCCTGTCGCCGGGCGAGGTGCTCGCCATCGCTGCGCAGGGCGCGGCGCTGGGCTGCAAGGAGGCGCTGTTCACGCTCGGCGACCGTCCCGAGGACCGCTGGCCCGCAGCGCAGGAATGGCTCGACGCGCACGGCTACGACTCGACGCTCGCCTACGTGCGGGCGATGTCGATCATGGTGCTCGAGAAGACGGGGCTGCTGCCGCACCTGAACCCGGGCGTGATGTCGTGGGCCGAGCTCCAACGGCTCAAGCCGGTGGCGCCGTCCATGGGCATGATGCTCGAGACGACCTCGCGGCGGCTCTTCGAAGAACCGCACGGCGCACACTTCGGCTCCCCGGACAAGGACCCCGCCGTGCGGCTGCGGGTGCTCGAGGATGCCGGCCGTTCCAACATCCCGTTCACCACGGGCATCCTCATCGGCATCGGCGAGACGCCGGCCGAGCGGGTCGACGCGCTGTTCGAGCTGCGTCGGATCGCGCGGGCGTTCCAAGGGCTGCAGGAGACGATCGTCCAGAACTTCCGGGCCAAGCCCGACACTGCGATGGCTCGCATGCCCGACGCGGAGCTCGACGACCTCGCAGCGACGGTGGCCGTCGCGCGGCTCGTGCTCGGCCCCCGCATGCGCATCCAGGCCCCGCCCAACCTGATCGGCGACGAGTTCGACCTGTTGTTGCGCGCCGGCATCGACGACTGGGGTGGCGTATCGCCGCTGACGCCCGATCACGTCAATCCGGAGCGGCCCTGGCCGATGATCGACGAGCTCGCTGCCCGCAGTGCCGAGGCCGGCTTCCGGCTCGTCGAGCGGCTGACCGTGTACCCGAACTACGTCACCGCCGGGGAGCCTTGGCTCGACCCGCGGATCATGCCGCACGTGCACGCGCTGGCCGGCGCTGACGGGCTGGCTCGGGAGGGTGCCGTACCCCAAGGTATGCCGTGGCAGGAGCCCGAGGACGCCAACCTGCTCGCTGCCTCGGACGGGCGGGTCGACCTGCACACCGCCATCGACACCGAGGGCCGGTCAGCCGACCGCCGGACCGACTTCGACAGCGTCTACGGCGACTGGGAGACCGTACGCGAGGCGTCCGTCCGCACCTCTGCCCCACAGCGTCTCGACTCAGATGTGCTCAGCGCGCTGCGCAACGCCGAACGCGATCCGGGCTCGCTCGGTGACGCCGACGCGCTGGCCCTGCTGCACGCCGACGGCGCCGAACTCGACGCGGTGGCGCGCCTGGCAGACGACCTGCGCCGGCAGGTCGTCGGCGACGACGTCACCTACATCGTCAACCGCAACATCAACTTCACCAACGTCTGCTACACCGGTTGCCGGTTCTGCGCCTTCGCCCAGCGGCGCACCGACGCCGACGCCTACACGTTGTCGATGGACGAGCTCGCGCGTCGTGCTGAGGAGGCGTGGGCGCTCGGGGCCACCGAGGTCTGCATGCAGGGCGGCATCCACCCCGACCTGCCCGGGACCGCGTACTTCGACATCGCCCGCGCGGTGAAGGAACGCGTGCCGGACATGCACGTGCACGCGTTCAGCCCGATGGAGGTCGTCAACGGCGCGGCCCGCACCGGGCTGTCGATCCGCGAGTGGCTGATCGCGGCCAAGGAGGCGGGGCTCGACTCGATCCCGGGCACCGCGGCCGAGATCCTCGACGACGACGTGCGCTGGCTGCTGACCAAGGGCAAGTTACCGGCGTCGGAATGGATCGAGGTCATCACTACCGCGCACCAGGTCGGTCTGCGCTCGAGCTCGACGATGATGTACGGCCACGTCGACAACCCGGCGCACTGGCTCGGCCACTTCCGCACGCTGGCCCGGATCCAGGATCAGACGGGCGGGTTCACCGAGTTCGTCGCGCTGCCCTTCATCCACACCAACGCGCCGATCTACCTGGCCGGCGTGGCCCGCCCGGGGCCGACGACGCGGGAGAACCGTGCGGTGCACGCGATGGCCCGCATCCTGCTGCACGGGCGCATCGACAACATCCAGTGTTCCTGGGTGAAGCTGGGCGTCGACGGGTGCCGGCAGGTGCTGCAGGGCGGCGTCAACGATCTCGGTGGCACGCTGATGGAGGAGACGATCAGCCGGATGGCCGGCAGCCAGCACGGCTCGGCCAAGACCGCCGCACAGCTCGAGGAGATCGTCGGCGGCCTGCCCGGACGCACGGTCCGTCAGCGCAACACCGCCTATGGTCTCGTCACCGACGAGCGGCGCGCGGCATCGAGAAACTTCGACGGCGTCCTGCCGTCGTTGGCCGGCTGAGGAGGGGCTACAGCCAGTCCTTGCGTTTGAACGCCACATACAGCGCGACGGCGATGACGACCATGATCACCAGGCTGTAGACGAAGCCCCACTCCTTGCCGAAACCGGGGTAGGGGACGTTCTGGCCGAAGAAGCCGGTGACCGCAGTGGGCACGGCGATGATCGCCGCCCAGGACGTCAACTGCTTCATGACCAGGTTCATCCGGTTGTCGGCCAGCGACATGTTCGTCTCGAAGATCGAGGTGATCATGTCGCGCAGCGATTCGGTCCATTCGGCAGCGCGCAGCACGTGGTCGTACAGATCCTCGTAGTAGGGGGTCAGCTCCGGCGCGTCGTCGCCGGTGGCGCGTCGCATGACGGTGTTGATGACCTCGCGCATCGGCAAGATCGCCCGCCGCGCCTGCACCAGCGACCGCCTCAACCGGAAAGTCGTCCTCGACACCTCGTTACCGGTCTTGCCGCTCTCGTCGAACAGGATGTCCTCGATGCCCTCGATCGAGTCGTCCAATGATTCGACCGCGTCGAAGTAGCCGTCGACGATCTCGTCGAGCAGACCATGCATCAGGGTACGGGGGCCGTACTTGACGAGGTCGGCGTTGTCGTCCCAGCGGGCGATGACTGCCTCGAGGTCGAGCGAGTCGTCAAGGCGGACGGTGACGAACGCGTGCCTAGTGCTGAACGCCGACACCCGGCCGACGGTCAGGTCGCCCGTCTCCGGGTCGTGCACCACCGAGTACGCGGTCATGAACAGGTGGCTGGAGTAGCGGGTCGCCTTCGGACGCTCGGCCGGCGCCTCGGCGTCCTCGATGGCGTGCGGGTCGAGCGTCAGCTCCTCGGCCAGTTCGAGCAGGTCGTCGTGGCCGGGGCTGAGCAGGTCTGCCCACACCAGGCAGTCGGGGTCCTCGAGGTAGTCCGACACCTCGGCGAACGGGAAGTTCTCACGCTCGAGCGTCCCGTTGCGCCAAACCCGGGTGCGGATCATGCAGGTAGCCATGCGCGCATTGTCCATCTCGGCTCGCGCGGTCACTGCCCCCACGCGTACGTTTCTCAGCGTGGGATGGACGGCTGGCCGAATGCTCGACCTGCACGGCCGCACCGCGGTGGTCACCGGCGCGAACTCCGGCATCGGGTTCCACACCGCCAAGCAGCTGGCCGAGCACGGCGCGCAGGTCGTGCTCGCCTGCCGCGACGAGCGGGCTGCCGAGGCCGCTGCGCGGCGCATCGGATCGACGGTGACCGCAGCGCCGCTCGACCTCGCGTCGATGGCGTCGGTACGGGCGTTCGGCGAGGCCTGGGACGGTCCGCTCGATCTGCTCGTCAACAACGCCGGCGTCATGGCCCCACCGCGACTGACGCGCACCGAGGACGATTTCGAGCTGCAGTTCGCCACCAACCACCTGGGTCACTTCGTGCTCACCGGATTGCTGATGCCCGCGCTCGAGGCGGCCCCGGCGGGACGGGTGGTCACGGTCTCCTCGATCGTTCATCACCAGGGCACCGCCGCGGTGCTCGAGGCGAACGTCGGCGAGCTCTACCACCCGCAGCGCACCTACGCGAACTCCAAGCTGGCCAACCTGCTCTTCGCGCTGCAGCTGCACCGTGAACTGACGGCCCGGGGGTCAACGGTGACGTCCACCGCGGCGCACCCCGGCGTCTCGGCCACCGGACTGTTCTCGAGCAGACAGGGCATGGGGGCTCGGCCCATGACCCGTTTTCTTGCGCCGCCGGTGCTCCGCGTCGCCACGCAGCCGCCGTCGGCGGGTGCGCGACCCTCGCTGTACGCCGCCGGCGAGGCCGACCCGGGTACTTACACCGGCCCCGGTTGGCTGGGCGAGACCCGGGGACCGATCGGCCCGGCCCGCGTTGCGCCGCTCGCCGCAGACGAGCAGCTCGCCCGGCGCCTGTGGCGGACCAGCGAGGACCTCACCGGCTTCCGCTGGTCGTGGCGCGACGCCGATGTCCCGGACCGCCGTCCGTAGACTTCGTACGTGCAGACCGACCTCGTCCTCGTCGTCGACTACGGCGCGCAGTACGCGCAGCTCATCGCCCGCCGGGTGCGCGAGGCCAAGGTCTATTCCGAGATCGTTCCGCACACGATGCCGGTCGACGAGCTGTTGGCCAAGGGCCCGAAGGCGATCATCCTGTCCGGCGGCCCGTCCTCGGTGTACGCCGCCGACGCCCCGCGCACCGACGCCGAGTTGATCACGGCCGGCGTGCCCACCTTCGGCATCTGCTACGGCTTCCAGGCCATGACGCAGGCGCTGGGCGGCGAGGTCGCGCACACCGGTGGCTCGGAGTTCGGCCGTACCGCGCTGCGCGTCGAGGACCCCGGCGTGCTCCTGCAAGGCCTACCCGCCGACCAGCTGGTGTGGATGAGCCACGGCGACGCGGTCACCGTCCCGCCGCCGGGTTTCCGGGTCACCGCCTCGACCACGGGCGCGCCCGTCGCGGCCTTCGAGGACGTCGCCCGCGGGCTGGCCGGCGTCCAGTTCCACCCCGAGGTCATGCACACCGCGCACGGCCAGGAGATGCTGCGGCACTTCCTCTACGACATCGCCGGCTGCCGACCGACCTGGACCGAGACCAACATCATCGACGAGCAGGTCGAGGTGATCCGCGCGCAGGTCGGCGACAAGCAGGTCATTTGCGGACTGTCCGGCGGCGTCGACTCGGCGGTGGCCGCCGCGGTCGTACAGCGCGCGATCGGCGAGCAGCTCACCTGCGTCTTCGTCGACCACGGGTTGCTGCGGGCCGGCGAGGCCGAGCAGGTCGAGCGCGACTTCGTGGCCGCCACCGGCGTCAAGCTCAAGGTCGTCGACGCAGTTGAGCAGTTCCTCACCGCGCTCGACGGCGTCAGCGATCCCGAGGACAAACGCAAGATCATCGGACGGGAGTTCATCCGGGTCTTCGAGCAGGCCGCCCGCGAGGTCGTCGCCGAGGCGGGCGCGCACGGCGACGACGTCGAGTTCCTCGTCCAAGGCACTCTCTACCCGGACGTCGTCGAGTCCGGCGGCGGCACTGGCGCGGCCAACATCAAGAGTCATCACAACGTCGGCGGGTTGCCCGATGACCTGCAGTTCTCCCTCGTCGAACCGCTGCGGACGCTGTTCAAGGACGAGGTCCGACGCGTCGGTGAACAGCTCGGCCTGCCCGCTGAGATCGTCTGGCGGCAGCCCTTCCCGGGCCCCGGGTTGGGCATCCGCATCGTCGGCTCGGTGACCGCCGAGCGCCTCGACATCCTGCGCCGCGCCGACGCGATCGCCCGCGCCGAACTGAGCGCTGCCGACCTCGACCGCGAGATCTGGCAGTGCCCGGTCGTGTTGCTCGCCGACGTCCGCTCGGTGGGCGTGCAGGGCGACGGTCGCACCTACGGGCACCCGGTCGTGTTGCGCCCCGTCTCGTCCGAGGACGCCATGACCGCAGATTGGACGCGCGTCCCCTACGAGGTCTTGGAGCGCATCTCCACGCGCATCACCAACGAGGTGCGCGAGGTGAACCGGGTGGTCCTGGACGTCACGTCCAAACCACCCGGCACCATCGAGTGGGAGTAGCCGTCAGTTGCGGGCCAGGGTGATCTCGCTGTCGCCCATGCCGTCGCCGATCAACAGAATGACGTTGCGGGCCTTGCCGCCGACGATCTGCTCCCGCGCGTCCGCGGTGTGAACGCTCGGGCCGTACCCGGCAGCGGAGGCCACGGCAGACACGGCGACGGCAATGGTGGTCAGGCCGGCAGCGAGCGGGGGCAGCGAGGTGTCTGCTGATGAAACCTCGAGGAACGGTGCGGGCACCCGCTCAGGTGCCACCCACATAGGTGCCGCCCAGACCGTGTTCCGAGCGTCCCCCGCGGGGGGCGCCCGTCCGGGACAATGGGTTGGTGAGTGTCGAGACGATTCTGCTGCTGTCGCTGGCCGCGACCGTCACCATCGTCGTGGTGCACCGCATCGACGATCGGACGGGCATCCCGGCCGCGGCCCTGCTCACGGTGCTCGGGCTGGCGTATTCGCTCGTGCCGGGCCCGAACATCACCCTCGACCCGCACGTCGTGCTGACGTTCGTGCTGCCGCCGCTGCTCTACAGCACCGCACTCGACTCCTCGCTGCTGGCGATCCGCAAGAACCTGCGCACCGTGATCAGCCTGTCGGTCGTCCTGGTGCTGGTGACGGCAGTGGTCATCGGCGTCGGCATCAACCTGCTGGTGGCCGGCGTGACGCTGTCGGCCGGCATCGCGCTCGGCGCCTGCGTCGCACCGCCCGACCCGGTCGCGGCCCTGGCCGTCGGTCGACGGGTGGGCTTGCCGCCGCACCTCACCACGCTCATCCAGGGCGAGGGGCTGCTCAACGACGCGACGGCGCTGACCACGCTCACCGTCGCGGTGGCGGCCGCCGGCGGTGAGGGGTTCTCGTTGCCGTTCGCGGTGGGCGAGTTCGCGTTGGCCGCGGTCGGCGGCGTGGTGGCCGGCGTGCTCGTGGCGCTGGCCGTGCGCCTGGCCCGGCCGTTCACCGCCGACCCGCTGACCACCAATGCGGTCTCGCTCGCGACGCCGTTCCTCGCCTACCTGCTCGGCGAGGCGGTGCACGTGTCGGGCGTGCTTGCCGTCGTGGTGGCCGGGCTGATCGTCGGCCACGACACCCCGCGTTCGTCCTCCGGGGCGAGCCGGTTGCAGGTCGCGGCCGTGTGGCGGCTCGTCGACTACCTGCTCGAGGGCTTCGTGTTCCTGCTGATCGGCCAGCAGCTGCCCGAGGTCGTGCGCGGCCTGGACGACTACCGCACCGGCACCGTTGTCAGTGCGGCCGCGGTGACCGTCGGCCTCGTGCTCGTGCTCCGCCCGCTCTGGCTGATGGCCACCCAGCTGCTGCCGAGCTCGCTGCACACCTGGCTCGGCGGTGACGGGGAGCGCACACCGGGCCGGCTGACCGGCCGCGAGGTGGTGGTGCTGAGCTGGACGGGCACGCGCGGCGTCATCACCCTCGCCGCCATCTTCACCATCCCGGTGACCATCGACGGCCACCCGTTCCCCGGGCGGGACCTGCTGCTGTTCTGCGCCTTCGTCGTTGTCCTGGTGACGCTGGTGGGCCAGGGCATGACGTTCGCGCCGCTCGTGCGCCGCCTCGGGTTGCGGGCCAGCGAGCGCGACATGGCCCGATTGCGCAACCAGGCCCGGCTCGCTGCCACCCAGGCTGCGTTGCGCCGCCTGGACGAGCTGTCCGAGCCGCATGCTGATGGTGGGAACTCCGCGACCGACCTGGACATCGAAGCGCGGGTGGTGGAGTCGGCCCGACGTCAGTTGGAGCTGCAGGAGGGACGCTATCGCGGTCGTCTGGACGCCTTGGAGGACGCCGCCCCTGGTGAGGCGGCCCGAACCGCCCCCTACGAGGCCGCGCTGCGCCTGCGTCGGCTCACTCTGGACGCCCAGCGTGAGGAGCTGCTGCGTCTGCGTGACGCGGGCCAGCTGCCCGACGCCGGACTGCGCACACTCGAGCGGGAACTCGACCATGAGGAAGGCCGGTTGCCCGACCGCATGTAGGCCGGTCTTATCCCTGTGCGCAGGTCCCCGAGGTCGAGTCGTCGTCGGCCGAGGCGGCCGGCTGCGAGCACGTCGACGCTCCGACGAGGCGGCTCGCGCCGGCGGTTGTCCTGACTGAGTCCGGCTCCGGTGGCGGAGCGGTGGTCGGTGGCGTCGTGGTGGGTGGCGGCGTGGTGGGTGGCGTCGTGGTGGGTGGCGGCGCGGTGGGGGTCGGCGGCAGCGCGACCGAGCGTTTCCAGAGGTATCCGAACCACCACAGGTAGGTCGCGTAGACGTCAGGGCGTCGGAGCAGGAGCAGCTGCTGGTCCGACAGCGTCATGGACCCGGTGCTGTAGTTCTCCGACCCGTGGATGACCTCCTGGCGCGCGGCACCGGTGCCCGCGGCGTGCGCGTCGATCACCACGAACTTGTCGTGCTCGACGACGGCGCGGGTCGACGCGCTCAGCGCGGTCACGACGCTGCCGGAGGGGTCGATCAACACCTGCACCTGGCAACCCGCCTGCGCGAGTCGCGTGAGTTCGGCGACCAGGGTCGGGCGGCTCAGCAGGGTGTCGGCCACTCCGATGCTGTCGCCCGGTTCGCAGGTCAAGGTGTGCAGTTCGCTGGCAATCGGGTCGGTCGCGGCCGGGCGAGGGTCGAAGGAGTAGGAGATCCCACTGCCGGCCGAGCGCCACGTCGTCGCATCCAGCAACGAGCGGGTGGTGAGGCTGGCCCACTCCTGCAGGTAGGCCTGGGTCAGCCGGTTGTTGCCGTAGACGTAGACGCCGGACTGCCGTTGCCGGTCGAACTGCTCGCCCGACCAGTTCGCCGACGACTCGAGTACCGCCGACCCTCCGAAGATCGTCTTGGACAGCACCATGAATTTGGTATGGGCGTGCGCATTCGGGTCGCTCGAGTGGCAGCCGTACGTGCAGTAATGAACCTCAGCGAATCTGAAGTGCCGCTTGAGTGCCGCCCACTGCGCGCCCGGGTAGTAGCCGCCGCGTTGGACGAGTACCCGCACCCGAACGCCGCGGTAGGCGTGTACGGCGCGGAGCGCGTTCATCAGCCGCGCCACAGTGGCGCTGTTCTCGTATGCGTACATCTCGGCCATGGTGATCGTCGAGTTCGGGGCCGCCGAGCAGATCAGCTGGGCCCAGTTTCGCGTCAAGGTGTTGATGACCGTCGTGTCCTGAGTCCAGGTCGCGACGTCGCCGTGGGCGAGCAGCGGAGTGCAACCGACGCTGCGAGCTTTCGCCACCCGGCTCGTCCTGGCCTTGCCCGCAGCGCTGGTGCGGTACAGGTTGGTGCGCCCCGCTACCGGCCGGGTGCGGTAGGTGAAGTGTCCGTGCGTCGTGCGGGCGGTGCCGATGCGCGTCCAGGCGTGGCCGTAGAGGCGCCGGTACACGATGACGCGCCGCTGGGTCGTCCGGCCGCTGAGGGTGATCGGGTCCTGCTGGACAACCGTAGCCGGGTGCACCGCCAACACCGGCTTGCTAGCGGCGGCGTGGGCGGAGTCGACGACGAATCCAGGTGCCAGCACGGCCGCCAGGGTGAGCAGGACGGCGACGACACGATTCGGCATGGCGGGCAGACAGTACGTGCGCTTCGCCGGCCGTTCAACCGCCGTTCACCCGACGCGTCGGACGGTTATGCGATTGGGACCTCGAACGTGTCTAGCGGCGACCGCGGCATACCTGCAGGATCGCGCCGGCAAGCTCGGGGCCATCCGGGCCGAGACCTTCACGGAACGCATCGCGGATCACGCGCTCACGACCGAGCTCGACGCGGGTGCCGCCGGCGTTCATGCGCGCGGTCTGGATGCGGGCCGACAGCTTGGCGCGCTCAGTGACGAGCCGGATGATCGCCTCGTCGAGACCGTCGATCTGACCGCGCAGGACGGGGATCGTCTCGGCGGCCTGGGCGGCGTTGACGGCGGCAAGCTCTTCGGTGCTGGTCATGCTGGACCTCGTTCTCGGGAGCCCGGCGCGGTCCGGGAACGCAAAACGCCCCGGGCCGCGGCCCGGGGCGTCTGGTGGATGGTGGTGTCAGCCAGCGACGGGGACCGTGTGTCGGTACCCGTAGAAAAATCGCGTCGCGGTGCTGGACATGTCAGTGATGGTGGCACGCCGTCCTGTCCGATGGCAACCGTAGGCTGGACGAACGATGAACCAGCCGCTCGACACCCTGTTCCCCGTGCCGCAAGAGGCCGCGCCGCGCACCCGCATCGCGGCCGATCCGGCCACCCTGCTCGACGGGCTGAACCCCCAGCAGCGGGCGGCGGTCGTGCACGCCGGCGGCCCGCTTCTCATCGTCGCCGGGGCGGGCTCGGGCAAGACCCGCGTCCTCACCCACCGCGTTGCCTACCTGCTCGCCGAGCGGGGGGCCACGCCCGGTCAGATCCTCGCCATCACCTTCACTAACAAAGCCGCCGGTGAGATGAAGGAGCGCGTGTCGCACCTCGTCGGCCCGCGCGCCCGGGCCATGTGGGTGTCGACGTTCCACTCGATGTGCGTGCGGCTGCTGCGGGCCGAGGCCAAGCACCTGGGCTTCAAGACCTCGTTCTCGATCTACGACTCCGATGATTCCAAGCGGTTGATGACGATGGTCGGGCGCGATCTCGACCTGGATGCGAAGCGCTACCCGGCCCGCTCGCTGACTGCGCAGGTCAGCAACCTGAAGAACGAGCTCGTCACGCCCGAGGCCTGGGCCGACAAGGCGTCGACCGCGCCCGAGAAGGTCGTCGCCGACGTCTACACCCGCTACCAGAACCGGCTACGCGACGCCCACGCCCTCGACTTCGACGACCTGATCATGACGTCGGTCGAGCTGCTGCAGCGCTTTCCCGACATCGCCGATCACTACCGGCGCCGCTTCCGGCACGTCCTCGTCGACGAGTACCAGGACACTAACCACGCGCAGTACATGCTCGTGCGCGAGCTGACCGTCCCCGAGCCGAACGCCCCGTACGAACCGGCCGAGCTGGCCGTGGTAGGCGACGCCGACCAGTCGATCTACGCCTTCCGCGGCGCTTCCATCCGCAACATCCTCGAGTTCGAACGCGACTACCCGGACGCCACGACGATCCTGCTCGAGCAGAACTACCGCTCCACCCAGACGATCCTCACCGCGGCCAATGCCGTGATCGCCCGCAACCCCGACCGTCGTCCGAAGAACCTCTGGTCCGACGCGGGCGCCGGGGAGAAAGTCGCGGGCTACGTCGCCGAGAATGAGCACGACGAGGCCGCGTGGGTGGCCCAGCGGATCGACGCGCTGGCCGACGAGGGGACGGCCAAGGCTTCGGACGTCGCGGTGTTCTACCGCACCAACGCGCAGTCCCGTGTGTTCGAGGAAGTGTTCATCCGGGTCGGCCTGCCCTACAAGGTCGTCGGCGGCGTGCGCTTCTACGAGCGCAAAGAGATCCGCGACGCGCTGGCCTACCTGCGCGTCCTCGCCAACCCCGACGACGTCGTGTCGCTGCGGCGCATCCTGAACACCCCGCGCCGCGGCATCGGCGACCGTGCCGAGGCGTGCGTCGAGGTGTTTGCCCAACAGGAGCGCATCTCGTTCGGCGCAGCTCTCGAGCGTGCCGATGTCGTGCCCGGTCTGGCGCCACGCTCGCTGTCGGCGATCCAAGGCTTCACCTCGTTGATGACGGAGCTGCGCGCGGTCGTCGCCGGCCCCGACGGCGTCCCGGGCGCGATCATCGAGGCCGTCCTCGACCGCACCGGCTACCTGCGTGAGCTCGAGGCCAGCCGCGACCCGCAGGACGAGTCGCGCGTCGACAACCTGCGCGAGCTCGTCAATGTTGCGCGCGAGTTCGAGGAGCTGCGCGCGTCGAACGACGAGGAGCCGAGCCTCGATGCGTTCCTCGAACGGGTGTCGCTCGTCGCCGACGCGGACTCGATCCCGGACGCCGAAGGCGGCGTCGTCACGCTGATGACGCTGCACACCGCGAAGGGCCTCGAGTTCCCGGTCGTCTTCCTCACCGGCATGGAGGACGGCGTCTTCCCGCACATGCGCTCGCTCGGCGACCCGAACGAGATGTCCGAGGAGCGGCGCCTCGCCTACGTCGGCATCACCCGCGCGCGCGAACGGTTGCACCTGTCACGTGCGTTGTCGCGCTCGGCGTGGGGCGCGCCGTCGTGGAACCCGCCGTCGCGCTTCCTCGACGAGGTCCCGCCCGAGCTCGTCGAGTGGACCGGCGAGGTCGACCGCGCGCCGTTCGTCGGCAACGGTTCGGCCGGATACACCTCGAGCTCGTATGGCGACGACGCGCCCTCGCGCTATGGCGATCACGGATATCGCGCCGGTAGCGGCCGTGGGCGGACCCCGAGCGCTCAGCAACAGCTGGCCGCGTCGGGGAAGCTGCGCGGCGGTGTCGGCAACCGCGCCATCCCGTCGCTCGCTGCCGGCGACCGCGTCACCCACGACGCGTGGGGGATGGGCACGGTCGTCGACACCCGCGGCTCGGGCGAGGGCTCGCAGGCCCAGATCGACTTCGGTGGCAGCACCGGCGTCAAGTGGTTGATGCTGCGCTACGCGCCCGTCCAGAAACTCTGACGGGTTGTCCACAGGGCGCCCCCGCCGCTCGCTGAGCTTCGCCACGCTCGTTCGGTGTGCGGGACACTAGAGCCGAAAGGGCGGTGGTGCGCATGTCGCCGATGCTCGACCTCGACCGGATCTGGACGTTGGACGATCTGGCCGACCTGTCCGACGAATTCTGCAAGCGCGTCGAGATCGTGGACGGGCTGCTCATCGTGAGCCCGCCGCCGGTTCCACGACACACGTACGTCGGAGACATCCTGTTCGTATTGCTCGCGAATGCCGCGCCCGCATGGTTGCACGTCAGTGGCTCGGACGCCGGGTTCGAATTCGGACGCTCGTACCGCAAGCCCGATCTGAGTGTGCTGCACACATCTGCGTACCGGACGTCACGCGCGTTGCTGGACACGGCTGACCTCGTACTTGCCGTGGAGATCGAATCGCCGTCGTCGATCACCACCGACCGGATCACCAAGCCGGCCCAGTACGCGGCGGCCGGCATCGCGCACTATTGGCGCGTCGAAACCGATCCGCTGCGCTTGGTCACCTACCGCTTGGGTGACGGCGCATACGCCGAGACCGGCGCGTGGTCCGTCGGTGAGGTTGCGGCAATTGACGAACCGTTCGCGGCCGAGATCGACGTCGCCGCCCTGTTCCCGAGCTGAGCCCAGGGCTGTCTCGGGCAGCCTCGCAACACCAGCGTCCGAATCGGGGCAAGAATGGCGGGTCACAGCCCAGTCGGGACGATCGGACGGCTGACCGTTCCGATCCCCGCCGGCGGACCCGGCGAGGTCCTCATCCCGATCCGAGGTGGGTCCGAGTACTCCGCCGCATAGGCGGACCAGCCCGTCGCGAAGCACCAGCAACGAGGAGCTCATTGGGGGCCAGCAGGCTGGTCGGCATGCTTCCGTCGCTTGTCGAGGCGGCCGCACACGGCCTGACGGGGCCAACCTCACAGTCCTCAATGGTGCGACCGGGGTGACCGAGATGCTGGCCGGCGTTGTCGGGCAGGGCATGGCGATCCTCGACCTGCTGAAGCCCTCCCCGGCCGATGCCCGTGCGTCCACCAGCGGCGTAGCGCCTGCGGTCTAGTCCGCGGTGCCGCCCGCTGCGCTCCCGGCGTAACCCTCCGGCGTGCACGACACGCCAGGGAGGTGTGCTCAGCTGGGCGCGGTCTCGGGCGTGTCGTGATCTTGCTGGTGGCGGCCTTCGACGCGCAAGAGGGGTATGCGCGCTTCGGGTTGGCGTCCACGGCTCGCTGGCTGACCCACGCCTGCGGTCTGTCCCGGCGCGCAACCGCCGACCATGTTCGGGTGGCGCGGGCATTGGCGGCGTTCCCCGCCCTGGCCGAAGCGATGTCGCGGGTCGGGGTGGTGCTCGCCGAGGCCGGGCGGGCGCCGGCCCTGCGCGGCGACGAGCGGGCCGCGGTAGTGGTGCATCTCGACCTCGCGGCGGCCCGCGCCGCTACGAAGCCGCGACCCGGAACGCAGTCCGAAGCCATCCAGCCCGAGGCAAGCGGCCCCGAGGAGGAACCCGTGGGTGAGGCGTCGATGCCCGAGACGCCGCCGGGTCGGCGGTCGCGGGGCCGGATCGCGCACGGGCCGGGGTAGTCGGACGCGGTGATCGAGCGGCTGCTGTGCGACGGGCGGTTGCGCACGAATCTGTTCCGCGAGGACGGCAGCCTGTTCGATCTGGGCCGCACCCGCCGGGTGGTGTCCAAGCGAGTGATGCGGGCGCTGCTGGAGCGTGATGGCGGCTGCTGCACCCATCCGGGCTGCGGGTCCCGCGACGGGTTAGAGGCCCATCACGTGCGGCACTGGCTGCACGGCGGGCGCACCGACCTGGCGAATCTCGTGGTGTTGTGCCGGCGGCATCACCACGCTCATCACCGCGAGGAGTTCTCCATCGGCGTGCGGACGAGTGGCCGGTTCGTCTTGCGCCGCCCCGACGGACTGATCCTGGAAGACCACGTTGACCCAGCCCGGCTGATCCCGTCAGCACCCGACCCGCTCGCCGCCGGGCCCGACGACGCACCCAGCTGGACCGGCACCGGTGAACGCCTCGACCGCCACCGGGCCATCGCCGTGCTCGCCCAACGACGGGAGAACGCCCGCTTGGCCAGTTGACTGCCCCGCCCACGTGCGCCCGACCGGGCGCGGCGAATACGCTGCGACCGTGGCCGACCGCATCCGCATCGTCATCGCCAAACCGGGCCTGGACGGGCACGACCGGGGCGCGAAGGTCATCGCCCGCGCCCTGCGCGACGCGGGCATGGAGGTCGTCTACACCGGGTTGCACCAGACGCCCGAGCAGATCGTGCAGACGGTAGTGCAGGAGGACGCCGATGCGGTTGGGCTGTCCATCCTCTCCGGCGCGCACATGACGTTGTTCCGCCGCGTCGTCGAGCTGCTCGCCGAGAACGAGGCGTCCGACGTCATCCTGTTCGGCGGCGGGATCGTGCCCGAGGCCGACATCGCCGAGCTCGAGGAGATGGGCGTGGCGA
This sequence comes from uncultured Jatrophihabitans sp., assembly GCF_964244045.1. NCBI lineage: Bacteria > Bacillati > Actinomycetota > Actinomycetes > Jatrophihabitantales > Jatrophihabitantaceae > Jatrophihabitans > uncultured Jatrophihabitans sp. The sequence goes on along the minus strand of NZ_CAXTHK010000001.1, from coordinate 257,728 downwards.
AGATCTTCACGCCCGGCGCGACCATGGACGAGATCGTCGAGTGGGTGCGCTCGAACGTCGCTCCGCAGAGCGTTGGCTGACCTCGTCGTAAGCGCTAGCAGCAGCGAATCGGGCCGCAAGGCCCGTGAAACCAGTCTCAGAGCGAGGCGGCCGGCAGTGACGGTCCGGTATGCAAGGCGTAGAACGTGAGAGGTCACCGAGCGCTCAGTGACTCCAGTCGAAGCGAAACGGACGTGTCAGAGTGGATCTGTTCGAGTACCAGGCCAAGACCCTGTTCAAGGAGCACGGCGTTCCGACGGGCCTGGGCGAGGTTGCCACCACGCCTGACGAGGCCAAGTCGATCGCCGAGAAGATCGGCGGCGTCACCGTCGTCAAGGCGCAGGTCAAGGTCGGCGGCCGCGGCAAGGCCGGCGGCGTCAAGGTGGCCAAGACACCTGGAGATGCAGCCGATGCAGCAGGTGAGATCCTCGGGATGGATATCAAGGGGCACACCGTCCACCGCGTCCTGGTCGACCCGGGCGCGGACATCAAGCAGGAGTACTACGTCTCCTTCCTGCTCGACCGGACGAACCGCACCTTCCTCGCCATGGCCTCCTACGAGGGCGGCATGGAGATCGAGCAGCTGGCCGTCGAGCGGCCCGAGGCGCTGGCCAAGATCCCGGTCAACGCCATCGACGGGGTCGACGACGCGAAGGCCCGCGAGATCGCAGTCGCTGCCAAGTTCCCCGAGGAGCTCGTCGCGCCCGTGGCCGACATCCTCGTGAAGCTCTGGGAGACCTTCGTCGCCACGGACGCCACGCTGGTCGAGGTGAACCCGCTCGCGAAGGTCGGCGACGGCAGCATCCTGGCCCTGGACGGCAAGGTGACGCTCGACGAGAACGCCGACTTCCGCCAGCCCGGCAACGCCGCGCTCGAGGACAAGGACGCCGCTGACCCGCTCGAGGCCAAGGCCAAGGAGAAGCACCTCAACTACGTCAAGCTCGAGGGCGAGGTCGGCATCATCGGCAATGGCGCGGGGTTGGTCATGTCGACCCTGGACGTCGTCGCCTACGCCGGTGAGAAGCACGGCGGCGTAAAGCCGGCCAACTTCCTCGACATCGGTGGCGGCGCGAGCGCCGAGGTCATGTCGAACGGCCTGGACATCATCCTCAACGACCCGTCGGTGCGCTCGGTATTCGTCAACGTCTTCGGCGGCATCACCAGCTGCGACGCGGTCGCCAACGGCATCGTCACCGCGCTCGGCATGCTCGGTGACAGCGCCACGAAGCCCCTGGTCGTTCGCCTGGACGGCAACAATGTCGAGGAGGGCCGGCGGATCCTCGCCGAGGCCGCGCACCCGCTGGTGACGGTTGTCGACACGATGGACGATGCGGCCGACAAGGCTGCCCAGCTGGCGAACGGCGGAAAGTAGATCATGGCCATCTTTTTGGATGAGAACAGCAAGATCATCGTGCAGGGCATGACGGGCTCAGAGGGCATGAAGCACACCCGCCGCATGCTCGCCTCGGGTGCGTCGGTGGTCGGTGGCGTCAATGCGCGCAAGGCCGGCACCACGGTCGACGTCGACGGCACCTCGCTGCCGGTGTTCGCGTCCGTGGCCGACGCGATGGCGCAGACGGGTGCGAACGTGACGGTCGGGTTCGTGCCGCCGGCGTTCACCAAGGACTCGGTCATCGAGGCCATCGACGCTGCGATCCCGCTGGCCATCGTGATCACTGAGGGTGTGCCGGTGCACGACAGCGCGGCGTTCTGGGCGTACGCGCAGGGCAAGTCAACGCGCATCGTCGGTCCGAACTGTCCCGGGGTGATCAGCCCCGGGAAGTCGAACGCCGGCATCATCCCGGCCAACATCACCAAGGCCGGCCGCATCGGGCTGGTCTCGAAGTCGGGCACGCTGACCTACCAGATGATGTTCGAGCTGCGGGACTTCGGCTTCTCGACGTGCGTCGGCATCGGTGGCGACCCGATCATCGGCACCACGCATATCGACTGCCTCGAGGCCTTCCAGGCTGACCCCGAGACCGACGCGATCGTCATGATCGGCGAGATCGGCGGCGACGCCGAGGAACGTGCCGCGGCCTACATCCAGGCCAACGTGACGAAGCCGGTCGTCGGCTACGTCGCGGGCTTCACCGCGCCCGAGGGCAAAACGATGGGCCACGCCGGCGCCATCGTCTCCGGCTCGTCGGGCACCGCGGCCGCCAAGGCGGAGGCGCTCGAGGCGGCAGGCGTCAAGGTGGGCAAGACTCCCAGCGCCACCGCCCAGCTGATGCGCGGGATCCTCGGCGGCTGAGTCTTAGCGGCTGACGGGTGCACTTCACCAACTCGTAAGGGACCGTCGTAGGAACCGGATCGCTCCGATTTCCCGCGACGGTCCTGCAGTTTGTGAGGAATTGTCCGGCTTAAGACCCGGCGAGGACCCGGCGTTGGCAACGGCCGATGTTCGCGGGACGGTGTCGTACGGCAACGCGCGTGGCGTCGTTGTTCCGCACAACCGCCGATAAGCGCTACCTTTCCCTACACAGCATGTCCTGAAATTTTGCCAAGATCCACTCGGATCCTGCATCGAGGAGCAAGCCATGACGTTCCAGCCGCCCCCGGGGAATCAGCCGCCGCCCGGCAGCCCGCCGCCCCCGCCGCCCGGCCAGTGGGGACCGCCGCCCGGCGGTGGCTCCGGTGCCGGTGGCTCGGGTGGGTTCGACCCGAAGTCGATCAACCCGCTCGACTGGGGCATCATTGCCGCGGGCGCGCTTGCCTTCATTTTCTCGCTGTTCGATTACTATACGGTGACCGTCTCCGGCGGGGGATTCAGCTCCTCTGCCAGTGAGTCGGCGTGGAACGGGTTCTTCGGCTGGTTCGCCGCGGTGCTCGCCGTGGTCGGCGCGGGCCTGGTGGCGGCGCAGCTGTTTGCACCGCAGACCAAGCTGCCGGTGCCGGCGCGCCTCGCCGGTCTTGGAGCTTTTGCCCTTTCGCTGGTGTGCGTGATCCTCGCGCTGTTTGTTTTCCCGGAAGATGTTCCGGACACCAGCGGGATCGACACCGGACACGGCTTCGGGTACTGGGCAAGCTTGATCGTCATTATTGCCGGGCTTGTGCTGTCGCTCATGCGCTTCCAGGCCACCGGCGGTCAGCTGCCCGGCGGCCTGCAGAGCAAGGTCCCGAACGTCGGCGGGTACGGCCCGCAGGGTGGGATCTCTGGCGGGTCCGCAGCCCCGCAGCCGGGCTACGGTCAGCAGCCCCCGCCGCCGCCTGGATACGCGCCGCCGCAGCCGCCGCCCGGGTACGGCCAGCAGCCGCCCCCGCCGCCGCCCGGATACGGGCCGCCGCAGTAGCCAGTAGTACAGTACGTCGTCTGATCCAGTACGTCGTCGAACGCGCCGGGACACCCAGCTGGGAGTCCCGGCGCATTCGCGTTTTCTCGGACTGATCCACCCGATGCCGGGACGCGTTAGCGCCCCGGCGTCGCTGGTTACATCCCCCGTACCGCGCGGGTCAGTACGGTCAGCCGAGCCCGCTAGCCTGATCGACCGTTCTGCGACACGAGATTGGTGACTGCATGTCCGACTTCAGCCCCCCGCCCGGCCCGCCTGGCCCGCCGCCCGGGGGTTCTGGAGCCTCCGCCGTCGGGGCGCCCCCGCCCACCGCCGGCTCGGGCGGGTCGACGCCGCAGGCCGCCCTGCTGTCCTACGCCGCGGCCGCGCTCGGCCTCCTCGCGTTCATCTGGGGGTTCCTGGACTGGCTGTCCAGCGACAACGGTGTTGGTTCGGATTCGGCGTCCGGCTACGAGACGATCGGCGCCGCGGTCGTCGGGTTATTGCTGGCAGCCGGCTTGCTGGCAGGCGGGTCCGTCGTGGAGAAGAAGGACATCACCCTCGCACCGGCCGCGGTCTCCATCGCGGGCCTGCTCGTCGCCTTCGGTGAGCTGGTGAACCACGGCGACGGCGTTGACGCCGGTATAGGCCTGATCCTGGCCTTCATCACCGCCATCCTGCAGACGGCCGCACTGATCGTCGCCTGGCTGGTGGCCAGCAAACGGATGCCCGCCCTCGGTGCGGGTTCGTCATCCGGCTCCAGGAAGCAGCAACACGGTCCGGGGCAGTACGGCTTCGGCCCACAGGGGTTCCAGGGCACGCAGGGGTTCCAGGGCACGCAGGGGTTCCATGGCACGCAGGGGTTCCAGGGCCCACAGGGTTTCCAGGGCCCACAGGGTTACGGTGGCCCGCAGGGGGCTCCGCAGTTCGCGCCCCCGCCGGGACCGGGCTACGGCCCACCCCCGCAGGGCGGTCTGCCCGGATATGGCACGCCCCCCGGGGCCCCCTCGTACGGTCCACCGACACAGGAGTCGACGCCGTCGTCCTACGGCCCGCCGCCCGGACAGCCGCAGGGGCCGCCGCCCGGCTACGGATGGCCGCAGCAGCCTGACCCCCAGGGTCCCCAGGGGCCCCAGGGTCCCCAGGGTCCGTCGCAGTCAGGCCGCCGTCCGATGGCGACGAGTCGTCGCGGACCCAGGTGCTGCCGCGCTTCCAGACGAGTTCCGACGAGCGACCGGCTGACCGCCCGGGCGAATAACCCCACGCGATGACCACGGCGGGGTGCGGCGCGTCTGCGCTGGATCCTGCGGTTGTCTTGCCAACCTGGACGGATGCCCGCTGGCGACACCGACGACGACACGCGTCGCAGCGTTGTGCCCCCGGCAGCTGCCCGGTCGTTATGGATCGCTGCGGTCTGGACCGGTCTGGGCACAGCGCTCGTCGCCGCTATCGTCGCCATCCTGGCGGTCGCCGTGTGCTGGTTGCCGGCCGCCGGCGAGGCGGGCAGCGCCGGCTCAGCAATCCGCGCGGGGCTGCTCACGTTTCTCTCGGCCACCCGCGGCGGGATCACCATCGACGGGCTCGACGCCGCTTTCCTGCCACTCGGGCTGACGCTGGCCCTCGGCACGCTCGCCTGGCGGGCCGGGTCCGGCCTGGCCGATGCCGCCGACGAATTGGCGGAATTGGACCCGCAGCGGCTGGTCCGTGCCGGCCTGTTGCAGGCCGTCACCTTCGCAATCGCCTGCGCGATCCTGGCCGTGCTCTCGCCGCTGGGCACCAGCAGCGTGCCGCCGATCGGCAGTTTCCTCGGCGGGTTCGTGCTGTTCAGCGGCACCGGTGGGATCGCCTTCGTGTGGCAGTCCCCGCTGGGTGACGCGTGGTCGGCCCAGCTGCCGGACTGGTTGGCGCCGGCGGCACGAGTCGTGGCCGCGGTGGTGGCGGTGTATCTCGCGGCCGGCGCGCTGCTCGTAGCCGGGTCGCTCATCGCCCATCACAGCCAGGTCGAGCGGCTCTCACACGAAGTCGGCGGTGGTTGGTCCGGCATCCCGGTACTACTACTCGGCCTGCTGGCCGCGCCCAACGCAGCCATTGCCGGCGCGGCCTACCTATCCGGGCCGGGCTTTGCCGTCGGGCACGGCACCCACGTCGCCCTCGGTTCGACGCCGCGTGGCACCCTGCCGTCGTTCCCCATCCTGGGTGCCATACCGCATGGTACGGCGGGCTGGCTCGCCTGGACGTTGGCCGTGCTCACGCCCCTGGTCGCCGGCGCCTACGCCGCGGCGCTCGCCCGGCGAGCCGCCGACCCATGGCGCACGCTCGGCCGGTCCGCGATCGGCGTAGCTGTGCTCGGCGTCGTGCTTGCCTGGCAGGGGGGTGGCGCCATCGGCAGTGGGCGGTTGCATGCCGTGGGTGCGTCGCCCTGGCAGTTCGGCCTCGCCGTCGGGGTCGGCGCGGGTGCCGCTGCGGCGATCGTGCTGGGCCTGCAGACCATCGGCGATGCGCTGCGGGACCGCCAGGCCGAGGACCCCGAGTACGTCCCACTGGCCGGGGCCGGCGCACGGGTGACGGGCGTGGTGACGACCGCGGTCAGCACGGCGGTGTCCGGTGCGGCCTCGGCCGTGGTCGCCGTCGTCCACCGCGACACCGACACCGACACCGACACGGACACCGACACCGACGACACCGCCCACCGCGACGAAGCTGAGTCCGGCGGGAGCACGAAGCTGGCCGGGTAGCGGCGGCCGGTAGCGTCAACCCGGTGCCGGCTCGCCTCGTCGTCCTCGTGTCGGGCAGCGGCACCACCGTCCAGGCTGTGCTGGACGACCCGGTCCTGCGTCCGTTGGTCGTTGCGGTCGGAGCGGACAAGCCCACGGCGCCGGCGCTCGCCCGCGCCGAGCGGGCCGACGTCACCACCTTCACCGTCCCGTTCGCGGACTATCGCGACCGAGGCGAGTGGAACCGCGCGCTGGAGGACGCGATCGCCGGTTACGAGCCCGATCTCGTGGTCCTCGCCGGCTTCATGCGCATCGTCGACGCCGCGCTCGTGCGCCGCTTCCGTGTGATCAACACCCATCCCGCGCTGCTGCCGGCCTTCCCGGGCGCGCATGCCGTCCGCGACGCATTGGCCGCCGGCGCCCAGGAAACCGGCGTGACCGTCCACTGGGTGGACGAGGGCATCGACACCGGCCCGATCATCGCCCAGGCCGTCGTTGCCGTCCGACCCGGTGACGACGAGGACACGCTGCGCACCCGCATCCAGGCGGCCGAGAAGCCGCTGTACCTCGAGACCCTCCGAACCCTCGTCAAGGAGTTCCAGCGATGAGCACCGTCGTCATCCGCCGTGCGCTGATCAGCGTGTACGACAAGACCGGCCTCGACGAGCTGGCCCGCGGCCTGCACGAGGCCGGGATCGAGATCGTCTCGACCGGGTCGACCGCCGCCCGCATCCGCGACGCGGGTGTGCCGGTGACCGCCGTCGACGAGGTCACCGGGTTCCCCGAGATCCTCGGCGGCCGGGTGAAGACGCTGCACCCGCACGTGCACGCCGGGCTGCTCGCCGACCAGAACGACCCGTCGCACGTCGAGACGATCCAGGATCTCGGCATCGACGCCTTCCAGCTGCTCGTCGCCAACCTGTACCCGTTCGCCGCGACGGTCGCGAGCGGCGCCGGCGAGGCCGAGGTCATCGAGCAGATCGACATCGGTGGCCCGGCGATGGTGCGAGCGAGCGCGAAGAACCACGGCTCGATCGCGGTCGTCACCGACCCGGCCCGCTACGCCGACGTGCTCGACGCAGTGCGCGCCGGCGGGTTCGACCTCGACGCCCGCCGCCGCCTCGCGCTGGCTGCGTTCCGGCACACCGCGGCCTACGACATCGGCGTCGCGTCTTGGCTCGGGTCGGCTGTCGCCCCCGATGACGACGTCGACGGCGAGCCGAGCGGCTTCCCGGGCTGGGTGGCCGCCGAGTACGAGCGCGCGGCCGTGCTGCGCTACGGCGAGAACCCGCACCAACGTGCGGCGCTGTACGTCACGCCCGGCGCGTCGGGCGGGGTTGCGCACGCCGACCAGCTGCAGGGCAAGGAGATGAGCTACAACAACTACGTCGACGCCGACGCGGCCTGGCGGGCGGCCTACGACTTCACCGAGCCGTGCGTGGCGATCATCAAGCATGCCAACCCGTGCGGCATCGCGGTCGGCACCGACATCGCCGACGCACACCGCAAGGCGCACGACTGCGACCCGGTCAGCGCCTACGGCGGCGTCATCGCCACCAACGGCCCGGTGACGGCCGAGATGGCCGAGTACGTCGCCACGATCTTCACCGAGGTCCTGGTCGCGCCGTCTTTCGACGACGACGCGCTGGCCGTCCTGGAACGCCGCAAGAACCTGCGCCTGCTCCTGGCCAAGCCGCGCCCGTCGCACCCGACGATCGAGCGTCGGCCGATCTCGGGTGGGATGCTGTTGCAGACCGCCGATGCCATCGACGCCCCTGGCGACGACCCGGCGTCGTGGAGGCTGCAGGCCGGCGACGGATCGACCACCGCGGCCGATGCGGACACGCTCGCCGACCTTGCGTTCGCGTGGCGCGCGGTGCGGGCGGCGAAGTCCAACGCGATCCTGCTCGCAGCCGGCCGGGCCACCGTCGGCGTCGGCATGGGGCAGGTCAACCGCGTCGACTCGTGCAAGCTCGCTGTCGAGCGGGCCGGCGAGCGCGCACGCGGCAGTGTCGCCGCGTCCGACGCGTTCTTCCCGTTCGACGACGGCCCGAAGGTGCTGCTGGCCGCCGGCGTGCGAGCGATCGTGGAACCAGGCGGTTCGATCCGCGACGACGACACGATCGCGGCGTGCGCCGAGGCGGGCGTCGCGCTGTACTTCACCGGGACGCGGCACTTCGCCCACTGAGTGCGGCTGGCACTATGTGGCCGTGCCCGCACTCATCCTGGACGGCAAGGCCACGTTGGCGGCCATCAAGGCCGAGCTGACCGTCCGCGTGCGGGCCCTCGCCGAGCACGGGGTGCAACCGGGGTTGGGCACCGTGCTCGTCGGCGACGACCCGGCCAGCACCTGGTACGTCAACGCCAAGCACAAGGACTGCGCGCAGATCGGCGTGGCCAGCATCCGCCGCGACCTGCCGGCCGGCACCAGCCAGGCCGAGGTCGAGGCCGTCGTCGCCGAGCTCAACGCCGACCCGGCGTGCACGGCGTTCCTCGTCCAGCAACCCACCGGCCTCAACGAGTTCGCAATCCTCTCGGCAGTGGACCCCGACAAGGACGTCGACGGCCTGCACCCGACGAATCTCGGCTGGCTTGTCCTCGGCAAGCCTGCGCCGCTGCCGTGCACGCCCACCGGCATCATCGAGCTGCTGCGCCGTTTCGAGGTTCCGATCGCCGGGGCGAACGTCGTCGTGATCGGCCGCGGCCTGACCGTTGGCCGCCCGCTCGGTCTGATGCTCAGCCGCCGCTCCGAGAACGCGACGGTGACCCTGTGCCACACCGGGACGGTCGACCTCGCCGCCCACGTCCGCCGCGCCGACATCGTGATCGCGGCCGCGGGCTCGCCGTCGCTGATCACCGCCGACATGGTCAAGCCCGGTGCCGCGGTGCTCGACGCCGGCGTCAGCCGCGTCGACGGCAGGATCGCGGGCGACGTCGCGCCCGACGTCGCCGAGGTGGCTGGCTACCTGAGCCCCAACCCGGGAGGCGTCGGCCCGATGACGCGGGCCATGCTGCTGTCCAACGTGGTCGAGGCTGCCGAACGCCGGCTCGCCGACCAGGCCTGACCGTGCTCGAGCGGACCTGGCTGTGGGTGCGCGAGCAATGCGCGTTCCTGATCGTCCTGATCGGGCTGGCCGTCAGCTTCGCCTTTCTGCTTGCCGAGCCGCAGCACCCCGTGCGCGGGACGCTCGCGATCGCCGCGGTATCGCTGCTCGCGGCGCTGTTTCGGCTGGTGCTGCCGAGCGCGTCTGTGGGCATGCTGGCCATTCGCAACCGCTGGGTCGACACCGCCTGTTTCTTGATCTTCGGTGGCCTGATCCTCGCCACCGACATCCGCCTTCGGCACTGACCCGGGGGTGGCCTAACCTCGTTTTCAGTTGCCTTCCAACCGAGGAGAATTCGCATGTCCGACAATCGCCACGGCAAGGTCACCGTCGTCGGGGCCGGCTTCTACGGTTCGACCACGGCGCAGCGCTTGGCCGAGTACGACGTGTTCGAGACAGTCGTGCTCACCGACATCGTCGAGGGCAAGCCCGAGGGCCTGGCGCTGGACATGAACCAGTCGCGCCCGATCGAGGGTTTCGAGACCACCGTGGTCGGCGCCACCACCACCGCCGAGGGCGGCGGCTACGAGGCCACCGCCGGGTCGGACGTCGTCGTCGTCACTGCCGGCCTGCCGCGCAAGCCCGGCATGAGCCGTATGGACCTGCTCGAGGTGAACGCCGGCATCGTGCGCGGCGTGGCCGAGAACGTCGCCAAGCACTCGCCCAACGCCGTGATCATCATCGTGTCCAACCCGCTGGACGAGATGACCGCGCTGGCCCAGCAGGCCTCGCAGTTCCCGAAGAGCCGGGTGTTCGGTCAGGCCGGCGTGCTCGACACCGCCCGCTTCACCAACAACGTAGCCACCACGCTCGGCGTGCCGGTGGGCTCGGTGCAGACCCTTACCCTCGGCTCGCACGGCGACACGATGGTGCCAGTCCCGTCGGCGTGCTTTGTCGACGGCAAGCCGCTGGCCGACGTCATGGCCGCCGACAAGATCGAGGAGCTCGTCACCCGCACCCGCAACGGCGGGGCCGAGGTCGTGGCGCTGCTCAAGACCGGGTCGGCGTATTACGCGCCGTCGGCCGCCGCGGCCCGGATGGCCCGCGCCGTCATCACCGACTCCGGCGAGACCATCCCGGTCTGCGCCTGGGTCGACGGTGAGTACGGCATCAGCGGCGTCTACCTCGGCGTCGAGGCCCAGATCGGCGCCGGTGGCGTCAAGAAGGTCGTCGAGCGCGACCTCACCGACTCCGAGCTCGCCGGTCTGAAGGAGGCCGCCGAGGCGGTCCGGGCCAAGCAGGCGGACGTCTCCGGCCTCTGACCTCAGCAGGCGAGCGCGGCGTCAGTCGGACCGCGCGCCGACGAGGCGCAGGCTGGCCTGGACGTAGCGGTCGGCGAGCTGCCCGACGGTCGTGCCGCCGCGGTCGGGGTGATACCACTCGCTGGTCCGGCTGCACATGTCCAGGATCATGACGGCGCTGCGCGTTGCCCGGTCGGTGCCGCCGATCAACGTGAACTCGCCGTCGCGCTCGCCGTCGGCGATCATCCGGGCCAGGCGCTGGCGCAGTTGACGGCGCTTGCGGATGACCTCCTCGCGGCGGTCGTCGGACAGGTAGGTGTACTCACGTCGGACGAGCTGGGCCAGCCGCGGATGCTCCAGGTGGGCCAGGACGTAGGCCTCGACGAACGCTGCCAGCTGCGCGCGGCATGTCGAGCCGGCCGCGGCCGCCGCCTGCTGCAGGCGCCGGTCGAGGTTGTCGTGCCCGTGGCAGACCAGGACGTGCAGAACGTCGTCCTTCGAGCCGAAGTGGTTGTACAGCGCACCGGGTGACAGCCCGCAGGCGCGGGTGATGTCACGAACCGACGTCTGCCCGACCCCGTTGCGGTCGAACAGCGTCGCCGCCTTGGCAAGCAACCGTCGCGCGGCATACGTCAGGTGCTGGAGGTCCTGCGCGTCGGCAAAGATCCACTCGAATTCCGCCGAGTCCGGTTGCGGCTCGGTCACGGTGTTTGACCCACCCCCTCGTGTTGTTATAAACAGTCGTTCATAACCGTGAACTAGACCACACCGAGGTGGAAATTGTCCTCCGGAACCATGTCCGCTCCAACGTCCCAGCCGCAACCGGCCCAGGGTCGGCCGCTGCGCCGTACGGAGCTCGGCCGCTATCCCAGCGGGGGGCAGCGCTACGCCTGCCTCGCGATCGTCGTCCTGGCGACCGTCGTCCTCTACTACCAGTTCTATCTGGCCGGTGCCGTTGCTGCCGGTACGAACGGCAAGAACGGCATTCTCGTCGACTACAACATGTCGTTCGTCTACTACGTGAACATCGCGGTGGTCGGCTACATCCTCGGCGCGGTGGCCTCGTTCGTGTCCGGCTTCGCCGACAAGGTGGGCCGGGTCAACATCATCACCGGCGGCCTGGTGATCGTCGCCCTGCTGTGCTTGCTGGGCATCCCGCTGGCTGACAGCAAGACCGGCTTCGCCATCGTCTTCGGGGCCATCGGCCTGGTCGAGGGCGTCATCCTCGTCGCCACCCCGGCGCTCATCCGCGACTTCAGCCCGCAGCTCGGCCGTGCGTCGGCCATGGGTTTCTGGACGCTCGGCCCGGTCATCGGCTCGCTGATCGTGTCGATCCAGATCAGCAGCACGAGCGTCAACACCCCGTGGCACAACCAGTACGTCGCGTCCGGCATCGTCGGGCTCGTCGTGGCCGCGCTGTCGTTCCTGTTCCTTCGCGAGCTCTCGCCGCAGCTGCGCGACCAGGTGATGGTCAGCGCCAATGACCGGGCACTCGTCGAGGCGCGGGCCGCCGGCATCGACGTCGAGGCGGCGCTGAAGCAGCCGTTCAGGCAGATGCTCAAGCCCGACATCATCCTGTCGGCGTTCTCGATCAGCGTCTTCCTGATCATCTACTACGTCGCGGTCGGCTTCTTCCCCGTCTACTTCCAGACGATCTTCGGCTACTCGCAGGACAAGGCAAACGGCCTGGGCAACTGGATCTGGGCCTTCGACGCAGCCGCGCTGATCGTCATCGGCTACCTGTCGGACAAGCTGCGCGTCCGCAAGCCGTTCATGGTCGTCGGTGCCATCGGGGCGATCGTCATGACCGTCATCTTCGCCACGAGGGCCACCCACCCCGAGACGAGCTACACCTCGTTCGTGATCATCTTGAGCCTGCTCGCGGTGTTCCTCGGCGTGGCCTACGCGCCGTGGATGGCCAGCTTCACCGAGACCGTCGAGAAGCGGAACCCGGCGCTGACGGCGACCGGCCTCGCGGTATGGGGCCTGGTGATCCGCATCGTCATCGCGGTGTCGGTCTTCATCGTTCCGCACGTCGTCGACACCGTGTCGACGCTCGTCGAGAAGGGCCCGGTGGCCCAGGAGATCGCAGCCAAGAACGCCACCGCCGTCGGTGCGGCTGCGAAGTTGAGCGAGGAGGACCCGGCCACGGCTGCGGCCCTGACCAAGAATCCCAACGATCTGACGGCCGGCGCCAAGGCGGTCAGCGTCATCTCCGGGGTCCCGGTCGCCAACGTCGTCAAGATCGCGACCTTGAACGCCCAGCACGGACCGGCCATCGCCGCGGCGCAGAAGATCGACACCGCGACGATCACCACCCTGCTCACCGACAAGACGAACACCGCCGCGTTGGGCAAGGCCGTGTCGGAGATCGTGACGGGGCTGAAGGTCACCCCGGCCGAGGCGCAGACGCGACTCGCCGACCTGGCAACGATCCCGACCGGCGACCTGCTGCTCCTGCAGTCCAGCGGGACGAAGGTGGTCAACGCCCAGGCGGCGTTGGTGGCCTACAACAAGATCCCGGCGGCGCAGCGCGCGACGCTGGGCGAGGCGTCCAAGGCGGCCAAGGACTCGCCGAAGCAGTGGCGTAACTACTACTGGATCGCGGTCGGCGGTGAGATCGTCTTCATCCCGCTGATCTTCCTGCTCACCGGCGCGTGGAGCCCGAAGCGGGCCAAGCGCGAGGAGGAGGAGCACGAGGCGTTCGTGCAGGCCGAGCTGGCCCGACTGCGCGGCTGAGTCAGCCGCACCCGAACCCAGCGCCGGGCCCCGTCAACGTCGACGGGGCCCGGCGCTGTTGTCTCCAGTGCTGTCCGCAGCCGTGTCTTCAGCTGTGTCCGCCCCGACATGTGGTGCAGGTCTCTGAGACGTAAGGTCACACCAAGATTGCGGCCAGGCTCTTCCGACAGGCTCGGACGGGCCGGCGGCGACGGGGGGGAACCGCAATGTTGGCAAGTGAACGGCACGGCTCGGGCGAACCGCTCGTGCTCGTACACGGCGTGACGCACCGCCGGCAGGCCTGGTATCCGGTGCTCGACCGGCTCACCGACCAGCGCGAGGTCATCCTGGTCGACCTGCCCGGGCACGGGGAATCACCGGATCTCGACCTTCGCGGTCGCTCGGTCGATGACACGCTGCGGGCCGAGTTCCAGGCCTTCCTCGCCGATCAGGGCCTCGAGCGCCCGCACGTCGCCGGCAATTCGCTCGGCGGCCTGATCGCTCTGAGCGCGGGCGCCGAGGGCGACGCCCGCAGCGTTACGGCGCTGTCGCCGGCCGGCTTCTGGGAGAACACCCGGCAGTTCGGCTACACCCGCCAGATCTTCGAGCAGGCGTGCGCCGTGAGCGCCCGGCTGGGGTCGCGCACCGAGCTGCTCGCCCGCACACGTGCAGGCCGCACGGTGATGTACGGAACGCTCGTCGCCCACCCGGGCCGGGTTTCGCCCGACCAGGCCCGCGGCGACGTGCGCGCGTTCCTGCGGGCCCGAAAGGCGTTGCGGGTGCTGCTCGACGCGGCCAGCCCGTTCGAGCGCGAGATCTCGCCCGACGTGCCGGTGACGATCGCCTGGGCTGCACGCGACCTCGTCCTGCCGCTGTGGCAGGCACAGGTCGCCCGCCGCCGACTTCCCCACGCTGAGCACCTCACTCTGCGGGGCGTCGGGCATGTACCGATGACCGACAAACCCACGCTCGTCGCCGACATCCTGCTGCAGGGCAGTGCCGCTGCTGCCGACGCTGCACATTTCGCCGACACCGTCGACATCGCCTCGCTGCTACCCGCGCACACCGCCGCCGCGACGCCGAGCACCGAGGCCGTCTGGGCCTAGACTCGCTGGGTGGCCGGTCAGACGCTGCTCTACATCGGCATCGTCCTGCTGCTGATCATCATCGAGGGCGTCTTCGTCGCGGCCGAGATCGCCCTGGTGTCGCTGCGCGAGAGCCAGGTCCGTGCGCTGGCCGAGTCCGGCCGTGCGGGCGCCGCGGTGGCCCGGCTCGTTGCCGACCCGAACCGGTTCCTGGCGGCCGTGCAGATCGGCGTCACCTCCACCGCGCTGCTGTCCAGCGCGTTCGGCGCGGTGACGCTCTCGGAGCAGGCCGCCGACTTCCTCACAGCGCACGGGATGAGCCACGGCCTGGCCAGTGCCCTCGGCGTCGTCGGCGTCACCCTGATCATCTCTTTCCTGACCCTCGTGCTGGGCGAGCTCGCACCGAAGCGGCTGGGCCTGCAGCGCGCCGAACGGGCGGCCGCCTTCTTCGCGCCGCCGCTCAACCGCGTGGCCAGCACGCTGCGCCCGATCATCTGGCTGCTGTCACGCTCGACGAACGTGGTCGTGCGGTTGCTCGGCGGCGACCCGGACGCCGGCCGCGAACCGATCAGCGACGACGAGTTGCGCGGCCTGGTGGCGGCCCACGAGTCACTCTCGTCCGACGAACGGACGCTCATCGATGACGTCTTTGCCGCCGGCGGGCGCTCGATCGACGAGGTGATGGTGCCGCGCACCGAGGTCACCTTCCTCGAGGGCTCGATGACGGTCAGTCGTGCCGCGAAGGTCGCCGGCGACTCGCCGCACTCGCGGTACCCGGTGGTGGGGAGGGGCCACGACGACGTCCTGGGTTTCGTGCACATCCGCGACCTGCTGCTGCCCTCGCTGCGTCACGATCGCGACCGCACCGTGGCCAGCATGGTCCGCGACGTCAAGGCGCTGCCCGGCAGCAAGCGGGTGCTCGCCGCGCTGTCGGAGATGCGCAACGAGGGTCACCACATGGCGATCGTGGTCGACGAGTACGGCGGTACCGACGGCGTCGTCACCCTCGAGGACCTGATCGAGGAGGTCATCGGCGACATCCGTGACGAGTACGACGCCGACGAGGTCGAGTCCTCGCGTCTCGCCGGTGGCGACGTCGAGGTCGACGGCCGACTGAACCTCGACGAGGTCCATGAGGTGTCCGGCGTCGAGCTGCCCGACGGCCCGTACTCGACGCTCGGCGGTTACGTCATGGCCGAGCTCGGGCGCATGCCGCGCACCGGTGACGTCGTCGAGCACGACGGCGCGCGGTTGACGGTGGTTCGCATCGACGGGCGGCGGGTGGCCCGGGTCCGCCTCACCCCGCCGACACGATCGGATGTCGCCGCCGGCGACGCCGAGACCGACGCAGCCCGGGCGAACTGAACCGGTACTGAACGGCCCAGCGGATGGTGGAACAATCCTCAGTCGTGCCTCCCACATCGTCCACGTCGCCGGCGACCTCGCAGCGCACTCGGGTGCTGTCCGGCATCCAGCCCACGTCGCTGTCGCAGCACATCGGCAACTACCTGGGCGCGACCAAGCAGTGGGCCGAGCTGCAGGACGACCACGAGGTGTTCTTCTTCCTCGCCGACCTGCACGCGCTGACCGTCGAGGCGCCGGAGCCGGCGGTGCTGACGCAACGCAGCCGGCAGGCCGTCGCCCAGCTGCTGGCCGCGGGGGTCGACCCCGACCGCAGCGCGATCTTCCTGCAGAGTCACGTGCCGGGGCACACCCAGCTGTCCTGGGTGCTCGAGTGTTTGACCGGCTACGGCGAGGCCGGGCGCATGACGCAGTTCAAGGACAAGTCGGCGCGCGGCGAGCGTGTCAGCGTCGGGCTGCTCACCTACCCGATCCTGCAGGCTGCCGACATCCTGATCTACCAGGCGCATCAGGTGCCGGTGGGCGAGGACCAGCGCCAGCACATCGAGCTCACCCGTAACCTCGCCCAGCGCTTCAACGCCCGCTACGGCGAGACGTTCGTGGTGCCTGACGCCTACATCCCCAAGGCGTCGGCGAAGATTCTCGACCTGCAGGACCCGACAGCGAAGATGAGCAAGTCGCTGCCCGATGCCGGCACGCTCAACCTGCTCGACGACCCGGCAGTGCTGACCAAGAAGATCAAGCGCGCAGTCACCGACACCGGCAGCGAAATCCGCTTCGACCCGCAGACCAAACCAGGTGTATCGAACCTGCTCGCCATCCTGGCGGCCGTGAGCAGCACGACGATCGACACGCTGGTCGGGCAGTTCGACGGGCAGGGGTACGGCGCGCTCAAGGTGGCGGTGGCCGAGGCCGTCGTCGCCTTCGCCGAGCCGTTCGCAACGCGCGTGCGCGAGACGATGGCCGACCCGGCCGAGATCGATCGCATCCTGGCTCGCGGCGCCGAACAGGCCCGCCCGGTCGCCGAGGCCACGGTGGCCGACGTGTACGAGCGGGTCGGGTTCCTTCCGCCCCTGCGCACCTGATGGGCCCGACGACGACCCTCGGTGTGGCGGTGGCCATCCCGCAACCGCACGCATCGGTGTTGACGACGTGGCGCCGCCGGGTCGGCGACCCGGCCGCGGAGCTCGTCTTCCCGCACGTCACCCTGCTCCCCCCGACGCCGGTGCCTGCCGGCGGGATGGCCGACGTCGAGGCGCATCTGGCCGAGGCCGCCCGGGCCAGCGAGCCGTTCACCATGCACCTGGCCGGCACCGGCACCTTCCGGCCGACCTCCCCGGTGGTCTTCATCCAGATCGCTACCGGGGTGTCGCAATGCGAGGTCCTCGAGCAGGCGATCCGCAGCGGTCCGCTGGCGCGTCCCCTCGAGTTCCCGTACCACCCACACGTCACGGTTGCGCAGGATCTCGACGAGGCCGCTCTGGACGAGGCCTACGAAGGGCTGTCGAACTTCATCGCCCGGTTCCCCGTCGAGAGCTTCGTGCTGTTCTCGCGCGGCTCCGACGGCGGCTGGAACTGGGGTCGGGAGTTCCCACTCGGTGCGGAGACCACTTCCACCGGGTAGACCCGGGGCATGAGCGTTGAGGACGAGGGTGGGCCGAACGCGGTCGTCAAGGTGAAGGACGGGGCGGTCGGCCGCTGGGCGGCGCTGCAGAAGCGCTACGTCTGGCTGCGGCACGTCGTGGACGCCTTCGGCCTGCTGACCCGCAACAATGGCAACCAGTACGCCGCGGCGATCACCTACTTCAGCTTCCTGGCGCTGTTCCCGCTGCTGCTGCTTGCGGCAAGCGTCACCGGCTACGTGCTCTACAACCAGCCCGACCTGCAGCGCAGCCTCTTCTCGCACATTACGGACGCGATCCCGGGAACGTTCGGCGTCCAGATCAAGACCGCGATCCAGAAGACGATCAGCCACCGGGGCAGCGTAGGCCTGATAGGCCTGGTCGGCGTGCTGCTCACCGGGCTGGGTTGGATCGGCAACCTGCGCCAGGCGCTGGACGCGGTGTGGGGCCGCAAACCGCCGAAGAAGAACTTCGTCATGAGCCGGGTGAGCAACCTCCTGGTGCTGTTCGGTCTCGGCGCGGGCATCGTGGTGTCGCTGGCCCTCACCGTGGTCGGCACGTCGCTGACGAACCAGATCGTGAACACGCTCGGCCTGGACTCGCTACCCGGCTCGACCATCCTGCTCAAGGTCGTCGGCATCGCGATCGCGGCGCTGGCTGACATCGTCATCTTCTGGTGGGTACTGGTGAAGATCCCGGAGCAGACCGTCGAGCGTTCAGTCGCCTTCAAGGGCGCGCTCATGGCCTCGGTCGGCTTCGAGATTCTCAAGATCGTCGGCACCTATACGATCGCGCACGCCTCCCAGAGCAAGACCGCCGGACCGTTCGGCCCGATCCTGGCCGTGCTGATCTGGATCCAGCTGGTAGCCCGGTTCCAGCTGTTCTGCTGCGCCTGGATCGCCACGGTCACAGCCGAGGGACGCACGGCGAACTCGATCCCGGTCATCGAGCCGCCGGCCATGGCGGCACATCCCGCAGTCGATGCGCCGAGTGTCAACCCGGCCACGGTCGGGGCCACGCTGGTCGGCGCGGGCGCGGTGGCCGGTGCGGTCGGATTCTGGGCGGCGACGCGACCCAAAGCGAAGTAACGCCGCGCCTCGTCAGCGCGGGCGGCGTCGACGTCCCTGGTTGCGGATGCGGCGGGTCAGCGCGAACAAGCCGCCGAACACCACGACGGCGACGAGCGCCTTGACCCCTCCGCCGGAGTCGCGTGACGATCCGGGTGTGGGCGACGGTGCCGGTGTAGCGGACTGCCTCGACGGCGCTGCTGCGGCGACTCGACGCGGGGCGATGGGTCTCTCGAGCGTCCCGACCGGGTCGGTGCCGGCCGGCAGGGCGGCGGCCCAGCGCACCAGCCCCGCGGCCTGCACGTACTGGTCCTGCGGGTAACGCTGGGCGCGCAGCAGGATGACGCCGTAGCGGTGGCCGTGGCTCGTCATTGCGCCGGCGAAGGTGTGCTGCGCGGCGTCGGTGTAACCGGTCTTCGCCGCGATGGCACCAGGGATCTGGTCGAAGAAATCGAGGTTCTGGTTGTAGAGCCGTACCGCGCCGGTGCGGCCCTGCTGGGCCGGATGTTGGGGCGGCAGCACCATCGTGCGCAGCCGGTCGTAGGCGACGAAGCGCGGCTGGGCGAGGGCGGCACGCAGGAACAGCATCATGTCGTAGGCGCTGGTCAGCTGCTGCCAGCCGTCGAGCCCGGACGGGGTCTGGACGTAGGTGTCGTAGGCGCCGAGCGAGACGGCGGTGCGGTTCATCAGCGCCACCGTCTGCGCGCGGCCGACGGCGGCCTGGGCGAGAGCTTCGGCGGCGTCGTTGCCGGAGACGAGCAACAGCCCCTGGAAGATCTGGTCGATCGTGTAGCTGCCGCCGGCGACCAACCCGGCGTGCGAACCCTCGGTGTCGGCGGCGCTGGGGCTGACCGTCACGCGCCGGGTGCCGGGCAGGCGCGGCAGCAGCGTGACGGTGGTCAGGATCTTCTGGATGCTGGCTGCCTGGTAACGACCGTGCGGATCGCGCGCTGCGACGATTGCCCCGGTATCGAGGTCGGCGACGAGCCAAGCCTGTGCCGTGAGGTCCTTCGGCAGCCCCGGCGCCCCGGCGGGCAGGATCGTGCGCCGCGAGAGCAGCTCGGCGCCGCCTACTGCCTGGCCCTGCGGTCCGATGCCGCCGCGCGGCGGGTGCGGGTCGGGAGCGTCGGGGGACTTGCCGCTGTCGGTCGGGCTGGGGGCGGACGGCGGGACGGAAAGCGTGCTGGCCGTCGGCACGGGTGTGGGAGTTGCTGCATACGCCGGTGCCGCGATCGCGAGTGTCGCGAGCGCGCTCGCCAGGACCCGTCGTACGCGCACTGGTCGAGGGTAGGCGCGGGCTGCGCAATGCCCGATGAGGTGGGCCCGAGGAGGTGGGTGCGGCGCGGCGGTTGCTACTCGACGGCGATGATCGTGGCCAGCATCGTTCGGCCCGGGCGCGGGCGGTAGGTGACCGTGTCGCCGACGTCCGCGCCGACGACCACTCGCCCGAGCGGGCTCGTGGGGGTGAGCACCTCGACGCCCTCGACCGCCTCGTCGACGGTGCCGATGAGGAAGGACTCAGGGCCGTCGCCGAGGTCGAGAGTGACGACATCGCCGATCGCGACCTCGCCGCCACGGCGGTGGGCCAGGGGCTGCTCGGCAAGCTCGAGCTCCAGAGCCTGGACGCGCTGCTCGAGCAAGGCGAAGCGAATGTTGGCATCGACGTTGGTCGCGCGGTCGGCCGCGTCGCCGGACGCCTCGCCGATGAGCTCGAGCTGCGCGAGGTCGCGCTCAGCCCGTAGGTCGTGCAACCGGGCGGCGAGCAGGTCGGCGCGGGCGGAAGTGGTCGTCATGGCTAGGGTCCTTCGCGGGGTCGGTGGTGCGGCGCGGTTGAGCTTGTCGGCAAGACTGCCGAGGCAGGCCGTGGGTACGGTAGGAAATTCCAAGGCGCCACCTATGAGCGACGCGTGCGGACAACCTCGGCCGGTCCGCGAGTATTCCGCGACGCGCCGGGCGCGCGGCGCGCCGTCAGGCCACCGCGGTCAACGGTCCGCCACCGCAGTCGGGGCCGGAGCGGCGCGAGCGTGCGCCGACGCAGGCCGCCGGACCACACACCGGCGCCGTAGGCGATCTCGTCGGCCAGATATCCGGCCGTGAACCGAATCGGGTCGAGCGCCTGCCGCCGTGGCCACCAGGCGGTCAGCGGGCCGCCGAGAAGGAGTGACGCTGCGGCCAGGCGGCGGCCCAGCGACCCCGGGGCGACCACCGCCGCGAGCGCTACGGGCGACGCGAACTGGGTGACGTAACGACCGACGCCGAGCCACGTACCGACAGCGGCCTTCGTGGTCGAGGCCGTGATCCCGGTTGTCGGAACCCGCGCCTGCCGCAGGACTCGGCGGGTGCTGGACGCGGTGGCCACCACCGCGATTCCCGCGACAACCGGCCTGCGCGCGAGCACGGCGGCAACGACGAGGGCGGGCCAGGGCGCGAGGACGAGGGGTGCGGTGGATCCGGGGTGGGCGGCGGCCAGTGGCGCGGCCGAGGTGCCGTAGCGGAAGCGCCTGGCCAGCAGCGCACCCCAGCGGTGGGGCTCGTGGTGCGTGACGCGCGACTCGGGTTGGTAGCGCACCCGCCACCCGGCTGCGTCCAGGCGCCACACCAGGTCGACGTCCTCGCCGTAGCGCAAGCTCGGGTCGAAGACGTGACCGTCCCGAGCCACGTCCTGCAAGGCGGACAGGCGGGCCACGAGAGCCGCCGTGGGCACGTACGCGACCCGGGCGTCGGCCCGGACCCGGCTCGGCGCCGGACCGAGATCGAGGTTTCCCCGGGCGACGGTGTAGCGGCCGGCCCAGCTGCTCGGCGCAGTACCGACGATGCGCGGCGCCACCGCCGCGACCAGCGGATCGGCAAGGTGCGCGAGCAACGGCTCGAGCCAACCGTCGAGAGGTACGCAGTCACTGTCGAGGAAGACGACGATCTGCTGTTGATCAAGAGCGTTGAGTCCGGTGTTGCGCGCCGCGGCTGGGCCGCCGTTGCTCTCTCGCCGGACGAGGCGCGCGCCGTGTTCGGCGGCCACCGCCGCGATCCCGCCGGAGTCGACCGAGCCGTCGTCGACCACGAGCACCGACACGGTCGGGTCGAGCGCGGCCAGGCAGCGCCGCAGCGCCTGCGGACGGTCCAGGACCGGCACGACGACGGTGAGGTCGCCGAGCGTGGGGGCACCTGAGGCAGGCGGCGGCACGGGGTGCGCGAGACCGGCGTCGGTGAGCCGCCGGGCGAGCATGCCCTCGGCTCGGGAGGCAATTGGCCGCTGCGTCAGGGCAACCCACGCCCGCGCGCCGACAGCGGTGAGCCGCAGGACACGGGTCGGCGTGCCGCCGGCGAGGAGGTCGGGCGCCGGCCGCGTCACGCTCGGGTCCAGATCGACCCGGAATCCTGTCGGAAGCGGCGCGACCGAAGCGTCGCGAGCGGCTGGTGACCGGATCAGAGACCGAGCTCGCGGTTGAGCCGGCGCACCTCGGCCTGGACGAGGGGTAGCAGCGGCGAACTGACCGGCAGCAGGCCGGCCTGGCGATGCCACATCTGCACGTCGTCGGCACCCCAGCGCGTCCGTGTCCAGGCGACCATGAGGTCGAGCTGGTTGCTGGCGAACACCGCGCCGCGCAGGTCGCGCTCGAGGCGCTCACGCCCGGCCACCACGCCGGGTGCGTCGGAATGGGGCAACAGCGGTCCCCGGTAGGCACGCAGGGCAGCACCGATGTGGCCGGCGTCGATCAGCTCGCTGACCTGCAGCCAGTCGCAATCGGGTGCGATCTTGAGCCGATAGGGCCGGGAGGGCAGCACGTCGTCGCCGAGCAGCTGCCGCAGGCGCGTCATCTCGGCGCGGACGGTGGAGGTGTTCACGTCGTCGGCGTAGAGGCCCAGGGCCAGCTGGTCGCCGGACAGGCCGTCAGGGTGATCGGCGAGCAACACCATCAGCTCGCTGTGCCGAGGCGTCAGCCGCAGCGTCCGCCCGCCGAGTTCGACCTGGCAGTCGGGCCGGCCGAGCGCCTGCACACGGCACCGGCGTTCGGCCGGCGTCGCCCACAGCGAACTACGGCCGGACACCGCGACGATGCGGCCCAATTCGGCCTCGGCCATGCGGGCGGCCGCGCGCACCATGGCCATCGTCTGGGGTCCGGCAATGGTGTCTGTGCCGGTGACGTCGACGACGCCGAGGACGGCATGAGTGAGCGGATCGTGGATCGGGGCGGCGGCGCAGCTCCACGGCTGGACGGCTCGCCGGAAGTGCTCGGCCGAGCGGATCTGGACCGGCGCGTCGAGGCGCAGCGCGGTGCCCGGTGCGTTGGTGCCGGCGTGCCGCTCGTCCCATGAGGTGCCTTCGGCGAAGTTGATGCGTTCCGCCTGGCGCAGCACGCCCGGGCGCCCGCACACCCACAGCAGCCGACCGTCGGAGTCCCCGACGGCCATCAGGCTGTCGCACTCCTCGGCCGCTCGGCCGAGCACGTCGTAGAGCAAGGGAAAGACCTGCGACAGCGGGTGCGCCGCGCGAAGGTCGGACAGCTCATCGTGAGCCAGCGCGGTTGGGGCCTCGCAGCGATCGACGTCGACCCCGGCCGCGACGGAGCGCAGCCAGGACTCGGCGACGAGGTCACGAACGCCGGTCGGCACCGCCCCCGACTCGAGGAAGCGGTCGTGCTCGACGTGGGCGTCGCTCGTTGCCACGCTCATCGAAGGCTCACTGTGTCTGCAGTCACAACACGGCTCACGGTAGTCCACGAACGCTGCAAGAACGTTGCATCCCGTCTCGAACCGTCCGAACGGACGGGGTGTTCGGGGCGGGGCGGGGAGGCGACGGATTGGTCGTGGGCTCGGGCCTCAGATCAGGTCGAACGCCTCGAGCTCGGCGTCGGTCATCAGGCGGGAGCGAATCAGGAAGCGCACCCCCTCCGGAGCCTCGACGGAGAACCCGGCCCCACGGCCTTTGACGACGTCGATGGTGATGTGCGTGTGCTTCCAGTACTCGTACTGGCTGGTGGACATGTAGACCGGGATGCCACGCTCGAGACCGACGTCGAGGTCGCCGAGGTGGACGTCGCCGGTCTCGCTGATGAGGAAATCGCCGTCCGGGAAGCACATCGGCGATGAGCCGTCGCAGCAGCCACCGGACTGGTGGAACATCAATTCGCCATGCCGCTTGGTCAGGTCGCGCAGCAGTTCGGCGGCCTTGTCGCTGACGCCGACACGGGTCTCGGTGTTCTCGGGTGCGCAGGACGGGTGGATCGCCGGTGGGACGGTCGGTGACTCGGTCATTCGCGATCCTTTTCGTCGGGCTGTCTAGGCGAGTTGCCCGCCCGCCGACCTGCTGGAGGCGGTCGACGGGCGGACAACTCACAGGTGCCGGGGCCGATCTAGAAGAAGCCGAGCTTGTCCGGCGAGTACGACACCAGCAGGTTCTTGGTCTGCTGGTAGTGGTCGAGCATCATCTTGTGGTTCTCGCGTCCGACGCCGGACTGCTTGTAGCCACCGAACGCGGCGTGCGCGGGGTACTGGTGGTAGCAGTTCGTCCAGACCCGGCCGGCCTGGATCTCGCGGCCGGCGCGGTAGGCGCGGGAGCCGTCGCGCGACCACACGCCGGCGCCGAGGCCGTAGAGGGTGTCGTTGGCGATCTTGAGGGCGTCGGCCTCGTCGTCGAACTTGGTCAGCGACAGGACCGGGCCGAAGATCTCCTCCTGGAAGATCCGCATGCCGTTGTGGCCCTCGAAGACGGTCGGCTCGACGTAGTACCCGTCCGAGAGGTCGCCGCCGAGGTCGGACCGGTTGCCGCCGGTGAGCACCTTGGCGCCCTCCTGCCGGCCGATGTCGAGGTAGGACAGGATCTTCTCCAGCTGGTCGTTGCTCGCCTGTGCGCCGATCATGGTGTCGGTGTCGAGCGGGTTGCCCTGCTTGACGGCTTTGACCCGCTCGATTGCATCGGGCACGAACTGGTCGTAGATCGAGGCCTGGACGAGTGCGCGCGACGGGCAGGTGCAAACCTCGCCGTTGTTCAGGGCGAACATGGTGAAGCCCTCGAGCGCCTTGTCGTAGAAGGCGTCCCGTGATGACGCGACGTCCTCGAAGAAGATGTTCGGGCTCTTGCCACCCAGTTCGAGGGTGACCGGGATGAGGTTCTGGCTGGCGTACTGCATGATCAACCGGCCGGTCGTGGTCTCACCCGTGAACGCGATCTTGGCGATGCGGGGGGAGGATGCGAGCGGCTTGCCGGCCTCGGCGCCGAAACCGTTGACGATGTTGAGCACGCCGTCGGGCAGCAGGTCCCCGATCACCTCGACGAGCTTCAGGATCGACCACGGCGTCTGCTCAGCCGGCTTGAGGACCACGCAGTTGCCCGCAGCAAGCGCCGGGGCAAGCTTCCAGACAGCCATCAGGATCGGGAAGTTCCACGGGATGATCTGCCCGACGACGCCCAGCGGCTCGTGGATGTGGTAGGCGACGGTGTCGCCGTCGATCTCGCTGATGCCGCCCTCCTGCGCGCGCAACGCACCGGCGAAGTAACGCCAGTGATCGACCGCCAGCGGAAGGTCGGCCGCGAGCGTCTCGCGGATCGGCTTGCCGTTCTCCCAGCATTCGGCGATCGCCAGCATCTCGAGGTTCTGCTCGATCCGATCGGCGATCTTGTTCAGAATGTTGGCCCGCTCCGCGGCAGCCGTGGCCCCCCAGGCCCGCTTCGCCCCATGTGCAGCGTCCAGGGCCTTGTCGATGTCCTCGGCCGTGCCCCGCGCGATCTCGGTGAACGGCTTGCCGTTGACCGGCGAGATGTTCTCGAAGTACTCGCCCTTCGACGGCGGAACCCACTCTCCGCCGATGTAGTTGTCGTACCGGCTCTGGACCGAAACCGGACTGTCGGCGCTGCCCGGTGCCGAGTAGACGCTCATGGGGACCCTTTCGTCGTCGATGACGCCCACCGCTCGATGGGCTACCTCGGACGCTAGAGACCGGTCCGCTGCAGCGACGTTGCAACAGATGTGCGACGGCGAGGTGACCGGGCGGCGAGACCTGCACCCGTCGCAGCCTCTACAGGCCGGGCGCGGATACTCGTGGGGTGGTCGTCTCCAAGCGCGTCGCCTGGTTCCTCATCGCTTTCGGTGTGTGGAGCTGGGTCATCTGGCCCACCTTCCTTCGCAATATCTGGAAGGACGACCGCTCGTGGAACCACGGCATGACCGCGTTCTTCGCGGTGCACCTGGTGTTGACGATCGTCTCGTTGACGCTCGGGACCGTCATCGGCGTGCTGGGTATTCGCGCGCTGCGAGCGGTGCGGCGACCTCCGGCCGATGTCGAGCCGGCACGCGCGGACCCGGCGACGGTGTAGTGGGTGTGGCAAGGCCCTGCCCCGCGCCACCTCGAACGTGACATCGCCTCGATGGACGCCTCGGTGGCCGACCCTTACGACGCATGAGGGCGCTCCTGGACACGTCGGTGCTGATCGCCGATGCTGCCCACGACGACGACGAGCGCGCTCGACGCACCGATCGGCTCGCGGTCGTCGAGGCGACCTTCGATCCATTGCCGGTCACGGCCGAGGTCGCACGAGCGTGGGGAAGGCTCGCGGCGGCGGTCGCTCAGCGTGGCGGCAAACCCCGCCGGCGCCAGCTAGACCTTGCCATCGCTGCAACCGCGACGACCGCAAAGGTTCCGTTGCTGACGCTCAACATCTCCGACTTTCGAATCATCGATGACCTCGTCGACGCTCGGCTGCCCTGCACTATGCGGACGACGGGAGCCACGTTCCCGGCGCCATCAGGCCGTTTGAATCGATCGCTTTGCCAAGCCGAGGGCGTAACCGGCGATCGCGGTGGTTGGTGCGGCCGTGGGATCGGTGGCAGCGCCCAGGGTGACGAACAGCGGAGTGAAGTGTTCGACGGTGGGGTGGGCGTAGGGCATGCCGGGTGCCCGGTTGCGGAAATCGGCCAGTTCATCGATGTCGCCGGCATCGAGCGCGGTCTCGGCCCAGGCGTCGAAGTCCGATGACCAGGCGGGGACGTCGTCCAGGTTGTTCCAGTCCAGGAAGGGCAGCCCGTGAGTCAGGTAGCCCGAGCCGATGACCAGCACGCCTTCCTCGCGCAAGGCCTGCAGCCGTTGCCCGAGGGTGAATAGCCGGGCCGGGTCGAGGGTGGGCATGCTCAGTTGCAGGACGGGGATGTCGGCGGCGGGATACATGATCTTCAGCGGCACCCAGGCGCCGTGATCGAGTCCTCTGCTCGCCGCCTCGTGCACGGGTTCGGAGTCGGGCAGGAGGCCGACGACCTGGCGCGCGAGTTCGCTGGCGGCGGGGGTGTCGTAGCGCATCTGGTAGTACATCGGCGCGAACCCGCCGAAGTCGTACACCAGCTCGGTGGGCCGCGTGGCGGAGATACTGATCGGCGCGGATTCCCAGTGTGCGGAGACGATCAGGATGGCCTTCGGCTTCGGCAGGTGCCTGGCCCAGGTGTGCAGCTCGGTCATCCAGTCGGCCATCTCGAACAGCATGGGCGCGCCGTGGCTGAGATACAGCGCCGGGAGCGGTCCGTCGGCGCTCGTCCACGACGTGTGTGGCGTCGCTGTCTCCATGGCCGCAGCGCGGCTGAGGTGGTCGGCGAACGGATGCCGGGGGTCGATGCCGGCGTCAGCCCGGGCCGTGGTCGAGGGTGTCTCGGCGGTCATCTGGGTCGTCCTCTGCACGAAATCATTTGGTTGTTGCTACAAACAGCACCCTACTCCGCTAATCTTGTAGCGACAACCAAGGATGGTGATCGTCGGTGAACCCGAACTGGCTTACCGAGGACGAGCTGGCGGCGTGGGTGCGAATGGCAGCGCTGCTGGAGTTGCTCCCGGGGGTACTCGACTCCCAGTTGCGCCGGGACGCCCAGTTGTCGCACTTCGAGTATTACGTGTTGGCCATGCTCTCCGAGGCGCCGGACCGGACGCTGCGGATGACCTCGCTGGCTGCGCGGACGAACGCAACGCTGCCGCGTCTGTCGCACGTGGTGAGTCGACTGTCCGACCGTGGGTTGGTTGCGCGCTACTGCGCCGCGGACGACAAGCGAGCGACCGACGTGCGCCTCACCCGTGCCGGGTGGGCCAAGGTCCGCGCGACTGCCCCGGGACACGTCGCCAACGTCCGCGAGCACGTCATCGACACGCTCAGCGCCGAGCAGATCGGCCAACTCGCCGCGATCACCGACGCCATCCTGCGCAAGCTCGATCCGGCCGGCGCGATGAGCCCGGTCGGCCGAGACTCTCTCAAGCGGGCCCGGACGGCCGGTCCAGCGGCAGGAACGTGAGGTACGCGGCGACGCCGCAGGCGGCCACGACGACATGCATGATCATGAGGGCGATGACGCCACCCCAGCTCACGCCGGCGAGCAGTCCGATCACGGTGAACGGTCCGGAGCCGAACACCGTGAGTGCTTTGCAGTCGTGCGACGCACCGGCACCGTGCGCGATCGACGCGATGACGGCGCCTCAGCGCGATCGCGACCACTGCCGGGACGAGGACCGCTGCGGCGAAGGCGGCCGGGAAGGGCAGTCCGTGAACTGGTCATCGACGTGCTGACGCCGACGCAGCTGACCCAGCTGCACCGCATCGCCGGTGCAATCCTGACCCGGGTCGATCCCGACGGTCCCTGGCCACGTCGTGCCGAACGCCAGGGGGTTATGAGCCACCGTCGGTCAGCACGACGACGTCGAGCGTGCGGGGACCGTGCACGCCCTCTACGCGGTTCAGTTCGATGTCGCTCGTGGCGCTCGGGCCGCTGATCCAGGTCTGCGGCCGGGTCGCCTCGAGCGAGGCGACGGCGTCGGGCACGCCGGCGACGATCTGGTCGCGGCGCACCACGACGAGGTGGTAGTCGGGGACCAGGGTCAACATCCGGGGCCCGATGCCCGGGCCGGCGTCGAGCACGATGGTGCCCGTCTCGGCCACCGCCACCCGACAGGTGGTGAGAACGGCGGAGACCGCGTCGAGGGTGGCGACGTCGACCGGCTCGCGGACCACCTCGATGCCAACGGGCAGCAGTTCGGACGGGAACCCGTCGGGCACGATGACGCGCGTGATGCCGCGCCCGGTCAAGATCTCCGCGGTGGTCACGTCGCGGTGGACGGTGGCCTTGTAGTCGTCGACGCGCTCGGCGAACACGTCGATGTCGCCGGCGCCCGTAGCGCCGCGGTAAGCACGGACGACCGGCGTCGGGTCAGGACGGTCGGCCAGGGCGGTGCGGATTCGGCCGAGCATCTCCTCGCGCGCACTCATCGGGAACGTCCCGACCCGTCGGTCCACCAATCGCGAAAGCTCTGCGGCGGCGGCTCCGGGATGTCGCGTGCGGCCGTCCAGGCGGAGAGCGGCGGGGGGACGGCGCGGTGCCCGCGCAGCAATCGGCCGAGCCGGGCGGCGCGCACCGCGCGGGGCCAGCGCCAGGGCGAGCGCATGACCCAGGACATCGTTCGCATGGCGGCCCGCTCGGGGGTGGTGCCCTTCTCGTCGGCCACCCGCGAGCGCAGGTGCACGAGCATGGACGGGATGTCGATGGCCACCGGGCACACGTCGTAGCAGGCGCCGCACAACGACGACGCGAACGGCAGCGACTGGTTCTCGGTCACGCCGGTCATCTGCGGCGACAGCACCGCGCCGATCGGCCCGGGATAGATCGAGCCGTAGGCGTGCCCGCCGGACCGTTCGTACACGGGGCAGACGTTCAAGCACGCCGAGCAGCGGATGCAGCGCAACGCGGCGCGCCCGCGCGGGTCGGCCAGCGTGGCGGTGCGACCGTTGTCAAGCAGGACGAGGTGGAAATCCTGCCCCTCGGTCGCACCCGTCCACATCGACGTGTACGGATTCATCCGTTCGCCGGTCGACGAGCGCGGCAGCAGCTGCAGGTACACCTCGAGGTCGCGCCACGTCGGCACCAGCTTCTCGATGCCCATGACGGTGATCAACGTGCGCGGCAGCGTGAGGCACATGCGCCCGTTGCCCTCGGACTCGACGACGGCCAGCGTGCCCGTCTCGGCGACCGCGAAGTTGGCGCCGCTGATAGCGACCTCAGCGGACAGGAACTGGCTGCGCAGGTGGCTGCGTGCGGCCTCGGCGAGCGCGCGCGGCTCGTCGGTGAGGCCGGGGTCGACGCCGGGCATCTCGCGGGCGAAGATCTCGCGGATCTCGCTGCGGTTGCGGTGAATGGCCGGCACCAGGATGTGGCTCGGCCTGTCGTTCCCGAGCTGGACGATGAGCTCGGCGAGGTCGGTTTCGGTGGCCGTGATGCCGGCCGCGGCGAGTGCCTCGTTGAGGCCGATCTCCTGGGTGGCCATGGACTTCACCTTCACCACCGAGCGCGCGCCAGTGGCCTGCACGAGCCCGGTGACGATGCGGTTCGCCTCGTCGGCGTCGCGGGCCCAGTGCACCGTGCCACCACCCGCGGTCACCGCGGCCTCGAGCTGGACCAGGTAGGTGTCCAGGTGCGCCAGGACGTCGTCCTTGATCGCGGCGCCCGCGGCCCGCAGCTCGGCCCAGTCCGGGACCTCGGCCACGACACCGGCCCGTTTCGTGCGGATCGTCGAGGTGGCCTTGGTCAGGTTGTGCCGCAGTTGCGGGTCGGCCAGGGCGTCGTGCGCCGCGGCCGGGAACGAGCGGTCGCCCGCGCCGAGCTGGCCGATGCCCGCCGGCATCCCCAGGAAGGTCATTGCGTGCTGGCCAGGATCTCGGCGAGGTGCAGCGTGCGCGTGCCGGTCTGCAAGCGTGCGAGACCACCGCCGATGTGCATGAGGCACTACGCATCGCCGGCGCTGCAGACGCTGGCGCCGGTGGCGCCGATGTTGCGCATCTTGTCGGCCAGCATCGCCGTCGAGACGTCGCCGTTCTTCAGCGCGAACGTCCCACCGAAGCCGCAGCACTGGTCTGCCTCAGGTAGCTCGACGAGGTCGAGCCCGCGGACCTCGCGCAGCAGTCGGTACGGCCGCTCGCTGACCCGCAGCAGCCGCAGCGAGTGACACGTCGGGTGGTAGGTGACCCGGTGCGGGAAGTACGCGCCTACGTCGGTGACCTCGAGGACGTCGACCAGGAACTCCGACAGCTCGTAGGTCTTCTCAGCCACCGTCCGGGCGCGCTCGGCGAGCGCAGAATCGCCGGCCTGCTCGGCGAGTTCGGCGTGCTGGTGGCGGATCGAGCCGACGCACGAGCCGCTGGGCGCGACGATCGCGTCGTACGGTTCGAAGGTCTCGACGTGGTTGCGCACGAGGGGCAGCGCCTCGCGCGGATAGCCGGTGTTGACGTGCATCTGCCCGCAGCAGCTCTGCTTCGTCGGGAAGTCCGGCTCGTGCCCGAGCCGGCGCAGCAGCGTGACGGTGGCCTTGCCGACGTCCGGAAACAGTGCGTCGACGAGGCAGGTGGCGAACAGCGCAAGCCTCATATTGTCGCCGATCTTCGCACGCGATTGCCGGGAACGGGCCGTCGCCGGGCGCGGCGTTGCGGCCAGGCAACGATCTGGTTTCGGCTGCCCTGCCGGTTCCAGGCCCCCTCGTGGAGGGCTTAGGGTGCTCGGATCACCAGTTTCGCCCTGCGGTGCGCCCCATCTTCGGGGCGGCCGAGTTTCAGGCGTCCTGGACCGTGAACACGACAGTGAAGGAGATCGATCTTGCGCTCAATGCGTGGGATGCAGCTGGGAGCGATCGCGGTCGGAGCCGCGCTCATGCTCTCTGCGTGCGGCAGCAGCGGTGGTTCGAGCAGCAGCAGCGGCGCTTCGGCAGGGGGCACCAGCCCGAGCGGTTCGTCCTCGGCGACGACCAAGACGGACGTCAAGGTCGGCATGGCCTACGACGTCGGCGGCCGGGGTGACAAGTCCTTCAACGACCTCGCGGCTGCGGGCCTGGACAAGGCAAAGACCACGCTGGGCGTGAGCACGAAGGAGCTGGCGGCCACCCAGAACGAGACCGAGGCAGCCAAGGAGTCCCGACTCACGCTGCTGGCCAGCAGTGGCTACAACCCGGTCGTCGCAGTTGGTTTCGCCTACGCGACGGCGGTCGGCAAGGTCGTGCCGAAGTTCCCGAAGGTGCACTTCGCGATCATCGACGACGACACCAACTGCACCGGTTCGGCGGCCCAGCCCAACGTCGAGTGCCTGCTGTTCAACGAGGAGCAGAGCTCGTTCCTCGTCGGCGTCGCGGCGGCCCTGGCCACCAAGACCAAGAACGTCGGCTTCATCGGCGGCGTCAACGAGCCGCTGATCCAGAAGTTCCAGGCCGGTTTCCAGGCGGGCGTCAAGGCCGTCAACCCGGCTATCAAGGTCCAGGCCAAGTACCTCACCCAGCCGCCGGACTTCGGTGGCTTCGGTGACCCGGCCAAGGGCAAGACGACGGCCGAGGGCATGTATGACAACGGTGCCGACGTCGTGTACGCCGCCGCCGGTGGTTCCGGTGCTGGCCTGTTCGACGCCGCGGCCGAGGACAAGAAGTTGGCTATCGGTGTCGACTCCGACCAGTACCAGTCGGCCCCGGCCAACGAGAAGCAGTACATCCTTACCTCGGCGCTGAAGGGCGTGGACACCGCCGTCTACAACTTCATCAGCACCGACATCAAGGGCCAGTTCAAGGCCGGGTCGACCCGCTTCGGGCTCAAGGTGAACGGCGTCGGCTACGCGACGTCCAACTCGAAGCTGGACCCGTACAAGGCCAAGATCGAAGCCTTCAAGGCCAAGATCATCAGTGGCGCGATCACGGTTCCCACGACGATCTGAGTTTCAGCACACCGGAACCGGTCCGGGGATGCGCGGTATAGCGTCTCCCCGGACCGTTTCTCTGTCCCATTGGGGGAGTTGTGACGTCGACACCGGCCACCGCCGATGCGGTAGTGCTCAGCGGCATCACCAAGCGTTACCCCGGCGTGGTCGCCAACAAGGACATCAACCTGACGGTGCGCCGCGGCGACGTACACGCCATAGTCGGGGAGAACGGCGCGGGCAAGTCGACGCTCATGAAGATCCTCTACGGCATGCAGCGCCCGGACGAGGGCGAGATCGCCGTCGACGGGCAGCCGGTGACGTTCTCGTCGCCGGCCGACGCCATCAAGGCCGGGATCGGCATGGTGCACCAGCACTTCATGCTCGCCGACAACCTCACGGTCGCCGAGAACATCATCCTCGGCGCCGAACCCAGCCGGGGCGGGCTGATCAACCGGCGGTCCGCGCGCAACCGCATCGCCGAGATCTCCGACTCCTACGGTCTGGGCCTGCGCCCCGACGCACTCGTCGAGACGCTCGGCGTCGGCGACCGGCAGCGCGTCGAGATCTGCAAGGTGCTCTACCGCGGCGCGCGCATCCTCATCCTCGACGAGCCCACTGCCGTGCTCGTTCCGCAGGAGGTCGACGAGCTGTTCGGCAACCTGCGCGAGCTCAAGGCCGAGGGCCTCACCGTGCTGTTCATCTCGCACAAGCTCGACGAGGTGCTCTCGGTGGCCGACGCGATCACCATGGTACGTCGCGGTACCACGGTCGGCACGGCCGACCCGAAGACCACCAGCGCCCGTCAGCTTGCCGAGCTCATGGTCGGCAGCGAGCTACCGGTGCCGGAGCTGCGCGAATCGACCGTCACCGACATAGTCGAGCTGGCGGTGTCGGGCCTCACGGTGCGTTCGGCCGACGGGCGCGCGGTGCTCGACGACGTGGACTTCGCCATCCGTCGCGGTGAGATCGTCGGGATCGGCGGCGTCGAGGGCAACGGGCAGGCCGAACTCGTCGAGGCAATCCTCGGCTTGCGGCCCGTCGAGTCCGGCAGCATCACCCTTGGCAACGACGACATCACGCGCTGGCCCACCCGCCGGCGCCGCACGTCCGGGATCGGCTACATCCCCGAGGACCGGCACCGGCAGGGCCTGTTGCTCGAGGCGCCGCTGTGGGAGAACCGCATCCTCGGCCACCAGACCGAACGGCCCAACGCGCGCGGGCCGTTCATCGACGTCGCCTCCGCACGCCGCGACACCGAGCGGATCGTGCGTGAGTACGACGTCCGCACCCCCGGCATCGACGTCACCGCAGCGTCCCTGTCCGGTGGCAACCAGCAGAAGCTCATCGTCGGACGCGAGATGAGCGCCAAGCCCAGCGTGCTCATCGCCTCGCACCCGACCCGCGGCGTCGACGTCGGCGCTCAGGCCGCCATCTGGGACCAGCTGCGCGAGGCGCGTGCCGAGGGTCTGGCGGTGCTGCTCATCTCAGCCGACCTCGACGAGCTGATCGGCATGTCCGACACCCTGCAGGTCATCCTGCGGGGCCGGCTGGTGGCTGAGATGGACCCGCGCACGGTCACCCCCGTCGAGCTGGGCGCGGCGATGACCGGTGTCGACCCGCAGCCCGCCGATGCCGACAGCACCCAGTCGATGGGAACCAGCACGTGACGGCGACCGAGGTGGGCCGGCGCCGGGCGCCGAAGATACGCAGCGGGGGAGCATCGCGCGACCGGTTCAACGCGGTGCTGCTCGGTGTCGTCGCAGCGCTCGTCGCACTCGTCATCGCGGTCGGGATCACCTCGGTCGTGCTCGCGCTGACCGATCACAACCCTTACGACACGCTGAAGGCGATGGTCGACTACGGCGTCAAGCCCGACCAGCTGGCGACCACCGTCAATGCCGCCACCACGTACTACCTGTCGGCGATCGCGGTCGCGGTCGCGTTCCGGATGAACCTGTTCAACATCGGCGTCGACGGGCAGTACCAGCTCGCCGCGATCGTGGCCGCGGCCTTCGGCGGCCAGTACGCCCTCCCCAATGGGCTGCACCAGGTGGCGATAATCCTCGTCGCCATGGCCGTCGGTTCGGCGTGGGCCGGCATCATCGGCGTGCTGAAGGTGACCCGCGGGGTCAGCGAGGTCATTTCCTCGATCATGCTCAACTTCATTGCAACGGCGATCATCGCCTACCTGATCCTGCCGAAGCACTTCGGCGTGCAGCGCGGCAACGACCTCACCACCAAGCCCATCGGCTCCTCCGGCCAGGTCGGAGGCATCAGCCTGATCCCCGGGTCGGACACCCAGGTCTACGGCCTGGTGTTCCTCGCCGTGGTCGTCGGGGTCGGCTTCCAGCTACTCGTCTCGCGCACCCGTTTTGGCTTCGACCTGCGCGCGACAGGCCGGTCGACGTCGGCCGCGCAGGCAAGCGGCGTGAACGTGAAGCGGATGGTCGTCGTCACCATGTTGATCTCCGGTGCGGTGGCCGGACTGGTCAACATGCCGGTGCTGCTCGGCGAGGCGCACAACTACTCGTTGAGCACGCCGTCCGGCATCGGCTTCACCGGCATCGCCATCGCCCTGCTCGGTCGCAACAACCCGATCGGGATCGTCTTCGCCGCCCTGCTCTGGGGTTTCCTGGACACCTCGTCCAACATCCTGCAGATCACCAGCGTGCCGAGTTCCGTCGTCTCCATCACCGAGGGTGTGGTCGTGCTGTCGGCGGTCGTCGCCTACGAACTCGTCCGCCGGTATGCACTGGCACGACAGCAACGCCGGGTCGGGCGCGAGCTCGCCCAGCAGGCGCCCGCCGAGGTGGCGTCATGACGGTCCGGGACGCGTCAGCGACGGTGAGCAGCGACGTGATCACGGCGCCGGCGCGACCGCCGGTGCGCGGACACGTGGCGTTGCGGATGCTGCTCATCGGCGTGCTGGGCATGGCGCTGCTCAGCCTCACCCGCATCATCAGCGGGGCCGACGACATCACCTCGGCCGGCGCGCTCGGCGGCACGATCAACGCAGCCATGCCGATCATGTTGGCCGGCCTCGGTGGGCTGTGGTCCGAGCGGGCGGGCGTGGCCAACATCGGGCTCGAGGGTCAGATGATTCTCGGCACGTGGTTCGGCGCCGAGTTCGCCTTCGCCACGCACAGCGCGTGGATGCTCATCGTGGGTGGTCTGGTGGGCGGCTTCATCGGCGGCGTGCTGCACGCCGTCGCGACCGTCGGCTTCGGCGTCGACCAGATCGTGTCGGGCGTCGCCATCAACATCCTGGCGCCCGGGGTTGCCAAGTACCTGGCCGGCATCTACTTCAACAAACCGAAGGCGTTGGCCGCCGGTGGCGGCCCGTCGCAGTCGCCGCAGGTCGATGTGTTCGGGCCCCTGAAGTGGCAGTGGGCCTCCGAGCACCTCGCCAAGATCGAGGTGCACCACTGGTTCTTCGTGTCGGACCTGGCCGGCCTGCTCGACGGCGTCTGCACGAGCCTGAACACGCTGACCATCATCGCGCTGCTGACCATCCCGCTGACCTGGTTCCTGCTGTGGCGCACGTCGTTCGGCCTGCGGCTGCGCTCGTGCGGTGAGAACCCCGACGCGGCCGAGTCGTTGGGCGTGAAGGTCTACACCTTGAAGGCCACGGCGGTGATTGTTTCCGGTGTCCTGGCGGGTCTGGCCGGCGCGTTCCTGGTCAACTTCACGGGCATCTACCGCGAGAACCAGACGGCCGGCCGCGGCTTCATCGGTCTGGCTGCGATGATCTTCGGCAACTGGCGGCCGCTGGGGCTCGCGGCCGGCTCGGGATTGTTCGGCTACACCGACGCCCTGCAGCAGCGGCAGGGCTCGACGTCGGTGCACGCCCTGCTCATTATCGTCGGCGTGCTGCTGATCCTGGTTGGGCTCTACCAGATCTACCGGCGCAAGCCGGTCAGCGCGGCGGTGGCCCTGGTGGTCGGCGTCGTGGTCCTCGTGCTCTACAAGATCACCGACTCGATTCCGAGCCAGTTCGCCACCTACACCCCGCAGATCATCACGCTGCTGGTCCTCGCCGTGGCCTCCCAGCGGTTGCGGCCGCCCGCCGCCGACGGGTTGCCCTGGCGGCGGAGAGGGTCGTAGCGCGTGCCGACGGTCACCGGCCTCGACCTCACCGCGCCCGAGGTCGTCGCCGACCCCTACCCGCACTTCGCGACGGCCCGCCGCGAGGGCGCGGTGCAGTGGCACGAGGGGCTGGGCATGTGGCTGACCTTCACGCACGCCGCGGCCAACACGGTGCTGCGCACCCGCACGCTCGGGCGGATCTGGTCACCGCGGACCTTCGTCGACGCCGCTCCCGACGAGGTACTGGCTGCGTTCGAGCTGATCCACGTCAACTCGCTGCTCGAGAACGAGCCGCCGGTGCACACCCGCCTGCGTCGACTCGTGGCCGGTGCCTTCGCGCGCGGGCACGTCGAACGGCTGCGGACGCGTATCGCCGAGCTGGCGCAACGGCTTGCCGACACGGTCGCCGACGCCGGGTCGGCCGGCTCACCCGTCGACCTCATCGAGCTGTACGCTGAGCCGCTGCCCGTGCAGGTGATCGCTGAGCTGCTCGGCGTGCCCGAGGCCGACTGGGGCCTGCTGCGACCGTGGTCGAACGCAATCGTGAAGATGTACGAGTACCGCGTCACCCCCGAGCAACGCGCCGCCGCCGAACGGGCGTCGAGCGAATTCGTGGACTACCTACGGTCTCTGGTGGTGGCGCGGCGGGCGCGTCCGGGCGACGACCTGATCTCCTCGCTCATCGCCGAGACCGACGGCGACGGCGCGCGGTTGACCGAGGACGAGCTGGTCACCACGTGCACCCTGCTGCTCAATGCCGGCCACGAGGCCACCGTGAACGTGGTGGGCAACGGCGTCACCGCGCTGCTCAGCCACAGCGAACAGCTGACTGCGCTGCGCGCCGACCCGTCGCTCGTCCCGGGCGCGGTCGAGGAGCTCATCCGCTACGACTCGCCCCTGCAGCTGTTCGAGCGCTCGGCCACGGCCGACACGATCGTCGGCGACGTGACGGTCGAGGCCGGCAGCAAGATCGCCGCGCTGCTCGGGGCGGCCAACCGCGACCCCGCGGTCTTCGATCGTCCCGATGAGTTCGACGTCACCCGCACGGACAACCCGCACCTCGGGTTCGGTGCCGGCATCCACTTCTGCGTCGGCGCCCCGCTGGCGCGCGTCGAGCTGCAGGCTTCGCTGCACACGTTGCTGCAGCGCTTTCCCAACCTCGCGCTGGCGGCCGCGCCGGAACGCCGGCCGGAGTTCGTGATCCGCGGCGTGCGCTCGCTGCCCGTGACGATCTGACAGCATCACCCGCATGAGCGACATCGATTGGCCGGCCCTGCGGGACGCTGCCCGTGACGCGATGAGCCACGCCTATGCGCCCTACTCGAACTACTCCGTCGGGGCGGCGGCGCTCGTCGATGACGGGCGGGTGGTGTCCGGGTGCAACGTCGAGAACGCCTCGTACGGCGTCGGACTGTGTGCCGAGTGCGGGTTGGTCTCTTCGCTGCAGGCCACGGGCGGCGGACGGCTCGTCGCCTTCGCGTGCGTCGACGGCGCGGGTGCGGCGCTGATGCCGTGCGGCCGTTGCCGGCAGTTGCTCTACGAGCACGGTGGTCGCGAGCTGCTGCTCGACACCCCGGAGGGCATCAAGGCGATGACCGACGTGCTGCCCCAGGCGTTCGGCCCGGAGCACCTGCGTTGAGCTCGGAGAACTTCGACGCCGTCGACGTCATCCGCACCAAGCGCGACGGCGGCACACTCACCGACGCGCAGATCGACTGGGTGGTCGACGCCTACACCCGCGGCGCGGTGGCCGACGAGCAGATGTCGGCGCTGGCCATGGCCATCCTGCTGCGCGGCATGACGGCCGACGAGATCGCCACCTGGACGGCGGCCATGATCGCCTCCGGTGAGCGGCTCGACCTGTCCGGCATCACCCGACCGACCGTCGACAAGCACTCCACCGGCGGCGTCGGCGACAAGATCACCCTGCCGCTCGCGCCGCTCGTTGCGGCCTGCGGTGCCGCGGTGCCGCAGCTGTCAGGTCGCGGCCTCGGGCACACCGGCGGGACGCTCGACAAGCTCGAGTCGATCCCCGGCTGGCGGGCGCGGTTGTCGAACGAGGAGTTCGTGTCCCAGCTCAACGACGTCGGCGCGGTGGTCTGCGCCGCCGGTGACGGGCTCGCGCCGGCCGACCGCAAGCTGTACGCGCTGCGCGACGTCACCGGCACTGTCGAGGCGATTCCGTTGATCGCGTCGTCGATCATGAGCAAGAAGATCGCCGAGGGCTCGTCGGCGCTCGTCCTGGACGTCAAGGTCGGGTCCGGCGCGTTCATGAAGAACGCTGACGACGCGCGGGAGCTCGCCCGCACCATGGTCGAGCTGGGCCGCGCCCACGGCGTGCACACGGTCGCGCTGCTCACCGACATGTCCATTCCACTGGGGCTGACCGCCGGCAACGCGATCGAGGTCGAGGAATCACTCGAGGTGCTGGCCGGCGGCGGGCCGGCGGACGTCGTCGAGCTCACCCTGGCCCTGGCCCGCGAGATGCTCGACGGCGCCGGGCTCGTCGACGTCGACCCGGCCGAGGCATTGGCCGACGGCCGGGCCATGGACACCTGGCGGGCAATGATCGCGGCCCAGGGCGGCGACCCGGATGCGCCGCTGGCGCAGGCTCGCGAGACGCACACGATCACCGCGCCGTCCTCGGGCGTATTGACCCGGCTGGACGCGCTGTCCGTCGGCGTCGCCGCCTGGCGTCTCGGCGCCGGTCGCGCCCGCAAGGAGGACCCGGTGTCGGCGGGCGCCGGCGTGGTCATGCACGCCAAGCCCGGCGACGAGGTCACCGAGGGACAGGTGCTGTTCGAACTGCGCACCGACGAACCCGCCCGCTTCGACCGGGCGCTGCAGTCGCTCGAGGGCAGCTGGGAAATTGGCGCCGCGGCCGGGTTGAACCCACTCGTCCTCGCCCGCATCGACTGACGCCCGCCCCGCCGCACCCGCGTTGAGTGTCGGGTTACGGGTCGAGTGTCGGGTTATAGATCGACACTCGACGCGTAACCCGACACTCAACGGGGTGGGGGGTGGCTCTCGATACGGTGGAGCCATGGTCACCCCGCCCGCCCCGCCCGTCCCGCTGACCGCGGACTCGATCCAGACCGCGCCAAAGGTGCTGCTGCACGACCACCTCGACGGCGGGCTGCGGCCGGCCACCATCGTCGACATCGCCAGCGAGATCGGCTATGACGCCCTGCCGGCCGACAACGCCGACGATCTGTCCGCGTGGTTCCGCGAGGCGTCGTCCTCGGGCTCGTTGGTGCGCTACCTCGAGACGTTCGCGCACACCGTGGCCGTCATGCAGACGCCCGCCGGGCTGACCCGAGTCGCCCGGGAGGCGGTCGAGGACCTCGCCGCCGACGGCGTCGTCTACGCCGAGATCCGCTGGGCGCCGGAGCAGCACACCGAGCAGGGCCTGTCGCTGGAGCAGGTCGTCGAGGCCGTGCTCGCGGGGTTCCGCGAGGGCGAGGCGGCCGCCGCCGAGCACGGGCACACCATCCGCGTCGGGGCGCTGGCCACGGCTATGCGGCACGCGGCCCGCTCGCGCGAGATCGCCGAACTGGCGGTGCGCTACCGCGACGCCGGCGTGGTCGGTTTCGACATTGCCGGGGCCGAGGCCGGCTACCCGCCCACCCGGCACCTCGATGCGTTCGAGTACCTGCGTCGCGAGAACTACCACTTCACGATCCACGCCGGGGAGGCGTTCGGGCTGCCGTCGATCTGGGAGGCACTGCAATGGTGCGGCACCGACCGGCTCGGGCACGGAGTGCGGATCATCGACGACATCGCCAGCGACGGCACGTTGGGCCGGCTCGCGCAGTACGTCCGCGACAAGCGCATCCCGCTCGAGATGTGCCCGTCGTCGAACGTGCAGACCGGCGCAGCCAAGTCCATCGCCGAGCACCCCATCGGCCTGCTGCGCCAGCTGCACTTCCGGGTCACCGTCAACACCGACAACCGGTTGATGAGCGGGACGTCCATGACCCGCGAGATGACGCTGCTGGCCGAGGCGTTCGACTATGGCTGGCGAGACCTGCAGTGGTTCACGATCAACGCGATGAAGAGCGCGTTCATCGGCTTCGACGAGCGGCTGGCGATCATCAACACCCAGATCAAGCCCGTCTACGCCGCCCTGCTCGGCGACTGACCCGGCTGCTTGACCCGACTCACCGGCACGGCGGGTCGTATCTCGCCCCCGGCACGTACAGCGACCACTCCTGCCGGGTGATGGTTGTGCCCGCGAGCGGGCACAACCGGTCGGCGTAGCCCGCGTAGTCGGTCGACCAGAAGACCACGTTGGGCGCCCGGCCCGCGGCCACCAGCGTGCGTCCTGACGGGCTGAAGGCCAACGACCAGACGGCGCCGGGCAGGGCGGTCAACGTCTGGGTCGGGACGTCGCGGTGGTTGCGCAGGTCGAAGATGCGCACGCTGTCGTCGTCGCTGCCGATGGCGAGGTCGTGGCCGTTCGGGGCGAACGCTGCGGACAGCGCGTACCCGGTCGGGCCGATCAGCGGGCCGGCGCGCAGGGTGGGGTGCGTCGGGGCCGAGACGTCCCACACGCGCGTGGTGTGATCGGAACTCGAGGCCGCGAGCAGGCTCGAGTCGGGCGCGAAGGCCACGCCGTAGACGTAGCTGGCGAACCCGCGCAGGCGCGCGACGCGGTGCGCTGAGGTGGGGTCGCTGACGTCCCAGAGGTACACGGTGTCGTCGGCGCTGGCGCCGGCCACGAGCCGTCCGTCAGGGCTGAAGGCAACATTCAGCATCAGGCTGGCTCCGTGCAGCCGGGTGAGCACGCGGGGGGCGGCCGGGTCGGCGACGTCCCACAAGGAGACGTTGCCGTCATCGGCCGCCACCGCGAGCAGCCGCCCGTCGGGGCTGAACTGGAGGCCTTCGACGAGTGCCGTCGCCGCGACGAACGGCGCGACGGCGGCCCGGGTGTGCGCGGCATCGCGGGTGTCCCACAGCTCCACCTGCCCGTTGCGGTTGCCGGTGGCGACGAGCGAGCCGTCGCGACGCACGGCCGCCGTGCCGTCCGACGCCGGCGTGCCGGCCGGCATGGTCAACAGCGGCGTGAGCGGGTGCGGCGCACCGGGATCGGCGACGTCCCAGAGCCGCACCCCGGCCGGTGTGCCGTTGTCGCCGATTGCCAGCGTGCTGCCCCGCGCGGTGTAGCCCATCCCGAAGACGGTGCCGGCCACCGGAATCGCGCGGCTGCCGGCGGACACCAGCCGCAACGTGCCGTCGGCGGCGGTCGACAGCAACGTCCCGCTGTCGGCGCTGAACGCCGCGCCGGTCACCGGCCCCGGGTTCGCGAGCGAGCTGAGGGGTACCCAGCCGCCGACGGCCCAGGTGCGCAGGGTGCCGTCGGAGTAGCCGACCGCGATTTCGCGCTGATCGGGCCGCACGGCGATGGCCGTCGGGATGGCGTTGGTCGAACCGGTCAGCCTGCGAAGCCGGTGCGGGACCGCAGTGTCCGACCAGATCTGCACCGACCCGTCTCGGGCGCCGAGCAGGATGTCGTGAGCGGCGGGCAGAAAAGCGACGGTCGAGACGTTCGCGGTGCCTGTGGCAATGTGCCGCGCGGTCGTCCATTGGGCGCCGGCCGCCCGCCACACCAGCGTGGTCCCGTCGTCCTCGGCGTCAGCCAGCTCGTGACCGTCGGCGGAGTAGGCGACGTCGTTGACCGTGACCGTGGCCGGGACGCCGTGGGGTGGCGGCAGCGGCACCGGGTGGTCCGGGTCGTGGATGTCCCACCGTTCGACCGGTGCGCGCCCCCGGCTCGAGGCGACCAGCGTGTGGCCGTCGGCGCTGAGCGCGATCGACTGCACGTCGCCGTCGAAGTGCGGGTCGAACGAGGCCCGCACCCGCGGGTGGCGCGGGTCCGCGACGTCCCACAGGGTGATCAGGTGCGATTCGCCACCGGTGGCGAGGAGGCGACCGTCGGGTGAGAACGCCAGGCCGAACACCTGATCATCGCCGGGCGGAGTGGCCAGCGTTGCCAGGCGTTGCGGTGGCGCCCCGGAGCGCAGGCCGAACAGGTGGACCGTGCCGTCGGCGTGGCCCACCGCGACGAGGTGCCGGGCCGGTGCGAGCGCGAGCGGCGTCGGCCCCAGCGGGCCCAGGACGCGAGTGATCACGGGAGTGGCCGACTCGTCGGCCATGGCGGCCTTGGCGACGTTGCTGGGCGCGATGCGGTAGGCGGCGAGCGCGAGCTGCTGGGCGAGGGCCGGATCCGAACCGTTGAGCTGGCGGGCCTGGAAGGCGACCTGACGGGAGAGCGCGTCGTCGCGGGCGGCCGTGGCGACCCGACGCTCGTGGTCGGCAGTGCGCTGCGACGTGCGGGCCCAGATCGCCAGACCGGTGGCCACCAGGGCCAACACGGCCACCGCGGCGAGCAATTGAACGAGGCGGCGGGACCGTCGACGCGCAGCCTGCGCCAGCTCCTCGCGGCGGCGGACACCGGCGTCGAGGTAGCTCACCTCCACCGCGTTCATCCGACGGCGATTGCGCGGCTCCGCCGCCCACTCGGCAGCGATGTCGAGGGTCGATCCGTGGGGCAGGGTCGCCGGGTCGCGTCCGCCGGCGTCCCATGCGTTGGCGCCTGTCGTGATGCGGCGATGGACCAGCAGCCCGGCCCGGTCGGTGTCCAGCCAGCCCCGCAACCGCGGCCAGGCTGTCAGCAGCGCCTCGTGACTGACCTCGACCGAGTCCTCGGTGAGGGTCAGCAGGCGACGTGCGGCGAACCGGTCGACGATGTCGCGGATGGCGTCGTGACCGGCGTCCTGCACGTCGAGCCCGAGCTCGGAGCGCGAGATGCGTCGCCTGGTCGTGGCGACGTCGTCCCCGACGTTGACGAGGCGGGCGAACAGGTCGTGTGCGCCCTCTTGCTGCGACGGGTCCAGGGACGTGAAGACCTCCTCGGCGGTGCGCTGGACGGCGGCGTCCAGACCACCGGTGGCCCGGTAGTCCGCGATGGTCAACCGCCGTCCGTTGGAACGGTCCCAGGTGGCCAGCAGCGCGTGCGAGAGCAGGGGCAGGGCACCGGCGTGGTGCGGGCCGAGGTCGGCCAGGACCAGCTCAACCAGGCCGTCCTCGACCGCGAGGCCGATCTGCCGTGCCGGGCCGAGCACAACCTCCTGCAACTGCTCAGCGGCCAGCGGACCGACCACCACCTGCGCATGCCGCAGGGCAGCGAGCAGCACCGGCTCCCGAGCGGCCTCGGCGAAGAAGTCCGCCCGCATGCCGAGGGCGACGACGACATCCGGACCGGACGACGCGAGGCTGTCCAGGAACGCCGAACGGGCCGCGGCGTCCTGGGTGAGCGTGAAGATCTCCTCCAACTGGTCCAGCACCACAAGGTGCGGCCCCGCGCCGCGC
Organism: uncultured Jatrophihabitans sp.; assembly: GCF_964244045.1. NCBI lineage: Bacteria > Bacillati > Actinomycetota > Actinomycetes > Jatrophihabitantales > Jatrophihabitantaceae > Jatrophihabitans > uncultured Jatrophihabitans sp. Next base: position 214,359 of record NZ_CAXTHK010000001.1, on the reverse strand, counting down.
GCCGCCAGCGCGGTTGCGATGGCGGCTTGCGGCTGATTGCCTGGCGTGGCGAGCGCGCACGTCCACTCCATGTCGTCGCCGTCGTCGCCGTCGCCGTCGCCGTCGCCGTCGCCGTCGTCGCCGTCGCCGTCGCCGTTGTCGAGGGCGCCGGCGCGGACGGTGGCCATCACCCCAGCGCGCAGCAGCGACGACTTCCCCGAGCCGGACGGGCCGATGACGGCGAGGATCCCGTGGCTAGGGCCGCGTTCGGAGCGCAACCGGGCGACCAGCTGCACGATCTCGTCGGTCTGCTCGCGGCGGCCGAAGAACAGTGCGGCGTCCTCGGGTTCGAACGGTTTGAGTCCGCGGTAGGGCGCGACGGTCCGGTTCTTGCGCCGGTCCGACGAGGCCCGGGCGCGGCGCAACGCGGCCAACCAGGCGTCGATCTCGGCCGGGTCGTCGACCCCGCAGGCGGTGAGGACATCGACGATCAACGTCTGTTGCGCCGGTGACGGGACGTGCCGGCCGCGCAGGTAGTCGCCCAGCGTGCCGGCCGGCCGGCCGATCTGTTTGGCCAGGTCGCGCACGGTGAACCCGGCCGCATCACGCAACGCATTCAGTCCGGCGCCGAAGTCCGCCCGGGTACGGATCGCGGTCGGGTCCACGACATCGCCCACGGTGAGACTGTAAACGTCCGTGACACGGCGTACGGGTTTGTACGGGGTTTCCATCTCAGCGACTCACGATTTCGTCGCGATGGCATATTTCGTTCAAGATCGCGGGACAGGACAATCCCTCGGTCGTGACGGGGGTCAAACGGTGACTGATGAGTTGTGGGCCGAGCTAGGCGCGACCATGCGGGCGCTGCGCAAGCACGCCGGACGGTCTCTGCGAGCCGTCGAACGGTCGAGCTTCTGGGGTCGCGGGACGCTGTCGCAGATCGAGAACGGCCGGGCGCGGCCGAACCGCGAGCAGGTCGAGTGGTACGACGCCGAGCTTGGCGGGGACGGGTTGTTGCTGGCCATGTACGTCGAGGCCCGGACAGCGCGCGGGGCGGCGCCGAGGCGCGGACCCGGCACCGCCACGTTGTCCGGTGACGCATTCGAGGTCGTGTCGTCCGTCGTGGCGTCCGGTGAGTCGGCTGAGGTCGGCGCCCAGCTCACCGCAGGCTGGACGCTGCGCAACGCCGGTCGCATCCCGTGGACGGGGCGGGCGCTGGCACGGGTGGGCGCGCCCACGGCGCTACGGCTGATCTCGAGCGACCCCGAGGTCCCGATCCCGCCGTGCGACCCGGGCCAAACCGTCGAGGTGCTGTTCAAGATCGGGGTGCCCGACGCGCCGGGCACCCTTGCCGCCTACTGGCACATCGTCGACGCCGACGGACGACCCTGCTTCGCCCCGCCGTCGCTGCTGTCGGTCACCCTGCTGGCGCACTGACCCGCGAAGCTCAGAGCAGCCCGGCGCGCGCCTTGGCCTGCAGCACGAGCAGCGCGGCCGCGTTGACCTTGGCGCGAAACGATGAGCTCGCCCTGGCCTCGGCCAGCAACGCAGACGTCATCGCGCGCGCCTGCCCGGCGACCACGGTGAGCACGACGTCGCCGCCGGCCCGGACGAACCGCACTGCACGCTGACCCGGCGTGACACCGCTGAGCTGGCGGGCCGCTCCGACGTCGTCGCTGATGATCAGGCCTCGGTAACCCAGGGCTCCGCGCAGCATGCCGGTGACGACGGTGTGCGAGAACGCCGCGGGGTTGCGCGGGTCGATGCGCGAGTAGATCGCGGTCGACATCATCACGAACGGGACATGCGCCTGCACCGCGGCCCGGAACGGCGCGAGGTAGGCGTCGGCGCGCGTGGTGACCCGATCGGTGACCCGGGACGCGACGTCGGTGTTGCCCGACACCCGTCCCAGCCCGGGGAAGTGTTTGACGGTGGCCGCGATCCCGGCGTCGGCCATCCCTTCCGCGTAGGCCAGGCCGTGGCTGCGGACCGTCGCCGGCGTGTGCCCGTACTCGCGGTCGAGGTCACCGATGGGCGGGTTCGGGCGGCCCCGGGCCGGCACGGTGTCGAGGACCGGCGCCAGATTGACGTTCACGCCGGCTCGCTTGAGCTGCTGACCCCAGGCGCGGGCCTGCGAACGCAGCGTCGCCGGCCGCCGGCTGCCCTGCACGAGGGCGGCCGGCACGATGCTGAACCCAGGGCCCTGCAGGCGCTGGACGAGACCGCCCTCCTGGTCGGTGGCGATGAACAGCTTCGCCCGCTTTGGCGCGTAGCGCTGCAGGCGTTTCGTGAGCGCGCGGATCGCGCTCGAGCCGGACGTCGTCGTGCCGTCGAGGATCACCGACCCCACGTCGTAACGGGTGATTGCCGAGACGGTTGCCGAGGCGACCCCGGTGCTCGGGCAGTCGACCATCAGCAGCTGACCCACCCGCTGTCGCAGGCTCATGGCGGCGATGGCTGCCAGCGCCCTCGCCGGCGCGGTGTGGGTCTCCGATGACGAAAGGCGCGCCGCGCCGGTGAGCGCCGGTGCGTCGGTGTCCGGTGCCCGGGTCGACGATGCGGGCACTGACGTCCGGGCCGCTTGCGATCCGTCGGGGGAGCACGACACGAGTGACAGCGTCAAAGCCACGCCCGCAATGACGCGGACAGCTCGGCTCGACATGCCCGCACTGTACGGACCGCCGGACCTGGTCGAGCTCAGCCCTGCTGCAGCCCCAGCGGGGCCTCGGCGAACAGCTCACGGACCAGCTCGATGGAGCGGCGCCGGTCGTCGATGTCGTAGATCTGAGCGGTGACCATCAGCTCGTCGGCGTCGGTGGCCTCGAGCAGGCGGCCCAGCTCGCGCCGGACGGTGTCGGGGCTGCCGATGGCCTGGCCGGCGCGTCGCTCCAGGACGAACTGCTGCTCGCGCGGCGTCCACGGGTGGGCGGCGGCCTGCTCGGGAGTAGGCAGGCGTCCGGGCTGGCCCTGGCGCAAGCGAAGGAACGAGAGCGCGCCGGACAGTGCGAGCCGGTCGGCCTCGGCGTCGGTGGGCGCGCAGACGGCGTTGACGGTGACCATGGCGTACGGCTTGGTCAGCAGCCCACCCTCGCGAAACGACTCCCGGTAGGCCTGGAGCGCCGGGACGGTGTGGGCGCCGCTGAAGTGGTGCGCGAACGCGAACGGCAGGCCGAGCAGGCCGGCGAGCTCGGCGCTGAAGCTGCTGGACCCGAGCAGCCAGATCGGCGGCTGCAGGTCGGCGGCGGGCACGGCCTTGACCCGTGCGAACGGGTGGTCGGCCGGGAAGTCATCGGCAAGGAAACAGGCCAACTCGCCGAGCTCCTCGGGAAACCGGTCGGCCTGGAGGTTATTGGTGCGTCGTAGCGCGGCCGCGGTCAGCCCGTCACTGCCCGGCGCGCGGCCCAGCCCGAGGTCGATGCGGCCCGGGTAGAGCGAGGCGAGGGTGCCGAACTGCTCTGCGATCGCCAGCGGGGCGTGGTTGGGCAGCATGACCCCGCCGGAACCCACTCGGATCTGCTCGGTGGCGGCGGCGATCGCGCTGATCAGGACGGCGGGCGCCGAGCTGGCGATGCCGATCATGTTGTGGTGCTCGGCGACCCAGAAGCGGGTGTAACCGAGCTGCTCGGCCCGCTGCGCCAACGCGATCGTCGAGCGCAGCGCATCGGTGGTGCTGGCGCCGTCACCGACCGGCGCGAGGTCGAGAACGGACAGCGGGATGCGCGGCAGGTCGGTCACGCGCGAACACCGTGAGCGCGGGACGGATGGGCATGGCCTTTGGCGGCCGGAGCGCAGCGGAGGTCGGTCATGTGGGTGGAACGCTGCCGTGCGGAGGCCTGTTCCGGTGTCAGTCCGCCGGCTGCAGGCAGGTCCGCACCTCGTCGACGAGCGCGCGCCAGTCGTCGCGGTCGACGTTCGGCCCGTCCAGCACGTCGAGGTCGGCTTCCAGCCCGCAGAACTCGGCCAGCTCGACGACGAGTTCGGTGCCGGGTCCGGACGGCTTGCGCAGGTCGAAGGTGGCGTCCTCGTCCGGGGTGAAGTCCTCGTCGTCGAGCTCGGCGAGCTCGTCCCACCACTCGAGCTTGTGCAACCGGTGGCCGGTGGCCTCGCGGCAGAAGCGGGCAAGGTCGGTGACCTCATGGAAGACGGACACCGTACCGTCCGAGCCCAGGAAGGCCATCTCGACCTCGTCGGTGTCCGGGTCGATCGGGATCTCGGCCCGGACGGTCAGGTAGGTCTCGTCGCCGATGCGGATGGCGATCGGTTCCGCGCCCACCCGCTCCCACACCGAGTCGTCAGCGTCGAACTCGGTCTCGCTGAAGTCCCCGACCCACTCGAGCCAGTCGGACGCCCGCTTGATGGCGCGCTCCCACGACTCGGCGATGGTGTCGCCCAACTCGTTCCAGCGCTTACGGCCGTCCTTGCCCTGGTAGGAGTTGTCCTCGTCGACCAGCTCGGCATAGGCGGGCGTGCCCTCGAGCAGACGCCGCAACGCGCCGTCGTCGCAGCAGTCGGCGATGCGGGTCACCATGTCGACGACGTCGGCCAGTGCGCTGACGTGCACCGGATCGGGCTCACCGCCGGCCCACTCGTAGACCTGATCCAGGTCGTAGTGATTTTCGGGGCTCGGTTTCAGCTCATCGGGCGTGGCTTTGAGGACCTGGCCGTAACCGGGGTGGTCGGACAGGTCGTTCTCCTCGCCGGTGGCGATGAAGGCGGCGAGTTCCTCGGTGCTCGGATACAGCAGGATCTTGCGTCCGTCGCCCAGGAAGCCCTGCCACTCCTCGCCGTCCTCGTCCTCCCACGGCGGGGCGTACAGGGTCAGCCCGGTGCGGTCGTCGACGGTGAGGGTGATCGGCACGATGGACGCAGCTTGGCTCGTCATGTCCGCGAACTTACCGCCCGTGCAGGCTGTCGAAATCGTCAGTGCCGGTCGCACAATTCGTCAGTGCCGGTCGCACAATGAGGTGCATGACTGATCCTTCCGCCGGCTCCGCCCGCACCACCCTGCCCGGCAGCGCTCGCGCCGCCGCCGCTCCCGGTGAGCTCGCCGGGCCCCTCGACCCGGCGACCATCATCGAGATCACGCTTGTGCTGCGCCGCCGGGCCGAGCCACCGGAAGCCGCCTTCACGCGCGCGCCCCTCACCCGCGCCGAACTGGCCGAGCGGTACGGCGCCGACCCGGCCGACCTCGAGGCCGTTCGGGCGACGGTGACCGCCGCCGGTGCCGAGGTGGTGTCCGCCGACGCTGCGTCCCGGCTCCTCCGGGTGCGGGGCAGCGCCGGCACGCTCAGCGAGCTGTTCGGCACGTCGCTGCACCGAACGACCGACACGACCCCCGGAACCCGGCGGCGCAGCGGCGAGCTGTCCGTCCCGCAACCGCTGGCCGGTGCGCTGGAAGCCGTCCTCGGGCTCGACGATCGCCCACAGGCCAGGGCGCGCTTCCTGCAGTCGCAGGCTCACACAGCGTCGGTCTCGTACACGCCGCTGCAACTGGCCGCCGCCTACGACCTGCCGGACGGTGACGGGGCGGGTCAGACGATCGCGATCATCGAATTGGGCGGCGGTTTCGGGCAGGCCGACCTCGACGCCTACTTCGGCGAGCTCGGCATCACCGGACCGACGGTCACCGCCGTGGGGGTCGACGGTGCGTCGAACGTCGCAGGCAAGGACCCGAACGGGGCCGACGGCGAGGTGCTGCTCGACATCGAGGTCGCCGGCGCTATCGCCCCCGGCGCGAAGCAGCTGGTCTACTTCGCGCCCAACACCGACGACGGCTTCGTCGACGCCATCACCCAGGCCGCGCACGCCGACCCGGTGCCGACCGCCATGAGCATCAGCTGGGGTCAGAGCGAGGATCAGTGGAGCGCGCAGGGGCGCCGTGCGATGGACCGCGCGATCGCCGACGCCACGCTGTTGGGGGTCACGGTCACCGCGGCGGCCGGTGACAACGGCAGCACCGACGCGGCCAGTGCCTCCGACGGGCAGGCGAGCAGCGCCCCGCGCGCCGACTTCCCGGCGTCGTCACCGCACGTCCTGGGCTGCGGCGGCACCGCGCTGCACCTCGACGCCGACGGGTCGGTCAAGAGCGAGACCGTCTGGAACGACGGCGGCTCCGGTGGTGCCACCGGCGGCGGAGTGAGCGACACGTTCCCGGTGCCGACGTGGCAGCTGAAGGCCGGCGTGCCGGTGCGGGCAGGCGTCGGCGGCAAGGCGGGGCGCGGGGTGCCGGACGTCGCCGGTGTCGCCGATCCCGAGACCGGTTACCGGGTGCGGGTCGACGGCACCGACACCGTCATCGGCGGCACGTCGGCGGTGGCACCGCTGTGGGCCGGTATCGTCTGCCGTCTTGCGGCAGCGCTGGGCCGTCCGTTGGGTCTCCTGCAGCCGGCGATCTACGCCGGCGCCGCTCCGGGCGTGGTCCCGCCGGGCTTCCGTGACATCACCGCGGGGTCGAACGGCGCCTACTCGGCCGCTCCCGGTTGGGATCCGTGCACCGGCCTCGGTGTCCCGGTCGGCACCGCCCTGCTCGAGGCGCTGCGGGCGTCCGGCTGATCAGAGCCCGATCGGGTGCCAGACGGTCTTGGTCTCGACGAACGCCGAGAGCCGGGACAGCCCCGGGTCGGCCGACCAGTCGGTCGGGCGGGGGACGTAGACGCGCTTGACGTTGTCGGCCGCGGCGACCTGCAGCGCGGCCCGCGCGTCGGGCTCGGCGCCGGTGAGGTCGATCGCGTTGACGTCGCGGTGCGAGGCGAGCCACGGCGCGAGCTCGGCAGTGAACCCGGTCAGCAGGTTGAGCACGCCGCCGGGCAGGTCGGAGGTCGCCAGCGCCTCGGCCAGCGATCCGGCGGGCAGTGGGCGGTCCTGCGAGGCGATCACGACGCAGGTGTTGCCAATAGCGATGACGGGCGCGACGACCGACACCAGGCCTAGCAGTGACGAGTCCTGCGGCGCCAACACGGCCACCACGCCGGTCGGTTCGGGCATCGAGAAGGTGAAGTACGGGCCGGCCACCGGGTTGGTCGAGCCGACGACCTGCGCGTACTTGTCGGTCCACCCGGCGTAGTGCACGAACCGGTCGACCGCGGCGTCGACCTGGGCACCGGCTGCTGTGGCGGTGCCGCCCTCGGACGACACCACCTCGTCGACGAACTGCGCGCGCCGTCCCTCGAGCATCTCGGCGACCCGGTACAGGATCTGCCCGCGGTTGTAGGCGGTGGCCGTCGACCACTTCGCAAAGGCCGATCGCGCCGCCACCACCGCGTCGCGGACGTCCTTGCGGGATGCCTGCGCGGCGTTGGCCAGCAGTTCACCGTTGGGACCGTGCACCGGGTACGAGCGGCCGGACTCCGAGCGGGGGAACGCCCCGCCGAGGTACAGCTTGTACGTCTTGCGCACGTCCACGCGATCAGACATCGAGGTACCCCGCCAGACCGTGCCGACCGCCCTCGCGACCGAAACCGGACTCCTGGTATCCGCCGAACGGCGCCGTCGGATCGAAGCGGTTGAAGGTGTTCGCCCACACCACCCCGGCGCGCAGCTGGTTGGCGATGGCCAGGATCCGCGAGCCCTTCTCGGTCCAGATGCCGGCCGACAACCCGTAGGGCGTGTTGTTCGCCTTGGCCACCGCCTCGTCCGGGGTGCGGAAGGTCAGCACCGACAGCACCGGCCCGAAGATCTCCTCCCGCGCGATGCGGTGCGCCGGCGAGACATCGGTGAAGACGGTCGGCGCGAACCAGTAGCCACGCTCCGGAAGCGAACACGCCGGTGACCAGCGGGTGGCGCCTTCCGCCTCGCCGACGTCGACGAGCGAGCGGATGCGCGCGAGCTGCTCGGCAGAGTTGATCGCTCCGACGTCGGTGTTCTTGTCCAGCGGGTCGCCTACGCGCAGCGTGCCCAGCCGCCGCTGCAACGCAGCGATCAGCTCGTCGGCAATCGACTCCTGGACGAGTAACCGCGACCCGGCGCAGCACACCTGGCCCTGGTTGAAGAAGATGCCGCTGACGATGCCCTCGACGGCCTGGTCGAGCGGCGCGTCGTCGAAGACGATGTTGGCCGCCTTGCCCCCGAGCTCGAGCGTCAGCCGCTTGCCCGACCCGGCTGTCGAACGCTGAATGATCTTGCCGACATCGGTCGAGCCGGTGAAGGCGATCTTGTCGACGTCGCCGTGCTCGACGATCGCCTGCCCGATCGACGGCCCGCCGGCCAGGATGTTGACCACCCCCGGGGGCAGGTCGGCCTCGGCGATGATCTCGGCGAGCACGAGCGCGGTCAATGGCGTCGTCTCGGCTGGCTTGAGCACGACCGTGTTGCCGGTGGCCAGGGCCGGCGCGATCTTCCACGCCGCCATCAGCAGCGGGAAGTTCCACGGGATGATCTGCCCGGCCACGCCGATCGGGCGGGGCGAGGGGCCGAAGCCGGCGTACCCCAGCTTGTCGGCCCAGCCCGCGTAGTAGAAGAAGTGCGCCGCCGCGGTCGGGATGTCGACGTCGCGCGACTCGCGGATCGGCTTGCCGTTGTCGAGCGACTCGAGCACGGCCAGCTCGCGGCCGCGCTCCTGGATCGCCCGGGCGATGCGGAACAGGTACTTGCCGCGCTCGGCGCCCGACATCGCAGACCACGGCCCGTCGAAGGCACGACGGGCGGCGCGCACTGCATCGTCCACGTCGGACGGTCCGGCCTCGGCCACCTCCGCGAGCGGGGTCTCGTCGGCCGGGTTGATCGTCTTGACCGCTTCGCCCGCGCCGTCGCGGAACTGCCCGTCGATGAAGTTCTGGTAGCTCGGTCTGAGCCGGGCGATGTCGCGCGCCTCGGGTGCGGGGGCATATTCAAAGGGGTTCATCGATCAGTCCAGAGAGACATAATCGGGGCCGTCGTAGGCGCCCGTCGTCAGCTTGTGCCGTTGCTGCAAAAGGTCGTTGAGCAGGCTGGAGGCGCCGAAGCGGAACAGTGTCGGCGTCAGCCACTCGGGGCCGGCCACCTCGTTGACCATGACGAGGTAGCGCACCGCCTCCTTGGTCGTGCGGATTCCGCCGGCCAGCTTGACGCCGCGTCGCTCGCCTGTCCGGGTGTGGAAGTCGCGCACCGCCTCGAGCATTACCAGCGCCACCGGCGGCGTCGCGGCCGGGCTGATCTTGCCCGTCGAGGTCTTGATGAAGTCGCCGCCGGCCAGCAGCGCCAGCCACGACGCGCGGCGCACGTTGTCGAGAGTTGCTAGCTCGCCCGTCTCGAGGATCACCTTGAGGTGCGCCGTCTTACACGCCTGCTTCGTGGCGACGATCTCGTCGAACACCTGCTGGTAGCGCCCGGCCAGGAACGCGCCTCGGTCGATGACCATGTCGATCTCGGTAGCGCCGGCAGCGACTGCGTCCCGAACGTCGTGCAACTTGGTCTCGAGCGACGCCCGACCGGACGGGAAGGCGGTCGCGACCGACGCGATCTGCACGTCGGAACCGCGTAGCGCATGCACCGCGGTCCCCACAAGATCGGGGTAGACGCACACCGCGGCCGCGGGCGGGCACGACGGGTCCGACGGGTCGGGGTGCGCAGCCTTGACGCACAGCGAGCGGACCTTGCCCGGGGTGTCAGATCCCTCCAGCGTGGTCAGGTCGACCATGCCGATCGCGGCGTCGATGGCCCAGACCTTGGCCGTGGTCTTGATGCTGCGGGTGGCCAGCGCGGCGGCGCGCCCCTCCGCCCCGACCTGGTCGACGCCGGGCAGCCCCTGTAGGAACCGGCGCAGGTCGGCGGCGCTGCGGGTGCCGTCCGAGGAAAGGACTTCGGTGGCCGTCACCGCTTCATCCTAGAAGCCCGGAGGTCACGGTCGCCTCCGCGCGCGTCCTGCCGGATGGCGACTACGCTCGACGTTTCGGGCCGCGACCCCCGCGACGCGCCGGGGAGGCAGCTGTGCCGATCGACGCACGAGACAGACCGGTCACCCGGCTGTTGCTGGCGCATCAGACGGCACAACCCGACGCATTCGTGGACACGCTGGCCACCGCGGTCACCGGTATCGGCGGCCGTGACGTCGTGCTGTTCCTCATCGATTACGCCAACGTCGCGCTGACACCGCACCCGGACACCCTGGTCCATGGCAGCGAGCCGGAGGTCGCCTCACTCGACGGGTCGATGGTCGGCAGGGCCTTCACCTCGTCGTCGGCCCTGGCCCTGGAACGTGCCGACGGGTGGCACGTCTGGGTGCCGGTGAGCGAGCAGTCGAATCGACTTGGCGTGCTCGCGATGACCCTGTCCCGCTGGGACGAGGAGATCGAGTTCCTCGTCACCGAACTGGGTCTGGCCGCCGCCCCGTTGTTGCTGGCCAGCGCCCAGTACACCGATCTGCCGCACCTGCTGCGCCGCCGACAGGACATGGGACTGGCTGCGGAGATGCAATGGTCGCTGCTGCCCCCGTTGGCCTTTTCCGCTGCGGGCGTGACGATCGCAGGGCTGCTCGAGCCCGCGTACGAGGTCGGCGGGGACTGTTTCGACTACGCCTTCAATGCCGGTTGCCTCGAGTTCGCCGTCCTGGACACGGTGGGCCACGGCCTGAGCAGTGCCGTGCTCGCCGCCCTCCTGATCGGGGCGTACCGGCACGGCCGGCGCGCGGGGGACACCCTTTCCGAACTCGCGTCGAGGATCGACGCCGCGGCCCGCACGTTCCCCGGACTACCCGCCTTCGCCACTGCGATCATCGGCCGACTCGATACCTTCGCCACGACGCTGACCTGGATGACCTGCGGGCACCCCGTGCCGATCGTCGTTCGCGACGGCTCGATCCTGTCCCAGCCGGCCGTGAAACCCGGGCTGCCCTTGGGCATCGGTGGACTCGGCCCGGTCGTCGGCGACATCGTCGAGCTGCGCCTGCAGCCAGGTGATGGCGTACTGCTGTACACCGACGGCGTCACGGACTCCCTCATGCCGGACGGTGCCGCGTTCGGAGAGGACCGGCTCGCCGACCTCCTTGCCCGGGAACACGCCGCCGGCGCCTCCCCGCACGAGGTTGTCCGGCGCCTGCTCCGCACCGCGATCGAGCATTCCGGCAACCGCCTCCGGGACGACGCGACGATGGTCTACCTCCGTTGGGACGGCACGCCGCCCGACTAGGGTTTCAGCCGTGGCAGCCACCGTGACCGTCGTCGACCATCCGATCGTCCAGGCCCGGTTAACGGTGATGCGCGACGAACGCAGCACCAACTCAGAGTTCCGCGCCGCGCTGCGCGAGTTGGCGACGCTGCTGGTCTACGAGGCCACCCGCGATTTCGAGCGCATTGATGTGCCGATCACGACGCCGGTGGCGCCGACGACCGGCACGGCCATCGCCAATCCGCCGCTGCTCGTGCCGGTGCTGCGTGCCGGGCTGGGCATGGCCGAGGCGGCGTTCAACCTGTTGCCTGAGTCGCAGATGGGCTTCGTCGGTGTCGCGCGCGATGAGCAGACGCATGAGCCGCACGCCTACATGGCTTCGCTGCCCGACTCCTTGGCCGGGCGGCCGGTGATCGTCCTGGACCCGATGCTGGCGACGGGCGGTTCGCTGCTGCACTCGCTGCGGCTGCTGGCGACGCGCGGCGCCACCGATCTCACCGTCGTCTGCGCCCTGACCGCCCCGGACGGCGTCCGAGCCCTCGACGAATCAGGTCTCGACCTGCGGCTTTTCACGGCCAGCGTCGACGAGCGGCTGAACGAGAACGCCTACATCGTGCCCGGTCTCGGCGACGCCGGCGATCGGCAGTTCGGACCCCGCTAGCGCCCCTTCCCCCTGGTGATCAACAGCGCTGAAACGTTGGCTGTCGACGGTTCGGCGCTGTTGATCACAGGAGGGGGGTCAGCAGTGCGCGTAGCGGTACCCCCGGGCGCCGCGGGGGACGACGTCGCGGTCGCGCAGGATGATCGAGATCTTGCCGTGCCGTAACCGGCAGGCAGTTGTCCAGGCCGAGCGCGGGTTGTCGGTGTACTCGATCTCGATCACGTGGCGCCCGAAGAACTTCTTGTACGCGCCGCACTCGCGGTACACCTGGCACTCCTCGGCCACCGCGAAGTCGAAGCCGATTCTCACCCCGTCCAGACCCGCGGTGTTCTTCTGCGCGATGGCGAGCCCGCGGGCGTGGGCCCGGGCGATCAACAGCCGCGCGAAGGCGACGTTGTCGGCCCGGGTGATCGCGCCGCGCACGCCCTGCCGCGTCCACGAATCCAGGTTGTCCGGCTCGACCGCAGCGAACCCCTTAGGGGCGCAGCCGTCGATCCAGCTGCCGACGACCTTGATCAGCGCGCTGCGCTTCGCCGCTGTGGACGTGTCGAGCAGGTACTCACCCGGCCAGCCGGGGTCCTGGACGTAGTGGCCGCGCACCCTGAGCAGCAGCGACCGGTGCTTCGCCCGCCAGAAACCGTTCTCCTCCGGCTGGGTCTGGAAGGCGTTGAGGTAGCAGATGTTGTACCGGCCGCGCGCGGGCGAGGAAGTGCGGTCGCGATCGACGATGCGCACGTCCTTCGCCGGTCGGTAGGACCCCCCGAGCTGGTAGTCGGCAATCGCGGCGACGGGCGGCAGGTGCCTGACCTTCGTCGCCGACCGCGTCGGCGGCGCGGCCGACGCGCAGCCGGCACCCAACAGGATGAGAGCCAGCAGCCCCGCGAGCGCCGATCTCACCAACCCCATGTCCCCGGTCCGCCTTTGAACGGGCCGACGACGTCGTCGGTGATCCAACCGCCGTAGAAGCCGCCCTCCTGCGGGCGCACCCGCTCGTCGTCGACGAAACATTCGAATGCCGACGGGTAGCAGGTGACGTAGCCGGTGATTGCGGTGAAGCCGGGCGTCGGGTGCTCGTAGGACCACATCGCACCCTCGTGGCCCAGGACGTCCCAATAGGTCGCGTCGCCCTTCCATTCGCAGAACGTCGAGCGGGCCCGTGACGGCGTCAGCAACCCGTCGACGACCGACGATCGCGGCAGGTACCAGGTCGGCGGGTGGCTCGTCTCGAGCACCCGGTAGGCAGCGGTGGTGTCGGCGATGAGGGTCTCGCCGAGTCGCACGACGACGTGCCGGTCGGAGGCGACGCAGGCCGGCGGGCGCGGGTAGTCCCATACCGACTCCTGGCCGGGTCCTGGGGTGACGGGCTGCATGCGCCCATCCTGCCCCGTCGGCGACGCAGTAGCGGCCCGGATCACAGTGCGCAGAAGAGGCAACCTCGTGGGCCCGGCTGACGTCCATCCCGTGTGGCAGTGTTGACGCCGGTGGAGGCGGAGGAGCGTGCGGCGGGGCTGACCGGTCGGTCGGCAGGGTCCGCCGACCCCGTCGATCTGCACGGGCTCTACAACGCCCACTGGAGCTACCTGGTGCGGATGGCCGTCCTGCTTGTCGACGACGTTGCCAGCGCCGAGGACGTCGTTCAGGACGCCTTCGTAGCGCTGTACCGCAAGACCGATTCGCTGCGCGACCCCGACGCCGCCCTGGGTTACCTGCGTGCGAGCGTGGTGAACCTGTCACGCTCGGTCATCCGCCGCCGGCAGGTGGCCCGCAAGCACCTCAAGGTGGCCGAGCCCGAGAGCACGGCCGGCGCCGATCACGACGTCCTGCTGCGAGACGAGCACCGTGCGGCGCTGCGGGCGGTCAAGGCCCTGCCGCGCCACCAGCGGGAAGTGCTGGTGCTGCGGTACTGGTCAGGGTTGTCCGAGCGCGAGATCGCCGCGGCGCTCAACATCTCGCCCGGTTCGGTGAAATCGGCCGCCAGCCGTGGGTTGGCCACCCTGCATCGCGTCCTAAGCGGCGGTGACTTCGATGCGTGACGACGAGCTCGGGCGGCTGCTCTCCGACGCGTTCGACGCCCAGGCCCGCGGCGCCTTCGGTGAGCACACCCAGGCGCCGCCACCCCGCTTCGCCGACGAGCTGGCGGCCCCGGCACACCGGCGCTGGGTGCGGGTGGGTGCACCGCTCGTCGCCGCCGCGGCCGTCCTCGCGCTCGTGCTGACCGTGGCCTTCATCTCGTCCGGCTCCGATGACGGGCACCGGCGACTCGCAGGTCCCTCAGCGGCCCCGAGTGCACTCGCGTCGGCCCCGGCTGCGTCGAGTTCGGCCGCCGCCCTCGCCGGCCCGGGCCGGGATACCGCGGTGCACGTGAAGTTGCTGAATTCCGACGGCTCGGACTACGGCGTGGGCATGCCGGTCATCGCCTTCTTCTCGAAGAAGATCAAGAACGCGAAGCCGCTGCAGGACGCCACGACGGTCACCGTCGACGGCAAGCCCGCCACGGGCGCCTGGTACTTCGAGTACTCCTCAGCCAACAAGGGCTACCCGATCGAGGGCCACTTCCGCCTCGAGAACTACTGGCCCGCCAACTCCAGGATCCATGTGGCCATCCCGGTCGAGGGGCTGTCCGCCGGGACGGGGCTGTCGTACGACAACAGCCTGGCGCTCGACTTCCGCACCCACGACCGCATCGTCTCGACCGTCGACGACTCGACGCACCGGATGACCGTTACGGACAACGGCAAGAAGTACGGCACCTTCCCGGTGTCGCTGGGCGCCTCGAGCACGCCAACCACCCGTGGCACGAAGGTGATCATGGAGAAAGGCCGCTCGATCTGCATGAGCGGCCCGGGGTACTCCGAGTGCGGCATCAAGTGGACGCAGCGTCTGACCTACGGCGGCGAGTACCTGCACTCCGCCCCATGGAACATCGCCAACATCGACGACGGCCGGGACTCGTCCAACGGCTGCACCAACCTGCTGCCCACGGACGCACAGAAGCTGTACGGGTTCCTGGGCATCGGCGACGTCGTGATCTATCCGAATGCCAACGGCCCCGCCATGACCCTGGGCGCCGGCTACGGCGACTGGAACGTGAACTGGTCGACGTGGCGCACCGGCGGCCTCGTCCCCACCAGCTGAGCGGGTCAGAGTCGTAAGGCGGTCTCGACCTCGGCCCGCAGCCGGGCCAGTGTGGCGCGGGCGGTGTCGGCCGATCCGCTGGGTTCCACGACCTCCAGGTAAGCCTTGAGCTTCGGTTCGGTGCCGGACGGGCGGATCACCACCCGGGTGCCCTCGCCGCGCCAGCGCAGCCCGTCGGTGGCCGGCAGCAGGTCCTCGACGCTCGCCGGTGCGCCCAGCAGGGTCGCCGGTGGCTCGGCGCGCAGGCGCTGCATGGTGTCGCTGATGTCTGCCAGGTCCTCGACGCGGACAGAAACCTGATCAGTGGCGAATCGGCCGTACTCCGCTGCGAGCTCGTCGAGCCGGGCGAGCAGCGACGAGCCGTCCCGCTTCAAGGTTGCGGCCAGGACGGCTACCCGCAGCGCCGCGCTGATGCCGTCCTTGTCGCGGACGAGTCCGGGCGCCACCGCGTACCCCAGTGCTTCCTCGTAGCCGAACACGAGATCCGGCGCGGCTCGGACGATCCATTTGAAACCGGTCAGCGTCTCGACGTAGCCGACGCCGTGGCGTCCCGCGAGCGCACCGAGCATCGCCGACGAGACGATGGTGGTCGCATACGTCCCGCGGATGCCGTCGCGCAGCAGCGCGTCGGCCAGCAGGACGCCGACCTCGTCGCCGCGCAGCATCCGCCAGCCGTCGGGGCCGGGCACTGCAACGGCGCAGCGGTCTGCATCCGGGTCGTTGGCCAGCACGATGTCGGCGTTGTGGTCGCGGGCCAGGGCCAGGGCGAGGTCGAGTGCGCCGGGCTCCTCGGGATTCGGGAAGGTGACGGTGGGGAATTCGGGGTCGGGCAACTCCTGCTCGGGCACCGGCAGGAAGTCGGTGAAGCCGGCCGAATCCAACACCGCGCGCACCGTCTCGGTACCGACCCCGTGCAGCGCCGTGTGCACGATGCGCAGTTCGCGGGGACCTTCGGGCACCAGCGCGGTGACCGCGGCGACGTAGGACGCCACGATGGCCTCGTCCAGCACGAGCACGCTGTCCGGGTCGAGCGGGACGTCGCGGGACGGACCGACGGCGCGGATCGCGGCCTCGATCTCGCGGTCAGCCGGCGGCACGATCTGGGCACCGTCGGCGGCGTAGACCTTGTAGCCGTTGTCCCGGGGCGGATTGTGCGAGGCGGTGACCATGACGCCGGCGGCCGCACCCAGCTGGCGGACCGCGAACGCCAGCACCGGCGTCGGCAGCACGCGCGGCAGCAACTGCGCCTCGAAACCGGCGGCAGCAAGGATCGCGGCCGAGTCGCGCGCGAAGTCCAGCGAGCCGTAGCGCGCGTCGTAGCCGATCACGACCGCTCGACCCGGACCGCCGTGCGCGACGAGCCAGGCGGCCAGGCCCGCGGCAGCGCGGCGTACAACGGTGCGGTTCATGCCGTTGGGCCCGGCTCGCAGCGGGCCGCGTAACCCGGCCGTGCCGAAGACGAGCGGCCCGCTGAACCGGTCGGCGAGCTCAGTCGCTGCCTGTTCGGAGTCGGCGCCCGTGTCCAGCAGGACCTGCAGCTCGGCCGCCGCCGCAGGGTCGACGTCGTCAGCGATCCAGGCTCGGATGTCCTCGATGGAAAAGGTCATGACCTGGCCGCCACCTCGTCCAGCCCGAAACCAGGACCGGTGAAACCGCCACCCACCAGGCCGTCGGAAGGGTCGGGTTCGGGCCGGGCAAGCGAACCGGCGTACGCCTCCGCGTCGTCCTGCGGGCGGTACCCCAGGGCGTACGCCGAGTCGAGACTCCATGTCCGGCGGGTGTTGGCCGAGATGCCCCATACCACCGAGTACGTCAGATCGGGCGAGCGCAGGCAGGCGTCGACGAGCCGAGCCGAGTCGTCGGGCGACAGCCACGTCGACAGCGTGCGCATGTCGTCGGGCCGGTCGGCGAACGTGCCGATGCGCAGGCAGGCGACCTGCATGTCGTAGCGGTCGACGTAGTAGCGCCCGAGGGCCTCGCCAAATACTTTGCTGACTCCGTACAGGGTGTCCGGACGGTTCGGGCCGTCGACGCCGAGTTCGGCGGTCACCGGTGTGAAACCGGTCGCGTGGTTCGACGAAGCGAATACGACGCGCGGCACGCCGGCGCGCCGGGCCGCTTCGAACAGCCGCACCAGCCCGTCGATGTTCGCGTCCCTGATCACCGGCCAGGGGGCCTCGTTCGGTTGACCGGCCAGATGCACGATCGCGGAGACGCCCGCCACGGCAGCGTCGAGGTCAGCGTCCGACGACAGATCGCCGACCATGCCCCCGGGTACGGCAACGCGGTCGAAGCTGCGGACGTCCCATCCCAAATCGGGGAGTCGTGAACGCAGCGCGGTACCGATGCGGCCCGCCGCGCCGGTGAGCAACACCGGGCTCATATGCGTGGGATGACCTGTCCGAGCAGCTCGCCCATGCGGGTGGCCGACGCCGTACCGACGGCCAGCACCTCCTCGTGGTCGAGCGGGTCGCCCAACCCGGCGGCCAGGTTGGTGACCAGCGAGATCCCGAGTACCTCGCAACCTTCGGCGTGCGCAGCGACGGCCTCGAGCACTGTCGACATGCCCACGAGATCGGCGCCCAGGATCCCGGCCATCCGCACCTCGGCGGGTGTCTCGTACTGTGGGCCGGGGAATTGCGCGTAGACCCCCTCGACGATCGACGGGTCGATCTCGTGGACGAGGTCGCGCAGCCGCCGGGCGTAGACGTCGGTGAGGTCGACGAAACGCGGGCCGACGAGTCCGGTGCGCCCGGTGAAGTTGAGGTGGTCGCTGATCAGCACCGGGTCGCCGACGGCGATGCCCTGCTTGAGGCAACCGCAGGCATTGGTCAGCACGATCGTCGAGCAGCCGACGGCGGCCGCCACCCGGACGCCGTGCACGACCGGTTCGACGCCGCGGCCTTCGTAGAGATGTGTACGGCCGAGGAAAGCCAGCACCCGCTTGCCGCCCACGTCGAGCGAACGGATCCGTCCCGCGTGGCCCTCGACGGCGGGCGGCAGGAAGCCCGGCAGGTCGGTGACCGGGAAGTCGGCGATGGTCTCGCCCAGCACGTCGACCGCGGGGACCCACCCCGAGCCCAGGACGATCGCCAGGTCGTGGCGGGCGACGCCGGTGCGTTCGGCGAGCACGGCCGCGGCGGCCTGTGCGGCACCAGCAGGATCAGTGCGGAGGTCGGTCACACCCGGCGACGCTACAGGGGTACCTGCCGCTGCTACCCCTGCAAGGTGGGCTGTGCGCGAGCCTCTTCGGAGTCCAGGGCGGTCCGCTGGCAGGCGAGACAGCGCGCGGTCTGCGGCAGCGTCTCGAGCACCTCGAGATCGAGTTCGTCACCGCACCGCACGCACAGCCCGAAGCGACCGTGCTCGATGCGCCACAGCGCGGACTGCGCGTCCTGCAGGGCGATCCGGGCGCCGACGGCCAGCGACACGTACACCTCGCGGTGCGCGCCGGACAGGGCCCGCCCGTCGCGCTGGCGATCGAGGTGGGCGAGCTGCTCGCGGCGGAAGTCCCGCTGGGCGACGAGGGTCCGGCGCATCGACTCGATGAAGTCCGGGCGGGGCGGGTATGCGGTGCGCGTCATGGGGGCTCCTCGGCTGGTGTTCGCCAACCCCCACGACAGTTGTCGCCACGCCCACGAGCTCACGGTGACCGGAAGAGGAATCCGCTGAGAGCGGGGTCAATCAGGAACGTCGAGCTCGGCCCAGACCGTCTTGCCCGTCTCGAGCATTCGCACACCCCATGAGGAGCTGATGGCGCTGACGAGCGGCAACCCGCGGCCGCCGGTGTCGTGAATGCCGGCCTCGCGTTGCTCGGGCCACCCGGCGGCCTCGTCGCCAACGCTGACCAGGAGCTTTGCCTCGCTCAGCGACAGGGCGACATGCACGATCGGGCTTGCGGCTCGAACCGAGTTGGTGACCAGTTCACTGACGATCAGCTCGACGTCCCCGCCCAGCATTCCGCCGGCGACGTCGTGCCCGACGAGATCGAGCAGGGCCTGCCTCGCGAACAGCCGTGCGTCAGAGGGAGCGGTCGCGGCACCGACGAATTCGCGCTCAATGGCCGACATCGCTACCTCGCCTCTCGGTTGAAGCGTTCCGTGCCGCCGGGTCAGCGCGCGTCGCGCGTTCGCATTCCCGCGCGCCCGGTGCTGTGACAGAGTAGTGGAGTGAGTTCGTTGACGTTGAGTACGCGCCGCGATGCCGACCGTTTGATCGTGTCGTTGGAAGGTGAGCTCGACCTCGCCACCGTGCCCCAGCTGCGCGAGGCCGCGCAGCCTGCGCTCAACGATCCGACCTGCACGACCCTGGTCCTCGACCTCGCGGGGTTGTCGTTCCTGGACTCGACGGGCCTGGGCTGCTGGATCGAGCTGCGCAACGCCACCGAGAACACCGGCAAGCAACTCGTCCTCGAGTCCGTACCGCCCTCGGCCATGCGAACCGTGGCCATCGCCGGGCTGGCTCCGCTCTTCGGGCTCGACGGCGGCGCCCGCACCACGGTCTGACCAATGACCCTTCCCGGCTTGGCCGACGTCGCGGCCGGGTACGCCGAGGCCGCCGTCGCCGCCGTGCGGCGTGAGTACCCGAACGGGATGCGGCACGCGCTCCTCGGCCCCGATGACCGGCCGACGCCGCGGGAGGCGCACCCGGCGTTCTACGGCTGCTACGACTGGCACTCCGCCGTCGAGATGCACTGGGCCCTCGTGCGAATGCTGCGGGTCTGCCCGGGAGCGGTGCCCGCCGCCGAGGTCCGCGCCGCTCTCGACGAGCACCTGCGCGCCGATGCCCTCGAGGTCGAGGCGCGCTACCTGGCCGAACGCGCGGGGTGGGAACGGCCCTACGGCTGGGGGTGGGTGCTGACCCTGGCCGACGAGCTCGCCGACTGGGACGACGACGACGCGGCCCGGTGGTCTGCGAACCTCACGCCTCTCGTCGATGTCATCGTGACCGGCTTCGTGGACTGGTTGCCGCGCTCGGCCTATCCGCACCGTGGCGGCGCCCACGCGAATTCCGCCTTCGCGCTCTCCCGAGCCTTGCCCTGGGCGCGGCGTCGAGCTGCAGCGGGGGACTCCGTACTTCTCGACGCCATCTCCGAGGCCGCCGTGCGCTGGTTCGCCTCCGACGTCGAGTACCCGGCCAACTGGGAACCGAGCCAGGACGACTTCCTGTCGCCGGCCCTGGCCGAGGCCGAGCTGTTGGCCGCGATCGGTCGCCCCGCCGAGGCGTTCCCGCAGTGGCTGTCGCTGTTCCTGCCCGGGTTGGCCGACGGCGTGCCCGAGTCGCTGTTCACGCCCGTTCTCGTCACTGATCCCGAAGACGGCCAGGGCGCGCACCTGCACGGGTTGAACCTGTATCGCGCCTACGCCTTCGGCCTGCTGGCCGAGCACCTGAGCGACGGCGACCCGCGGCGGGCGGTGCTGCGGACGGCGCGTAACCGACACGCCGCGGCGTCGCTGCCGGCTGTCGTAGGTGGCGGGTGGATGACGGAGCACTGGCTCGCCTGCTACGCGGTCCTGCTCCTCGGCTGACCGGCCGGCGAGAGATCGACCACCTTGGTCACGCGGCGGCTCGCCCGGCTGCCTACGATCAGGGCCATGTCCGCCGAGCCCGAGCCGCCGCCCGAACCCGACTCGCTGTCGCTCGCTGCGGACTTCCCGGCCGCGGACCTCGAGCAGTGGCGGGCCGCAGTGTCCGCGGTGCTCGCCAAGTCGGGCGTCCCTGCAGATGCCGATCCGGTCGCCGAGCTGTCGTTCACCACCTACGACGGCATCATCATCCGCCCGCTCTACACCGCTGAAGACACGCATTCGCTCGCCGAGGACGGCCGGCCCGGTCATCCGCCGTTCGTCCGCGGAGCCAGCGAAGATGGTGCCGCGGCCGGCGGTTGGGACGTCCGCGCCCGGCACGCCGACCCCGATGCCGCCCGCACGTCGCGCGCGGTGCTCGAGGACCTCGAGCGTGGCGCGACCTCGCTCTGGCTCGTCCTGGGTGACGCCGGCATCGCCGTCGACGACCTGCCCGCCGTCCTGGACGGGGTCTACCTCGACCTCGCCCCGATCGTGCTCGACGCCGGCGGGGATACCGAACGCGCCGCTTTTGCTCTGCTCAGTCTGGCTGAGCAACGCGGCGTCGACCGGGGCGACCTCGCCGGCTCGCTGGGCGCCGACCCGATCGGGTTGCGGGCGCGGACCGGCGCGCCGGCTGACCTGAGCCTGTTGCTCACTCTGGTTGAGCAGAGCAAAAGGGCGCCAAGGCTACACATCGCCACGGTCGACGCGACGGTCTACCACGAGGCCGGCGCCAGCGACGCGCAGGAACTCGGCGTTGCCGCCTCGGTGGGTGTCGCCTACCTGCGCGCGCTGGTCGACGGCGGGTTGTCGGTCGACGACGCGCTCGTCGCGATCGAGTTCCGCTACGCCGTGACGGCCGAGCAATTTCCGTCCATCGCCAAGCTGCGCGCCGCCCGGCGGATCTGGGACCGCATCGCCGAGCTGAGCGGGGCCGGCGACGACCGCCCCGGGCAGCACCAGCATGCGGTGACCTCCGCGGCGATGCTCACCCAGCGCGACCCGTGGGTGAACCTGCTGCGCGGCACGATCGGCTGCTTTGCCGCGGCGATCGGCGGCGCGGCCGCCGTCACCGTCCTGCCCTTCGACGCCGCGATCGGTCTGCCCGACGACTTCAGCCGGCGCATCGCCCGCAACACCCAGGCCGTCCTGCACGACGAGTCCAGCCTGGCCCGCGTGCTCGACGCCGCCGGCGGATCGTGGTTCGTCGAGGCTCTCACCGATGAGCTCGCCGAGAAGGCGTGGACGGTGTTCACCGACCTGGAGAGGGCCGGCGGCGCGCTCGCCGCCTTGGACGACGGCACGCTCGCCGACCTGCTCAACGCCACCCAGGAGCAGCGCGCCGACGACATCGCGCACCGCCGCGCGCCTATCACCGGCGTCACCGAGTTTGCGTTCGTCGGCGAGCCGTCCGTCGAGCGCGCCGCCGCGCCCGCCGTCGATCGATCGGCGGCCCTGCTGCCGGCGCTGCGCTACGCGCAGGACTTCGAGGAGCTGCGCGACCTGACTGATGAATGGGCCGAGCACTCCGGCCAGCGGCCGAAGGTGTTCCTGGCCGGCCTCGGGTCGCTGGCCGCGTCGGCAGGGCGGTCCGGATTCGCGGCCAACCTCTTCCAGTCCGCCGGCCTGGAATGCGTCACCGCGGCCGGCAACACCGACGAGCTCGTCGCGGCGTTCCGCGACAGCGGCACGACGGTCGCCTGCCTGTGTTCGACGGACAAGATCTACACCGAGGCGGCAGCTCCCGCGGCAGCTGCACTGCGCGAGGCCGGCGCCACCCAGCTCTGGCTTGCGGGCAAGCATGAGACCGACGGTGTGGACGGGTACGTCCACGTCGGGTGTGATGCGCTGGCCGTCCTGCGTAGCACCGTCGAGATGTTGGGAGTGAACTAATGGCGATTCCCGACTTCTCGGAGGCCACACTGGGCCGGACCGTGGCGGCGCCGAACGCTGCAGGGACCACCGACGTGCCCACCTGGCAGACGCCGGAGGGCATCGCCGTCCCGCCCGTCTACACCGACTCCGACCTCGCCGACCTGGACACGCTGCACACCTTCCCGGGACTTGCCCCGTTCCTGCGCGGGCCGTATCCGACGATGTACGTCAACCAGCCGTGGACGATCCGTCAGTACGCCGGCTTCTCGACCGCCGTCGAGTCCAACGCCTTCTACCGACGCAATCTGGCGATGGGTCAGAAGGGTCTGTCGATCGCCTTCGACCTACCGACGCACCGTGGCTACGACAGCGACAATCCGCGCGTGGTGGGTGACGTCGGTATGGCCGGCGTAGCCATCGACTCGATCTACGACATGCGGCAACTCTTCGACGGCATCCCGCTCGACCGGATGTCGGTGTCGATGACGATGAACGGCGCCGTGCTGCCGGTGCTCGCGCTGTACGTGGTGGCGGCCGAGGAGCAGGGTGTCGCGCCGGAGCAGCTCTCGGGAACGATCCAGAACGACATCCTCAAAGAGTTCATGGTCCGCAACACCTACATCTATCCACCCAACCCGTCGATGCGCATCATCAGCGACATCTTCGAGTTCACCTCGCAGCGGATGCCGAAGTACAACTCGATCTCGATCTCCGGCTACCACATCCAGGAGGCCGGAGCCACGGCTGACCTCGAGCTGGCCTACACGCTGGCCGACGGCGTCGAGTACATCCGGGCCGGGCTCGACGCAGGCTTGTCCATCGACAAGTTCGCGCCGCGGCTGTCGTTCTTCTGGGCCATCGGGATGAACTTCTTCATGGAGGTCGCGAAGCTGCGGGCCGGGCGGCTGCTCTGGGCCAAGCTGGTCAAGCAGTTCGACCCG
The DNA here is from genome assembly GCF_964244045.1 of uncultured Jatrophihabitans sp. Taxonomy (NCBI): domain Bacteria; kingdom Bacillati; phylum Actinomycetota; class Actinomycetes; order Jatrophihabitantales; family Jatrophihabitantaceae; genus Jatrophihabitans; species uncultured Jatrophihabitans sp. The sequence goes on along the minus strand of NZ_CAXTHK010000001.1, from coordinate 191,122 downwards.
CAGAGCGCCAAGTCGCTGTCGCTCCGGACGCATTCGCAGACCTCGGGCTGGTCGCTGACCGCGCAGGACGTGTTCAACAACGTCATCCGCACGTGCGTCGAGGCGATGGCCGCGACGCAGGGCCACACCCAGAGCCTGCACACCAACGCGTTGGACGAGGCGCTGGCGCTGCCCACCGACTTCAGCGCCCGCATCGCCCGCAACACGCAGATCCTGCTGCAGCAGGAGTCCGGCACCACCCGCGTCATCGACCCGTGGGGCGGCTCGGCGTACGTCGAGAAGCTGACCTACGACCTCGCGCGACGCGCGTGGGGACACATCACCGAGGTCGAGCAGGCCGGCGGCATGGCCCGCGCCATCGACGAGGGCCTGCCCAAGATGCGCATCGAAGAGGCCGCGGCCCGCACCCAGGCCCGCATCGACTCCGGGCGGCAACCGCTCATCGGTGTCAACAAGTACCGGCTCGACACCGAGGACGAACTCGACGTCCTGAAGGTCGACAACGCCAACGTCCGTCGTGAGCAGGCCGAGAAGCTGCAGCGGCTGCGGGACGAGCGCGACGACGACGACGTCCAGGCCTCGCTCGAGAAGTTGACCAACGCGGCCGGGTCGAAGGACAACGGCAACCTGCTCGAGCTGGCGATCGACGCCGCGCGGGCCAAGGCGACGGTCGGTGAGATCAGCGACGCGTTGGAGGCGGTGTACGGGCGGCACCGGGCGACGATCCGCACGATCAGCGGGGTGTACCTGGGCGAAGCTGGGGCTGGAGGCACCGTGGATCTGATTAGCCAGGCCCGCGCGGCAGCGGACGAGTTCGCGGAGGCACAGGGCCGGCGTCCGCGCATTCTGATGGCGAAAATGGGCCAGGACGGGCACGACCGTGGGCAGAAGGTGCTGTCGACGGCCTACGCCGACCTCGGCTTCGACGTCGATGTGGGCCCGTTGTTCCAGACCCCCGCCGAGGTCGCCCGGCAAGCGGTCGAGGCCGACGTGCATGTCGTCGGCGTCAACTCGCTCGCCGCGGGGCACCTGACGCTGGTGCCCGAGCTGCGCGACGAGCTCGCGGAGCAGGGGCGCGGTGACATCATGATCATCGTCGGGGGCGTCATCCCGCCGGGTGACTTCGCGGCGTTGCGCGAAGCCGGCGCAGCGGCGATCTACCCGCCCGGCACGGTGATTGCGAAGTCCGCGATCGAGATCCTCGACAAGCTCACCGAGCAGCTGTCGCACGCCAGCTGAGATGACCGCGACCGACGACCTGGCCGACGGTGTGCGCTCCGGGACGCGGTCAGCGATCGCGCGCGCCATCACGCTCGTGGAGTCCCGGCGTGCCGACCACCAGAAGCAGGCCCAGCAGCTGCTCGCCGAGCTGCTGCCCGACACCGGCAACGGCACCCGATCGGTGCAGCGCATCGGCATCAGCGGCGTGCCGGGCGTCGGGAAATCGACGTTCATCGACCAACTCGGCAGCAACCTGATCGGCGACGGGCATCGGGTCGCGGTGCTCGCCGTCGACCCGTCATCGGGCCGGACGGGCGGCTCGATCCTCGGTGACAAGACGCGGATGGGGCGGCTCGCGATCAGCGACGACGCCTTCGTCCGGCCGTCACCGAGCGCGGGCACCTTGGGCGGGGTCGCGAAGGCGACCCGCGAGACGATGCTGGTGATGGAGGCCGCCGGTTACGACGTGGTGCTCGTCGAGACCGTCGGGGTGGGGCAGTCGGAGTACGTGGTCGCCGAGATGGTCGATACGTTCCTGTTCCTGACCCTCGCCCGCACGGGCGACTCCCTGCAGGGCATGAAGCGCGGCATCCTCGAGCTGGCCGACGTCATCGCGGTGAACAAGGCCGACGAGGAACACGAGGACGGCTCCGAGCGCGCCGCCCGCGAACTGTCCGGCGCCCTGCGGTTGCTGCGCGGCGCCGACGACGACTGGCAGGCCCCCGTCGTCACCTGTTCGGGGCTGCACAACGTGAACCTCGATCGGGTGTGGAAGCACGTCAACCGGCACCGCGACTGGCTCGACGCCCACGGCGGCCTCGAGGCGAAGCGCCGTGAACAGATGGTGCAGTGGACACGGGCCATGGTGCGCGACCGGCTGCTGGCCCGGTTGACGGCGGCCGGCGTGCGCGAAGCGGTCCGCGCCGCGGAGCAGGCGGTGCGCGCAGGCGAGCAGACCCCCGACCAGGCCGCGAACGCGATCCTGGATCAACTGGACCAAGCACGAGGCTGACGTGAAGGCGCGGGCTCCACGCCGGTCGGTGTCAGGCCGCGTGGACCCGCTCGACGGTCTGCATTTCGATCCGGTTGCGTCCGTTGTGCTTCGCGGCGTACAGCGCGAGGTCCGCACGTACGTAGAGGTCGGCGAACTGTTCGTCGTGCCGGCCGACGCTGACTCCGATGCTGACGGTCATCGCGGACGGCTGACTACGACTCGCTGATTCGACGGTCCGGCGGATCTCTTCGGCGCGAGCGGCCGCGGTCGTGACCGAATCGACTGGAAGCAGCACGATGAATTCCTCGCCGCCGTAGCGGGCCACGATCGCCGGCTCGCGCACGGAAGCCCTGAGTTGGTCGCCCAACCAGGCAAGCGCAGCATCGCCGGCCGGGTGGCCGTTCGTGTCGTTGAGGACCTTGAACCGGTCGACGTCCAGCAGCATCAGGGCGAGGCCATCGTGGCCGTCTCCGGCCGCTGCTGCAGTGCTGGAGACGTCGGCCGCCCGTCGCCGCAGGCCCTCGCGGTTCAGCAGTCCGGTCAGCACGTCATGATCAGCGAGGCGCCGCAACTCGGCAACAAGCAAGTCGATGCGGCCGCGGAGCCAGGTCAGGGTGATGGCAATCGGCAGCAGGGTCGCGGCGAGCAGGCAGACTGCGCCGGTCGTTCGGGCTGCGCTGATGGTGAAGGCCAACACTCCGCCGTACCAGGCCAACGACCAGATCAACAGCCGCCAGGTCTCGCGACTGGTCCGAAAACAGGCCGCGTTAATGATCGCGATGACGATCAAGATCGGTCCGGCGCTCAGGTCCATCCCGTGTCCGCTGGCAGCCGCGCACGTCACCACGCCGATGACCGCCAGCAGATGGCCGACCATCAGCGCCCGCTGCGAAATGCGGCTTGGCTCGACCAGCAGATGCACGACGCCTACGACGCAGGTCAGCAGTCCGACAACGACGATGAAACCGACGTGGTGGACGTCGGCGACCGGCCCAACAATCGTGGCCAGCGCGCCGATCGCAAGAGAGATGGCGCCGTGCACGCGCACGTCGACGTGGTGCGACGCCGCGCTACCCAGCGCCGGCAGATCGTGCTGAATCCCGACCTCAGCCGAACGACGAGCAGCGCGCAGTCGTGATCTAGGGAACGCCAGTGCTGCTCGGTCCGGCATCGGCATCTCGCTTCCTCGGGACGCCTTAGCCACTCACACCTCGCGTTAAACAAATGTTAGCAGCCGTGTCGAGCTGAGGCGCCTCTGAAGCCCGGATCTGGGTCGATCGCGGGGTTGCGGACCAGGGAATCCCAACAACTTTGCGTAGGCTGACTGACGGAGCGCCGGGAAGCCTGGTCGGCATCGACCTGCCGCCTGCCCGAACGAGGGCCGCCTGACGCGAGGAGTGCTGCCGACGATGGACGACCTGATTCCGTTCGCCGAGGTCATCCTGATCCTGGCTGTCGCCCTGCTGTTGTTGGTCGGCTCGAACCGGGTCGCCGAGCGGTTGCACATCCCGGCGCCGGCGCTGTTCCTGATCGTCGCCGCGGTGGCCTCGAACGTCTTCGCTGATCTCGGCTCGTTGAGCGTCGTCGACAACCAGCGGATCGTCACCGTCGCACTGGTGATCATCCTGTTCGACGGCGGCATGCACATCGGATGGGAACGGATGCGCCCGGCGGCGGGCAGTGTTGCGTGGATCGGGGTTGCAGGCACCGTCGTCACTTCCGCGGCGCTCGCGCTCGGCGCGCACTACCTGTTCGGCTTCGAGTGGCGCACGGCGTTGATCGTCGGCGCCGCGCTGGCGCCGACCGACCCGGCGGTGGTGTTCTCGGTGCTCGGCCGCCGCGAGATCTCCGGTCCGTCCGGGACGATCCTCGAGGGCGAGTCCGGGGCCAACGACCCGGTCGGCATCGCCCTGCTGATCAGCATCCTGGGCGCGTCCGGTGCCGGGTTGGGCGCCGTGGGCAGCGGCGTGGGGCACTTCGCGCTGCAGCTGGCGGTCGGGGCGGTCGTCGGGCTGGTCGGCGGCTGGCTGCTGCTGCAGGTGATGCGTCGCCTGCCACTGCCCAACGAGGCGCTGTACCCGGTGCAGACGGTGGCGTTCGCCCTTGCGCTGTACGGGGTGGCTACCGTGGCCGCGGGCTCGGGATACCTCGCGGTATTCATCGCCGGCATCTTCATCGGCGACGAGCGGGCGCCCTACAAGCGCGAGATCGAACGGTTCGCGGCGGCGCTCGCCAGCATCGCCGAGATCGTCGCGTTCGTCGTCCTCGGCCTGTCGATCGACGTCACTGCGCTCTTCGACGGCGACACATTCTGGATCGGCCTGGGCATCGCGGCGCTGCTCATCGTCGTCGTCCGGCCGGTGCTGGTGGGGCTGCTGATCCTGCCGCTACCGATGACCCGCGGCGAGCGGTCGTTCGTGCTGTTCAGCGGGCTCAAGGGCGCCGTCCCGATCCTGCTCGGCACCTACGTGCTCGCCGAGCACGCGGCTGACGCCGGCAAGGTCTACAACATCATCTTTGTCGTCGTCCTGGTGTCCGTCCTGGCCCAGGGAAGTTTCGTGCCGCTCGCCGCGAAGGTCTGCAAGGTGCCGATGCGGGTCGTCGAGCCCGAGCCGTTCGCTCTCGGGATGCGTTTTCGCAACGAGCCCGAGGGCCTACACCGCTACGTCGTCGAGCCCGGTTCGCCGGCCGACGGCTGCTCCATCCGCAGGCTGGCCGTCGGTGAGAACTTCTGGGTGAGCATGGTCAGCCGCGACGGCCACCTCGTCCAGGTGCGCGGGGACACCGATCTGCGCGCCGGGGACGAGGTGCTGGCCCTCGCCCATGACGACGAGAGCCCGGACGCCGCCTTCCGCGCGCCGTCGCATCGGTGAGGCGCCGGATACGCTGAGCCCGTGCGTATCGACTTCACCCCGTCCCAGCGGACGAGTCTCGGGGTGGAATGGGAGCTCGAGCTCGTCGACCTCGACACCCGCCAGCTGACGGGCGTCTCCAACGAGCTGCTGGCCGAGATCTCTGCGGACGGCGATGGCGAGCACCCCAAGGCCAAGCACGAGCTGCTGCAGTCGTGCGTCGAGGTCATCACCGGCATCTGCCAGACGGTGGCCGAGGCCCGTGCCGATCTGGCCGGGACGGTCGATGAGCTGGCCGGATACGCGGGCAAGAGGAACGTCGGGCTGATGTGCAGCGGGTCGCACCCGATCACCGACTGGTCGACGCAGCAGATCACCGACACCGAGCGGTACCACGCGCTCATCGAACGCAACCAGTGGATGGCCCGCCAGCTGCAGATCTTCGGTGTCCACGTGCACTGCGGCATCCGGGCGCCGGAGAAGGCGATCCCGATCGTCAACGCGCTGCTGCAGTACCTGCCGCACTTCCTCTCGCTGTCGGCGTCCTCGCCGTACTGGATCGGGGCGGACACCGGGCTCGCGTCCTATCGCTCGAAGGTCTTCGAGGCGCTGCCGACAGCCGGCTTGCCCTACCAGCTGTCCGGGTGGGACGAGTTCGAGAAGTACATGGAGATCCTGATCTCCTCGAATGCGATCGAGTCGATCCGCGAGGTGTGGTGGGACATCCGCCCGCACCCGAACTTCGGCACCGTTGAGCTGCGGATCTGCGACGGCCTGCCCTCGCTGGACGAGATCACGTGCGTCGCTGCACTGGCCCAGTGCCTGGTGGAGCGCTTCGACCGCCAGCTCGACGACGGCTACACGCTGCCCGAACCGCGGCCCTGGTTGGTGCGCGAGAACAAGTGGCGCGCAGCGCGCTACGGGCTCGACGCGGAGATCGTCATCGACAACACCGGGCGGGTGCAGCCGGTGAAGGATGCGCTCAACGACGTCGTTGAAGACCTGCTGCCCATCGCGCGTCGCCTGGAGTGCGCCGACGAGCTGGAGATGATTCCGCGACTGGTCGAGCGCGGTGGCAGCTACCAGCGCCAGCGGGCAGTCGCGGCCGAGAACGGCGGGCAGCTCGAGCCGGTCGTCGACCTGCTGCTGGCCGAGATGCGCGACGGGTTGCATCTGTGAGTTCTGACCTCGACGTGGTCGCGATCCGCCGGGATCTGCATCGCCACCCGGAGCTCGCGTTCGCCGAGCACCGTACGACCGGCGTGATCGTCGACCTCCTGCGCGATCTCGGCCTGCAGCCGGAGGTGCTACCCAGCGGTACCGGCGCGGTGTGCGAGCTCGGTTCGGGCGACGGCCCGGTCGTGGCGCTGCGTGCCGACATCGACGCTCTGCCGATCGGCGACGACAAGGACGTGCCGTACCGCTCGTCGGTCAACGGGGTGTGTCATGGGTGCGGACATGACGCGCACACCGCGATCCTGCTCGGTGCGGCGGCCGCACTGGTCGCCACGCCGCCACCCGGTCGCGTGCGGTTGATCTTCCAGCCCGCCGAGGAGACCGTGCCCGGGGGCGCGCCCGTGGCCATGGCCGCCGGGGTGCTCGACGACGTCGGGCAGATCTTCGCGCTGCACTGCGACCCGCGCATCGCCACCGGCCAGGTGGGCCTGCGGGTGGGCTCGATCACCGCTGCCTGCGACCACCTCGAGGTGCTGCTGCGTGGCTCCGGCGGCCACACGGCGCGCCCGCACCTGACCCAGGACGTCGTCTTCGCGCTCGGGCAGCTGATCACCGAGCTGCCGTCGCTGCTGTCGCGGCGGGTCGACCCGCGGGCGGCACTGTCGCTGGTGTGGGGTGCGGTCGAGGCCGGCCAGGCGGCCAACGCCATTCCGATGTCCGGGCGGCTGCGCGGCACGCTGCGCGTGTTCGATCGTGACGCATGGGCCGACGCCAAGCCGCTGCTCGAGACGCTCGTGCAGCAGGTCGTTGCGCCGTCCGGGGTGCAGGCCGCCACCACGTACACCCGCGGTGTGCCGCCGGTGGTCAACGACGCCGCCGCGGTCGACGTGCAGCGCGCGGCCGTGCTCGCTGGGCTGGGCGAGGCGGCGCTCACCGACACCGAGCAGAGCATGGGCGGTGAGGACTTCGCCTGGTACCTCGACAAGGTGCCCGGTGCCCTGGCCCGGTTGGGCGTGCGCCCGCCTGACGGAGCCGCGTTCGATCTGCACCAGGGCACGTTCGACATCGACGAGGATGCGCTCGCGGTGGGCGTCGACTACACCGTCGCACTGGCCCACACCGCCCTCGCGATGTTCTGAAGCCTGCGCGGCTAGAGCTCTCGGCGGTCCGACCCGCTCAGCCCAACCGGGTGTCCAGGTAGTACGACCTGTTGTAGTGGGCGGCGAGGAGGAAGGCCGAGTGGGTCGCCGGGTCGATCGCGACCTGTCCAGGCGTGTCGCCGATTTCCACCTGGCGGTCGCGACACCCCGTGGTGCGGGTCGCGTTGCATTGCCTGGTGTTTATCACGGTGACCGCGGCGTGTTCGAAGTCGGCGACGAACAGGTGGTGGGTCACCGGATCCAGCCCGGCGACGAACGGCGCGCGCCCGACGTCGAAGGCGGCCGCGGGCGTGCAGCCTCCGGTCCCTCGCGCGTTGCAGGTGCGGGTGTCGAAGACGTCGATCTGTCCCTCATGGTCACCGCCGGCGTTGGCGAGCACGTAGAGCGTGTGGTGCGCACGATCGACGACCATCCCGAGCGGAGCCAGTCCACTGGTGAACTGTTTCGGGGTCTGTCCGCAACCCGTGACGTCCGTCGCCTTGCAGTGCGTGCTGTCGACGGCGTAGACGACGTCGTCGTCGAAGTCGGATCCGAACTCGCTGACGTACACGGTCCTGGAGGACGGATCGACTGCGACGCCGTAGACGTTGCCGTCGAGCGGCGCCTGACCGACCGGGGCCGAGCACGCGGTCTGCGTGATCGCGTTGCATCGCGTGCCGTCGATGACCTGCAGCGTGCTGTCGTCTTGTGTCGTGACGTACACGGTGTGCGTGCTCGGGTCGAAGGCGATGACCGCGGTGTAGTTCGGCAGCGGCATCGGCGCCGCGACCGGCGAACAGTCGGTGTGCACCCTTGCGTTGCAGGTCCGGGTGTCCAGGACGACAAGCGAGCCGCGGAACGTGTCCTGGTCCGTCTGGATCAGGTACAGGCTGTGCGTGCTGTCGTCGGCGACCAGTTGTCCGCCCGACGTGTTGGGGACGGAGGTGTGAACCGCAGCGGACGCGCACCGTGCCGCGTGTTTCGCGGTGCAGACGCGGGTGTCGGTGAGGGTCAGGTTGCCGTCGTCGTCGACGCCGTACCAGGTGTGCACGCCCTGATCGGCCAGCTGCTCCTGGTTGCCGGCGATGGAGGGCAGCAGGTGGCGGCATCCTCGTCCGCTGGGGCCGCACAGGTTCGCGTCGAGCACGCCGAGGGCTTTGCCGGAGTGCTCGACGGTGAAGATTGTGCCGGTTGCCGGGTCGTAGTCGAGGGAGAACGGGGCGCCGTCCGCGCGAACGGTGGGCGGTGGCGAGGTCGGGCAGCCGCTCGTGACGCCCGCCCGGCACCAGCGGGTGTTGAAGGTCGACAACGTGTCCGAGTCGCTGTTGGCGATGAAGAGCCGACCGTCGACGGTCTCGATGATGCCACCCGAGGGGTTGTCGCCGACGGGAACGTCGACCGGCGTCTGTGCGCAGCCTGCCTGCTGGGAACCGGTGCATCGACGCACGTCGAGGATCGACACGCTGGTGGCCGACTGGTTCTCCACGTACAAGGTGCCGGTGCGCTGGTCCAAGAGGCTGAACACCGCGCCGGTGTCGGCGGACAGGGACGCTTCCGGCGCTGCACACCCCGACGTGTCGCCGGCGTGGCAGTGCCGGATGTCGATGACGTGGACGCTGTCGCCTGACGCGTCCGCGCCCGGGCCGTTCGCCGGTACGTACAGGGTGCGGGTGCGGGCGTCCAACGTGGGGTACACCGGCCCGTCCGTGGCCGGGATCGAGCCGACCACCGTGCTGCCGCAGCCGGACACGTCCGCAGCCCGGCACGACGCGAGGGCCAACACGTCGATGTGGTCAGCCGTGTTGCCCACGAACAGGGTCCCGGTCGAGCTGTCCACCGTGGCACCTGTGGGGATGTCGGCGAGCGGCACGGTGGCGACGGCCGCCCCGCACCCCGCAACATCTCCTGCGTGGCAGTGCGTGATGTCGTACACCGACACCGCTCCGTCCGTGCCGCTGACACCGCTGGTCACGTACAGCGTCTTTCGGTACACCGCGACGCCGATCGCCTCGGCCGGACCCGTCAGCTCGGCGATCGGGCCTGCGCAGGAACTCGCGCGGCGGATGTTGCAGTGCGCGACGTCAACCACCGAGATCGTGCCCTCGTCGCTGCTCACGTAGGCCGTCCCGGTCTGGGCGTCGACCGTCAAGGACTGGGTCGACGTGCCCAACGGCACCGATCGCGCACCGCGTGCGCTCGGCCCCTGCGGGCTCGCGACGTGCCGCTCGAGCGCGCGTTGCCGCGTGTTGCGGAGCCGCGCCGCCGTCGAGCGGGCCGGCGTCGTCGGCGGCGCGGTGATCGCCGGGCCGCCTGGACGGGCCGGCGCCGCGTCTGCCTGACCTGCGACCGCCCCACCTGCGACGAGCACAGCGATCGTGATCGTGATGATCCCCGCGACCCGGCCACCTGTTCGACGCTGCATTGCTACCCCCGGTGCTCGCCCCAGCGCACCGACACCGGCGCGCGCGAATCGAAACAGACGGCGGGAGACCTTGTCTGTCTCAGATGAGACAGTCCGGCCGACGGCAGCTCACTGGACCCACGCCTGATCGATCAGCATGCCGAACTCGGGGTGCGCCTGGAAGTTGCCCAGCCGCCGCGACACCGCGTTGTACACGATGCCGTTCGTCAGCGGCACCCACGGGGCCAGCGCCGTGATGGCCCGATCGACGTCGGCCCACCGGGCCCCGGCCGTCGTCGGATCGGTGGTCTGGAGAGCCGCGGCAGCGTCCATCGCGCGATCGATGCCAGGGTTGCAGAACAGCGACTCGTCGAGGTTGTCGATCGTGGTGCGCGAATCGCAGCGCAGCAGCGGCCCGAACACGTTCGACGGTGACGGGTAGTCCGCTACCCAACCCTCCAGCCCGGTCTGCACGTGGTGTGCGGGCGTGAGGATGTAGTCGTAGTAGGCCTGTCCCGAACCCTGGACGGCTACGAGGCGGGCCCGCAAACCGACCGCCGTCATGGCGTTCACCAGGACCCGGCCGGCCGCGTCCTGCCCGGAAGGGACGTACACCGCCACCCGCGCGCCGGTGGCGTGCGCCTGCCGGACCAGCGCACGTGCCGGACCGAGGGCCGGCGCCGACCATGTGCCGGAGCGGTCCGGCCGGGCGGTGTACGGGCAGTTCGGCCGGTACCCGGGCAACGACGGGGGCAGGATCTGACAGGTCGGCGTACCGACCGCCGCGCCCCCGAACGCCCGGACCGCGGCCTGACGATCCACGGCAAGATTGACGGCCCGACGTACGCGAACGTCCGTGAACGGTGCCTGGGTCGAGTTCAAGAAGGAATAGTGCACCGACCCGTCGGGGAACTCCCGCAGTTGCGACGCACGCGTCTTGAGCAGGACGGAGAGCTGCGTCGGCCCGATCGGGTCGGCCGACCAGTCGAACCGGCCGGCCAATGTCGCGCGTGCTGCGTCGTCGGCAGTGTTCTCGCCCGACGTAAGCGCGTACGTGACGAGGATGCGGTCGGGCCGACCGGGCGGCTGGGCCACGTCCGACCAGGGGACGAAACGCCGGTTGCGCACCAGGGTCACAGTGGTCGGCGACGAGGACGAGAGCACGTACGGTCCGGTGCTCGGCCGCGCCGACAGGCCGAGGTCGGCGGCGGGCGTGCCTGCCGGCAGGATCGACGCGAACGGAACGGCCAGCTCGTCGAGCAGGTCCGGGTCGGGCGCCGACAGGCGGAGCTGCACGGTGCCGGTGGAATCGTCGGTGCGGACGCCGCGGGACAGGTCGCAGGTGATCCGGGTCGGCGAGCAGGCGGACGCGCCGACGATCTTGCCGTAGTACGGCGGGACGTCTGCCGATCGGAGCAACCTCTCGAACGAGGCGCGGACGTCGGAGGCCCGCACCGGCGTCCCGTTCGAGTATCGAAGGCCAGGACGCAGCTGGAAGGTGTAGCTCAGCCCGTCTCGGCTGATCTGCGGCAGCCGCACTGCCAGGTCCGGCACCACGATCCCGCCCGACGGTCCCGCCGTGCGCTGGAACGTGACCAGCCCATCATGGATCATCGACTCGACACTCCACGCGAGAGTGGAGTATCCGCGAGCCGGGTCGAGGGTGTGTAGGTCGGCGGACCCCACCACACGCAACGTCCCCCCGCGGTGGGCGGAACTCGACTCGCCCACCGCCACCCAGAGCCGACCGTCGCCGGCAGTCAATCCCACCGGTGACTGCGTCAGGGGTACGACGCGGCGGACGGTGGCCGTCGAACCGTTCAGTCGGCGGAGGTCGTCGCTGTCGCGGTTGGCTACCCACAGGTCGCCACCGACGACGCACAGCGCATCAGGTGCCCGCCCCACGCGCGCCGTGCGATCGACGGCGACGGTCCGGGCGTCGACGTGACTGACCGTTCCGTCAATGGCGTTGGCCACCCACACACCGCTGCGGTCCACGGCGAGCGCACCCGGACCGTTGCCGACGCCGACGGAGGCCTCGACCTGCAACGACGAGGGGTTGATCCGCACAACGCTCGCGGTCGCGCCGAGTGCGACCCAGACGCCGTCGCCGTCGGCCACGATCGCGTCGGGCTGCGACCCGACCGGGATCGTTGCGACGACCCGGTCGACGACGCCGTTCGACGAGGGCCCATCCGAGGAAAGCCCATCTGATGCAGGATAGGGATCGATGACGCTGACGGTCCCGTCCAGCTCGTTCGCGACCCACACCCGGTCGTGTCCCACGGCTATCGCGCTCGGATTGCCGCCCACCCCCACGGTGTCCGTGACTCTGGGGACGGCAGCGGCGTCGACGCGGGACACCGAGCGAGCTGCGGAGTTGGCGACCCAGACGGCTCCATACCCCACGGCCACCGCTCCCGGTTGCGCACCGACCTGCACGCTGACCGTCGGGTCGCCCGCATCTGTTCCGGGCACCCGGGTCACGGTGTTGTCCGATGCGCTCACCACCCACACAGCGCCGGCCCCGACAGCGAGCGCACTCGGCGCAACGCCCAACCGCACGTCGGCCACGCGCGCGCCGGTCGTCGCGTCGAACCCGCCGAGCGAGTTGGTCACGAGCCGCGACGCGCCACGGTGGTCGTGCGTCGTGTGGGCGTGAACCGTCGCAACGACCGCGCTGGCAGCCAGGACGAGAACGGCGATCAGCGGGATGAGCGCCCGGCGACGTGGCCGACGGACCGGCGCAGCAGCGCGCGCGAGGCCCAGCTGGCGCAGCTCGACGGTGCTGTCGAGATCAGCGGAGGAAACGCGCAGGACGCGGACCGGACGCGCGATCCCCTTCAGGACGGTGGCACCGCTCACCGTCGTACCGCGCCGAGTGGTGACGCGGGCGCCGTCGAGCCGGCCCACGACGTCGATGAGGCCTGCGGTGACTAGGACCTCTCCACCCGCAGCCTTGTCGGACAACCGGGCGGCGACGTTGACCGCAGTCGCACTCCACTCACCCTCGACGTACAGTGCCTCGCCGAGGTCGAGCCCGACGCCCACCGGCAGCGGTAGCGAGGGGTCTGCCCGGGTGGCGGCCAGCAGCCTGCGCTGCAACTCGAGGGCGGCGGTCAGCGCGCCTCGCGGTGACTCGAACACCGCGAGCACCTGGTCACCGCGGATGCTGGACACCACGCCGTCGTGCTCGGCCACGGTCTTGGCGGCGATGTCGACGAAGCGACCGGCCAGCGCAGCCGTCGCCTCGATGCCCCGAAGCTCGGCGAAGGTGCTGTAGCCGCGGATGTCGGCAACGAGGAAGGCGCGCAGCACGCGACCGGGACCCACCCCGGCGTCGTCCCCCGTGTCACCCGCGTCCCCGACGTGCATGCGAGCAGTGTGCACGGCTGACGAGGGTTCCGCGGCGTGCTGACGTCAGCGATCGGCGAGCCGAACCAGCGCAGTCACGTCGTTCACTCGTAGGTGTCGGCCGCGTTGCTCGACCACCCCGTCCTCGCGCAAGCGGCGAAGGGCTCGCGCGGTCGCCGGCCGCGAGATCCCAGCCCACGTTCCGAGCTCCTCCTGGGTCAGCGGAGAGGCCATCTCGACTCCGTCGCGGACGGGGGTCCCGTACTGCTGCGCAAGATCGAGCAGGCACGCACACACGCGGCCGATGGCGTCGTTCGTGCCCAGGTCGAGCCGACGACGGTCCGCCTCACGCAGACGCCCCGTGAGCACGCGCAATGCGGCGAGGGCGATCTGCGGGTGCTCGCCGACCAGCGTGCGGAACCGTTCCATCGGGACAACCCCGGCAACGACGTCGTCCGTCGGGCCGATGCGAGCCGAACGCCCCTGTCCGTCGAATGCCCGCATCTCACCCAGCAGGTCACCGGGCCCACGCAAGCCGAGCAGCACCTTGCGTCCCGAGACGGCGTGCGCCTCCAGCTTGACGCGCCCGCTCAGCAGCACGGCCACCCGCTCGTCCAACCCGCCCTCGAGGAAGATCGGCTGACCGACAGTGAACTCCTGAACTCGGCATGCCGCCAGAAGGGCGCTGCGATCCTCGCCGCCCAGCATGCCGAGGAACGACGTGGTCGAGAACACCGCTTCGATGAAGCCGGCGTCGCCCGGTCGCGATGTCGTCATCCCGCGCGCACAGCCCTGGTCTCAGCTTGCGGTGGCTCGCAGCGGCCCGAAGGACACGATGAGCGGGCCGTTGGTCGCTCGGCTGGAGAGATAAGACCGTACCCCGAGGTATCCTGCCGCCTGGAGTCCAGCGGCCGAGTCGGTGGTGCTCGCACCCCAGGTGCTCGGCTCGGTGCCGGACAACAGCCACGTCCGTGCCTGGAACGTGGTCGGACTCGTCCCGGCGATGTGCACATGCACGGCCAACCGGCTGCCGGCCACCACGGTGAGGCCGGCCACCCGCGTCTCGGGTGTCAGGTACGTCTCGACGCCGCCGACGACCCTCACGAGCCACAGGTTCATCGCGCCGCTCGCTGCGACCGTCAGTCGCGCGGCGTATTCGGCCGTGCCCACGCGGCGCACCACGACAGTCAGGTACGCCGGCCCGATCGTGGGGAGCTTGCTCAGCATGAAATCGGTCGTCAGATCGGCGGCCGAACCGGACGCCGAGGGCAGGTAAGCCGAGATCGTCTGTCCGGTGGCCAGATTCATCGACGCCGCACCCGGGGCGACGGATGTGTCTGCTGCGGTACCCGCGATCTTCCAGGCCCCGCCGATCGCAGCATTTCCCCACCCGCCGGACACGGTGCGCGCGAAGGTGTCCGAGGCAAGGACAGTCGGTCCTGAGGCGACAGTGACTGCATGCGTCACCGAGGCCGTGGCGCCGTCGTCGTCGGTGACGGCGAGACGAACCGAATACGTGCCGCCGGTCGCGAAGGCGTGCGTCGGCGTCGCCGTGGAGCCGGTGGTCGAGTCGCCGAAGTCCCAGGCCCAGGCCACCACCGGATCGCCGTCACCGTCTTTCGATCCCGAACCGTCGAACGTGCACGACAGTGCCGAACACGTCGACATGAACGCGGCCGACGGCGGCTGCTCCGGCGGAGGTGTCGTCACCGTGACACTGTGCTGGATGCTCGCGGTGGCGCCGTGGTCGTCGGTGACGACGAGGGTGACGGAATAGGTGCCTCCCGTGACCCAGGCATGGCTGGTGCGAGCGCCGGACCCGATGGCGCCGTCGCCGAAGTCCCACGCCCAGCCCGCGATCGACCCCCCGGTGTCTGACGAGGCGGAGCCGTCGAGTGAGCAGGACAGCTGCGTGCAGGCTGAGGTGAATGCGGCGACCGGCGCAGTGTTGGGCGTCGAGGTGGTTGACGTCGCGGTCAGGGTCGGTACCGACACGGCGATCGGCGCGTTCGTGGCCTTGCTCGACAGGTACTCCGTCAACCCGACGGCGCCACTGGCCTGCAGGGCGGCTGTCGCGTCGGTCGCCGAGGTGTTCCACGTGCTGGGTTCGTTGGTCCCCGTCCTCCACGCGCGCACCCGCAACGTCGTAGGCGCGGTTCCGGTTACCTGCAGGCGAACGGACACTCCGGTGCCGGCCGCGTAGGTCAGGCCCGAGACGGTCGTGTCAGGCGTCAACGACGTTTCGACGTTACCGACGAGACGGACCAGGGAGAGATTGACCTGGCCGCCGGCGGTGAGAGTGAAACGAGCGTCGTACTCGTTCCCGGCGCCGACCCGTCGACCGGTCAAGTGGGAGTAGATCGGCCCACCGACCGGTACCTTGTCCGGAGCCACGGTAGCCACGAGATCGGTGTCGGTGCTCGTGGCCGTCGGCAGGTAAACGGTGTGGGTGGCGGCGACCTTCGCGAGCCGGAGGACACCCGCACGCGGCGCGACCGAGAAGTCCGCGGCCGTGCCGAGCACCGTGTAAGCCCCGCCGACGTCGGCAGCGCCCCAGCCGTTCGCGGTGGTGCGGTTGAAGGTGTCAGAGACGAAAGCGGCGCCGGCGGGTGCGGTTGTCGTCACGGAGTGGGCGACCGCGCCGGACGCACCCTGGTTGTCGATGACGGTCAACGTGATCGCGTGGCTGCCGCCGGCGGCGTAGGTGTGGGTCGTCGTCCTGCCCGACCCGGTCGTACCGTCGCCGAAGGTCCAGCTGTAGCTCGCGATCGTGCCGTCGGGATCGGCAGAGGCCGACGCGTCGACGCTGCAGGTCTGACCGGTGCACGAGCTCGTGAACGCCGCGGTCGGCGGGGTGTCACCGGCCGGGGCCGACCACACGTCCGTGATGGGCGTGGCCGTGGCGGCGTTGCCTGGGGCGGCCAGACCGTAGGCGTCGGTGATCGTCCGCAGGACGTTGTAGTGGTTGATCGGCTCGGCGTAGGTGCCGGGTGCCACCCGTTGCCCGGCGAAGATCGTCGGGATGCGGTTCGCCGCACCGCCGTCGTCCTCGTCGAAGGTGAGGATGAACAGGCTGTTGTGCGTCTTGGCCCAGGTGATGTAGCCGTCGAGGTTCTGCTGCAGCCACGTGTCGCCTTGCGCGATCGTCCCGTCGTGCATGTCGTGGGTGAGGTTGGGGATCACGAACGAGACGCCTGGCAATTGGGAGTAATTGGGGGAGAGTGCGCTGAAAGCATCGAAGGGCTGGTTGGCGCTCGCAGGCACTGCCGGGAAGTTCACCCATGGGTTGTGCTTGCGGGCGTACGTGCCGCTGCCGCAGCCGGTGTAGCCGGCAGACGGTAGAGCTTCGGAGTAGCCGGTGAAACCGACGCCCGCCGCGAGCGCCGACGAGCCGAGGTCCGGGGCCGAGTACGAGTGCGGGCAGCTGTCGTCGGTGAGCCCTTGCGTCGAGCCGGAGAACAACGCGAGGTAGTTCGGTTCGCTGGGATGGGTCTCGGCGTAGGACTGGGTGAAGTTGGCATTCTGCTGGGCCAGCGAGGTGATGTACGGCGCGTTCGCGTTGCCGATGATCCCGCCTTCTGCGTGGTTCTCCTCGACGACCACCACGACGTGGTCGAAGTGCGGGACGCCGGACGAACCCGCGGCCGACGCGCCTGCGGCGACCGGAACGGCGAGCAGCGCAGGCACCAGCAACACTGCGGCCAATACTGCGGCGACGAAAGACCTGCGCATCGAGTTCCCCCCGGACCCAGACGATGCGAGGAACGTAGCCCGTCGTTCCGACAACGGCGAGAGGCTGTAGTCCCTACAGAGGCTGTGGTCCCGGCTACTCGCCGAGCGAGCGGCAGGGCCGGGCGCGCAGTTCGTCCACGTACTCGGTGGGTGCGCCGGCCGCCTCGGCGGCGTCGGCGATCAACCCGATCATCCGGGCGGAGGGCAGGCCGCCCTCGTAGCCATCGAGGATGTAGCCGGCGGCCAGGACGTCAGCCTCCAGCGTCGAGACGCGCAGCTTGATGCGGCTGTACAGGCCGGTGTCGGCGCCCTCCCACGAGTCGAGGAGCGCGAGGTCCTGCGTCGACACCTCGTACAGCGCCACGAAAACCTGCCCAGCTGAGTCCGGGACGATCATCGGCAGCGCGCCGTCCCAGCCGTGCTCCTCGGCGCCGAAGGTGAGCCGCCAGCCGGTGAGCCAGCCGGTGCCGGCGGCGGGGGAGTGCGGGCAACGCTCGAGCATCTGCTCGGGGTCCATGTTGGAGCCGTAGGCCGCGTACAGCCCGCCGGACGAACCGCTCACCGTGCTCCTCACGCCGCCACCGCACTGCTCGCGGCGGACCGGTCCGGGGGAGCGTACCTACCTGACGCTGGGAGTGGGTTTCTGGAGCGGGGACAATAGTGTGGTGATGCGCATCGTGATCGTGGGTGGCGGACCGGCCGGATACGAGTCGGCGCTGGTGGCCGCGCAACTCGGTGCGCAGGTGACGGTGATCGACCGCGACGGTATCGGTGGCGCCTGCGTGCTCACCGACTGCGTGCCCAGCAAGACGCTCATCGCCACCAGCGACCGCGTCACGGCCCTGCGCGATGCGCCCCGCGTCGGCGTTGGCAGCTCGGGCGAGGTGCTGGTCGACTTCGGCAAGGTCGACCGGCGCATCAAGGACCTCGCCCAGCAGCAGTCCGACGACATCACCAAACGACTCATCCGTGAGGGCGTGAGCGTCGTCGCCGGCCGAGGACGGTTCGCCCCCGAGCAGCCCGCTCGGGCACACCGCCTCGAGGTGGTGGGCGACGACGGATCGGTGTCGGAGGCGGTCGAGGCCGACGTCGTACTGCTCGCTACCGGCGGCACGCCGCGCGTGCTGCCCACCGCCGTCCCGGATGGCGAACGCATCCTGTCCTGGCGCGACATGTACGACCTCGCCGACGTTCCCGAGCACCTGGTCGTGGTCGGGTCCGGCGTCACCGGTGCGGAGTTCGCCAGTGCGTACAGCGAGATCGGCGTGCCCGTCACCCTCGTCTCCAGCCGCGACCGTGTGCTGCCCAACGAGGACGCCGATGCCGCCGACGTCATCGAGAAGGTGTTCACCCAGCGCGGCGGAACGTTGGTCAAGCAGGCTCGTGCTGCCGCAGTTCGCCGCACCGACGACGGCGTGGTGGTCGAGCTTGCCGACGGTCGCGAGGTGCACGGTTCGCACGCGCTGATGTGTGTGGGCTCGGTGCCGAACGTGGATGGGCTCGGACTCGAGCACGTCGGGGTCGAGCTCGACGAGCGTGGTTACATCGGCGTCGACCGGGTGTCGCGCACGAACGTGCCGTCGATCTATGCCGCCGGTGACTGCACGGGCGTGCTGCTGCTGGCCTCGGTCGCCGGTATGCAGGGCCGAATCGCCATGTGGCACGCGCTCGGCGAGGCCGTCGCGCCCCTGCGGTTGAAGACGGTGGCGGCCAACATCTTCACCAACCCCGAGATCGCGACGATCGGCATCGGGTCGCAGGCCATCGAGTCCGGCGAGGTGCCGGCCCGGTCTGTCACCCTGCCGTTGTCCACCAACGCGCGGGCCAAGATGCAGGGCCATCAGGAGGGCTTCGTCAAGCTGTTCTGCCGCCCGGCCACCGGTGCGGTGATCGGTGGAGTCGTCGTTGCCCCGGCCGCGTCGGAATTGATCTTTCCGTTGACGCTCGCCGTGCAGCGCGGGCTCACGGTCAACGACCTGGCGGGAACAATCGGGGTCTATCCGGCGCTGTCCGGTTCGATCGCCGAGGCCGCCCGCCGGTTGATGCTGCATGACGACCTCACCTGACGTTCCTAGAGGAGGACCCCATGGCCATGCACGGCGACCTCTCGCCCGAAGCCCGGGATCGAGCCGGGCGCACCGTCGACGCAGCGGCGGTGTTCGCCGACCACGCCGAACACATCGTCGCTGCGCTGCCCGAGGTGCCCGACGGGCACGTGCTCGTGGCCGTGGTCGATGATGACCATTCCTTCACCGGCACGCACCACGTCGAGCAGGAGCGGCTCGTCGAGCGCATCCCCGAGCTCGAGGGCGACGGTGGCTGGGCCATGGTCTTCACCTTGGGCGTGGACGAGGACGCGGTGCGCCGCCGGACCGAGGAGATGGCGACGCTGGCCCGCCGGCGCGGCGAGATCATCGATCGCATCAGGGCGAAGCGCGAAGATCAGGTGTAATCGCCGCAGGTGGCCGTCGCACCGCGGGTGACCAGCAAATCCAGTGCCGTGGCGTAGTGGTCGGTGAACCGGGCGTCGTCGACGAGATCACCGAACAGCGAGCGGTCGCGCAGGAAGGCCAGCGGGTCCTTCGTGCGCCGGTCGGCCGTCTCCCGAAGCTGGTCGGCGCGCGGGTCGACCAGTTCCAGCGGCGTCCCGTCGTCGGCCGCGCCCTCGCAGTAGCGCGCCCAGGCCGCGAGGAGCAGCGCCGCAGCCCGCACATCGCGGCCAGCCGCGAGGTTGTCCCGCAGCGCAGGCAGCA
Organism: uncultured Jatrophihabitans sp.; assembly: GCF_964244045.1. Taxonomy (NCBI): domain Bacteria; kingdom Bacillati; phylum Actinomycetota; class Actinomycetes; order Jatrophihabitantales; family Jatrophihabitantaceae; genus Jatrophihabitans; species uncultured Jatrophihabitans sp. The sequence continues at coordinate 171,500 of NZ_CAXTHK010000001.1, read as the reverse complement.
CGAACGTGGGGATCCGGTCGGAGCTGTAGGAGCAGATGCGTTCCAGGGTGTCGCGCACCGCGGGGTTGCCGAAGCGTTCGAGCAGCTCGTCGCGGTAGGCCGGGACATCGATGCCCTCGACGGCCGGCAGGGTCGGGATGACCTCGTCGGTGTAGGCCGTGAAGAACGAGCTCAGCTGCGGATCACCGGCGGCGTCGTCGACGTAGCGGTGTCCGGCGAGCGCGCCCAGATAACCCAGGGCCTGATGCCCGCCGTTCAACAGCCGCAGCTTGAGCGTCTCGTACGGCTCGGAGTCGTCGACCAGCTGGACGCCGACGTCCTGGAGCGGCGGGCGGCCGGTCGGGAACTCGTCCTCAACGACCCACTGGGTGAAGGACTCGCACAGCACGGGCCACTCGTCGCGGGCGCCGAGCCGGTCGGCAACCTCGTCGAGGTCGGAGTCCGCGGTGGCCGGGGTGATGCGGTCGACCATCGAGGCGGGGAACGACACCGACTCGCGGATCCAGTCGGCGAGATCGTTGTCGCGTAGCGCCGCGAAACCGCAGACGGTGTCCCGGGCGATCCGGCCGTTGTTCGGCACGTTGTCGCAGGACAGCACCGTGAACGCGGCCGTGCCCTGCGCCCGGCGCCGGGCGAGCGCGTCGACGACGAGGCCGAACGGCGTGTGCGGGGCGTCGGTGCCGGCCAGGTCAGCACGGACGTCCGGGTGGTCGGGGTCGAAGTCGCCGTGCGGGTCCCGGCAGTAGCCGCCTTCGGTCACGGTCATCGACACGATGCGCACAGCGGGGTCGGTGAGGGCGTCGAGGACGGCCGCCGGGTCGTCCGGGGCGAACAGGTAGCGCACGATCGACCCCACCACGCGGGCCGTCCGGGTGCCGTCCGCGGCCTGCTCGATCACCGTGTACAGCCCGTCCTGCGAGTGCAGGACGTCACGCATCCGGGCGTCACCGGCCAGCAGGCCGACTCCGCAGATGCCGTAGTCCAGGGCCTGGCCGCGCTGCATGAGCCGGTGCAGGTAGGTGGCCTGGTGGGCGCGGTGGAAGCCGCCCACGCCGAAGTGCACGATGCCGACCTGGACCTTCGTCCGGTCGTAACACGGTGCGTCGATGTCCGGGGCGAGCTCGGGCAGCGACGCCGCGGACAGCTGCGGAACGGTGTTGGACGCGGTCATGACCTGCGTCCTTCCCGTTCGGGCCCGGCTTCTCGCCTTTGCCGGAAATCAGGTGTGTGCGGAGGCGTCCGTCCGGGAACGCTGGCGTGACGTGCGTAACACTGCGCACCGCCGCCGCCCCACCGAGGAGCGTTGATGTCCGCAACCGCCGACAACAAGCCGGACAGCAGGTCCGACAGCAGGTCCGACAGCAAGTCGCAGCGTTTCACCGCTGTGGTCCTGCTCGCCGCCGCCGTCTCTGCCATCTCCTCGCTGCTCTACGGCTACGACACCGGCATCATCTCCGGCGCACTGCTGCAGATCCGCAAGGACTTCCACACCGGCAGCGGCATGGAGCAGGTGATCGCCGGCAGCATCCTGCTGGGCGCGGCCCTCGGGGCGCTGATCTGCAGCCGGCTGTCTGAGCAGTTGGGCCGCCGGCGGACCGTCCTCATCCTGGCCTGCATCTTCGTGGTCGGCACCCTGACCTCGGCCGCGGCGCCGAGTGCTCTGCTCCTCTCGGCCGCCCGGATCATCCTCGGCTTCGCCGTGGGTGGCGCGACGCAGACGGTGCCGATGTACGTCGCCGAGCTCGCGCCGGCGAAGCACCGCGGCACCCTGGTGCTCACCTTCCAGGTCGGCATCGGCGTGGGCATCGTCGTGTCGACCCTCGTCGGCGCCAGCGAGAGCGTGTCCTGGCGGGTGTCCGTCGGGTCGGCCTGCGTCCCGGCGGTGGTGCTGTTCCTGGTCATGCTGATGCTGCCGGAGAGCCCGCGGTGGCTGGTCAAGCACGACCGCCGCGACGAAGCACAAGAGGTGCTCAAGCGGGTGCGTGCGGACGGCGCCGACATCGACAGCGAGCTGCAGGAGATCCTGGACCTGGACAAGGAGGAGCGGGGCGTCTCGGAGAGCCGACGCGGCTGGCACGGCCTCACCCAGCAGTGGGTGCGGCCGGCGCTGATCGTGGGCTGCGGCATCGCGATCTTCACCCAGCTCAGCGGCATCGAGATGATCATCTACTACGCCCCGACGATCCTCACCGACAACGGGTTCTCGCACTCGGCCGCACTGCGGGTCAGCGTGGCCCTCGGTGTCACCTACCTGGTGATGATGATCATCGGGCTGAACATCGTCGACCGCATCGGGCGCCGCCGCCTCACCCTCACGATGATCCCGGGTGCGGCAGCGGCACTGGCGGTCCTAGGCACCCTGTTCGTCACCGGCAACAGCGGCCGCTCCGACATCCCGTTCATCATCGCCTGCCTGATTGTGTTCATGTTCTTCAACGCCGGCGGGCTGCAGCTCATGGGGTGGCTGACCGGGGCGGAGATCTACCCGCTGGCCGTCCGCTCGGCGGGCACCAGCGTGCAGGCCACGATGCTGTGGAGCACGAACATGCTCATCACCCTGACGGTGCTGACGGTGATCAACACCATCGGGGTCGGGCAGACGATGTGGCTCTATGCCGCGTTCAACGTGGCAGCGTGGATCTTCGTGTGGCGTCGGATGCCCGAGCTCACCGGCCGCAGCCTGGAGAAGATCGAGGCGCACCTGCAGGACGGGCGCTTCCGCCCGGCCGACTTCGCCGCCGACGACGAACAACCGGCCGAGCGCGTATCGGCGGACCGCTGAGGCCTGGGCCGCAGCGCTGGAACAACCGGCGACGGCGTAACCGCATCAGACGCTCAGGCGCGACAACAACAGTGAAGTCCGGGGAGGCGGACTAGTCCAAGGACTAGTCCTTGATCTCGCAGAGGACCGAGCCGGAGGTGACGACGGCGCCGACCTCGGCCTGCAGGCCGGTGATGGTGCCGGCCTTGTGGGCGTTGATGGGCTGTTCCATCTTCATGGCTTCGAGCACCACGATGGTCTGACCGGCCTCGACGGTGTCGCCGTCGCTGACCGCGACCTTGACGATGGTGCCCTGCATGGGTGCGGTGAGGGAGTCGCCGGACGCCGCAGCGCCGGCCTTCTTGCTGGCCGAGCGCTTGGGCGCGGCCTTGCGGCCGCCGCCCCCGCTGCCGCCGCCGAACCCGGCGGGCAGCGAGACCTCGAGACGCTTGCCACCGACCTCGACGACCACGGTCTCGCGGGCGGCCTGCGGCTCGTCGGCGTCGGCGCCACCGGCGAAGGGCTCGATCTGGTTGTCGAACTCCTTCTCGATCCACTGGGTGAAGATGGTGAACGGCTCGTCGTCGGTGGTGGCGAACGCGGGGTCGCGCACCACGGCGCGGTGGAACGGCAGTGCGGTGGCCATGCCCTCGACGATGAACTCGTCCAGGGCCCGGCGGGCCCGCTCGAGGGCCTCGATGCGGTTCTCGCCGGTGACGATCAGCTTGGCCAGCAGCGAGTCGAAGGCACCGCCGATGACAGAGGTGCCCTCGATGCCGGAGTCGACGCGCACGCCGGGCCCGGCCGGCTCGACGTACTTCGTGACGGTGCCGGGGGCGGGCAGGAAGTTGCGGCCCGGGTCCTCACCGTTGATGCGGAACTCGAAGGCGTGCCCGCGCGGGGTCGGGTCCTCGGTGAAGCGCAGCTTCTCGCCCTCGGCGATGCGGAACTGCTCGCGGACGAGGTCGATCCCCGAGGTCTCCTCGGTGACCGGGTGCTCGACCTGCAGGCGGGTGTTGACCTCCAGGAAGCTGATGACGCCGTCGTTGCCGACGAGGTACTCGACCGTACCGGCGCCGTAGTAGTCGGCCTCCTTGCAGATGGCCTTGGCGCTCTCGTGGATCTTGGCGCGCTGCTCGTCGGTGAGGTACGGCGCCGGGGCCTCCTCGACCAGCTTTTGGTTGCGGCGCTGCAGCGAGCAATCGCGGGTGCCGACCACGATGACGTTGCCGTGGGTGTCGGCCAGCACCTGGGCCTCGACGTGCCGGGATCGGTCCAGGTAGCGCTCGACGAAGCACTCGCCGCGGCCGAACGCCGAGACGGCCTCGCGCACAGCGGAGTTGTAGAGCTCCTCGACCTCGTCCATCTCGCGGGCGATCTTCATGCCCCGCCCGCCGCCGCCGTAGACGGCCTTGATCGCGATCGGCAACCCGTGCTCCTGCGCGAAGGCGACGACCTCATCCGCCCCGGCGACCGGGTCCTTGGTGCCGGCCACCAGCGGCGCGCCGGCGCGGGCCGCGATGTGCCGGGCCACGGCCTTGTCACCGAGGTCCCGGATGGCCTGCGGGGACGGGCCGATCCAGGTCAGCCCGGCGTCGATCACGGCCTGGGCGAAGTCGGCGTTCTCGGACAGGAACCCGTAACCGGGGTGCACCGCGTCGGCGCCGGACTTCGTGCAGGCCTCGATGATCTTGTCGATGACCAGGTAGCTGTCGCCGGGGGTGTTGCCGCCCAGTGCGAACGCCTCGTCGGCCACCCGGACGTGCAACGCGTCACGGTCCGGCTCGGCGTACACGGCCACCGAGGTGTACCCGGCGTCGCGGCAGGCCCGGATGACCCGGACCGCGATCTCGCCCCGGTTCGCGATGAGCACCTTCTGCACGGTTCAGCCTCCTGATTGCTTGGCGGCACAACGCCCCGGCGCAGATTACCGGGCCGTGAGGTGCGTCGCGTCAGGGCGCCCTCGGAACAAAGCCGTAACCGCTTTCGGTTCTACTGGGATTGCCCACCTCCCGTTCGAAGGTTCGTCCATGCCTGCATTGAGCCCGGCTCGCCGGGCACTCCTCACCCTGGCCGTGGGCGGCTTCGGCATCGGTACCGGTGAGTTCGTGATGCTGGGCCTGCTGCCCGACGTCGCCCACGACCCGCACACCTCCATCCCGCACGGCGGGTACCTGATCTCGGCGTATGCGCTCGGGGTGGTGGTCGGGGCGCCCACCGTCACCGCCCTGACGTCGCACCTGCCCCGCAAGGGTCTGCTGATCGCCCTGGCCGTGGCATTGGCCGTCGGCAACCTGGGCTCGGCCGTAGCGCCGAACTTCGCCAGCGTGCTGGTGCTGCGCTTCGTGGCCGGCCTGCCACACGGCGCGTTCTTCGGCGTCGCGTCAGTGGTGGCCGCCCGGCTGGTCGTCCCCGAGCGTCGCAGCCAGGCGATGGCCGCCGTCTTCGCCGGCCTGACCATCGCCAACATCGTCGGCGTCCCCGCGACGACCTGGCTCGGCCAGGCCGCCAGCTGGCGGGTCGTGTTCGTCGCGGTGGCCGCAGTCGAAATACTGTGCGCAGCCCTGATCGCCGCCTTCGTCTTGCGCGTCCCGGTCGAGCACCACGGACGGGAGGCCCTGCGCCGTGAACTACGCGTCTTCCGCACGCCGCCGGTCTGGCTCGCGCTCGGCATCGCCACCATCGGCGGCGGGGCGATGTTCGCCAGCTTCAGCTACATCGCGCCGATGATGACGCACGTGGCCGGTTATGCCGACTCGTCGGTCACCTGGCTGCTCGTGCTCTTCGGACTGGGCATGACAGCCGGCAACGTGGTCGGCGCTCGGTTGGCCGATCGTTCGCTCATGCCGACGATCTTCGCGGCATTGGGCGCAGAGGTCGTGGTGGCCCTGGCCTTCCTGCTGACCTCGCACGACAAGATCGCCTCAGCCATCACGATCTTCGCCTTCCCGTTCACGAGCATGGCGATGCTGCCGGCCATCCAGGCTCGCATCGTGACGATCGCCGGCGGCGCGCCGAATCTGGCGTCGGCCTCGATCCACGCCGCGTTCAACATCGCCAACTCACTCGGTGCCTGGCTCGGCGGTCTCGCCATCGGCTTCGGCTGGGGCTATTCGTCACCCAACGCGGTGGCGGCGGTGCTGGCCCTGCTCGGTCTGGGCGTGGCCGTCGCGTCGTTCCGCTACGACCGCCGGCAGGTCGCGCTCCCCGTCCCCCGCGAGTTGTCCGCCCTCAGCCACGTCTGAGCGGGTCGTAGGGCGGACAACTTCCCCACCCCTTGCGAGTTGTCCGCCCTGAGCCACGTCTGAGCAGGTCGTAGGGCGGACAAGTCGGGAGGGCGCGGGCGTCAGTGGGCGAGTTCGGCGAGGCGGTCGCGGCACCGCCCCGCGACGTCGGTGACCTCGCGCAGCGTGCGGTCCAGGTCGGCGCGGCGACGGGTGAGGTCGTCGGCGATCTCGTCGAGCCGACCGAGCAAGGTCGTCAATTGGCGGCGTTCCGACGAGCCGGCGCCGTCGTACATGTCGACGATCTCGCGGCATTCCGCCACCGTCATCCCGAAGCGCCGCCCGCGCAGGATGAGCCGCAGCCGGGCGCGGTCGCGCACGCCGTAGACCCGGTTCGGGCCGATGCGCGAGGGCGTCAGCAGACCCTCGGCCTCCCAGTGCCGCAGGGTGCGGGTCGTGACGCCGAGCTCGTCGGCGAGCTGCCCGACCGTCCAGGTCCGGTCCGCGTCGCGGGGTATGGCGTCCGTCGCGGTCATGCCGTTATAGTCGCCTTACCTTTACGTAAACGTCAAGGCTGACGTGGGGAGTACCGCGATGACCGCTTTCGAGCTCAGTGACGACCACGAGAACTTCCGCAAGGTGGTGCGCGACTTCGCCGAGCGCGAGGTCGCACCCCACGTCGCCCAGTGGGACCGCGACCACCACCTGCCGCTGGAGATCGTCCGGCAGATGGGCGACCTCGGGCTGTTCGGCCTGGCCGTGCCCGAGGAGTTCGGCGGCGCGGGCGGTGACTTCACCAGCCTGTGCGTGGCCATCGAGGAGCTCGGCCGCGTCGACCAGTCCATCGGCATCACCCTCGAGGCCGGCGTCGGGCTGGGCATCAACCCGATCCTGACCTACGGCACGGACGAGCAGAAGCAGACGTGGCTGCCCGACCTCGTGGCCGGCCGCGCGCTGGCCGGCTTCGGTCTCACCGAGCCCGAGGCAGGTTCCGACGCCGGTGCCACCCGCACCCGAGCAAGCCTGGACGACGGTTACTGGACGATCAACGGCGCCAAGGCCTTCATCACGAACTCCGGCACCGACATGACGTCGCTGGTCACCGTCACGGCCAAGACAGCCGAGAACGAGATCTCTTCGATCATCGTGCCGGCCGGCACGCCCGGCTTCGTCGTCGAACCTCCGTACGAGAAGCTCGGCTGGCACATCTCCGACACTCACGGGTTGACCTTCGAGGACTGCCGGGTGCCGGAGGAGAACCTGCTCGGGCGCCGCGGCGACGGGTTCCGCCAGTTCCTGGCCGTGCTCGACGACGGCCGGATCGCCATCGCCGCACTGGCGGTCGGGTTGGCGCAGGCCTGCCTGGACCTCTCCGTCGACTACGCCAAGGGCCGCACGACGTTCGGCACCCCGATCGGGTCGCGGCAGGGCGTGGCGTTCCAGCTGTCCGACCTCGCCGTCGCGGTCGAGGCCGCCCGGTTGCTGACGTACAAGGCCGCTGCGCTGAAGGACGCCGGCACCGCGCCGGCCAAGCTCAAGCAGGCTGCGTCGATCGCCAAGCTGTACGCCACCGAGGCCGCGGTCACCGCCACGCGCACCGCCACGCAGGTCTTCGGTGGCAACGGCTTCATGGAGGAGTACCCCGTGGCCCGGTTCTACCGCGACGCGAAGATCCTCGAGATCGGTGAGGGGACCTCCGAGGTCCAGCGGATGCTCATCGCCCGCGGGCTCGGCTTGCCCGTCGCATGAGCAGTAAGGACATCGCGGTCGCCCGCGACTCGACGCTGGCGCCGCCCGAGAAGGCGGCGGCGAAGCTGGCGCAGCAGGGCAAGCTGTACGTCCGCGACCGCATCGCCCTGCTCGTCGACGAAGGCAGCTTCGTCGAGGACGGTCAGCTGGCCAACGCATTGGCGGCCGGCCTGCCCGCTGACGGTGTCGTCACCGGCCAGGGCCTGGTCGACGGGCGCCCAGCACTCGTCGTCGCGAACGACCCGACGGTGAAGGCCGGCTCGTGGGGCGCGCGGACGGTCGAGAAGATCATCCGGATCACCGAGCGGGCGCTGTCCGAAGAACTGCCTATTTTCTGGTTGATCGACTCCGCAGGTGCCCGCATCACTGATCAGGTGGCGCTGTTCCCCGGCCGCCGTGGGGCCGGGCGGATCTTCCGCAACCAGGTCGCGCTGTCGGGCAAGGTGCCGCAGATCTGCTGCCTGTTCGGGCCGTCAGCCGCCGGTGGCGCCTACATCCCGGCGTTCTGCGACATCGTCATCATGGTCGAGGGCAACGCTTCGATGTACCTCGGTTCGCCGCGCATGGCCGAGATGGTCGTCGGCGAGAAGGTCACTCTCGACGAGATGGGCGGTGCGCGCATGCACGCCACCGTATCGGGGTGCGGGGACAACCTCGCGGTCGACGACGAGGACGCGATCGAGCAGGCCCAGCTCTTCTTTTCCTATCTGCCGACGTGCTGGCGTGAACCGGCGCCGGAAGTCGAAGCGACACCGCCGGCACTCGCCCTCACCGAGCAGAGCGTGCCCGCCGACGAGTCGGTGCCCTTCGACGTCCACGAGATCATCGACGGCCTGATCGACGACGACTCGTTCTTCGAGGTCAAGCCGCTGTTCGCCGGTGAGGTCGTTGTCGGCTTCGGACGCATCGACGGTCGGCCGGTAGGCGTGGTGGCCAACAACTCCGCGGTGCGCGGTGGCGTGCTCTTCGTCGACTCTGCGGACAAGTGCGCGCGCTTCATCTGGCTCTGCGACGCGTTCAACATCCCGCTGCTCTACCTCGCCGACGTCCCTGGCTTCATGATCGGCAGCGAGGTCGAGCGGCAGGGCATCATCCGCCACGGCGCGAAGATGATCACTGCCGTCTCCGAGGCCACCGTCCCGCAGATCTCCGTGATCGTGCGCAAGGCCTACGGCGCCGGGCTCTACGCCATGGACGGCCCGGGCTTCATGCCGGACGTCTGCATAGCGCTGCCTACGGCGAAGATTGCCGTGATGGGTCCGCAGGCCGCGGTGAACGCCGTCTACGCCAACAAGATCGCCGCGCTCACGGACCCCGACGAGCAGGCCGCGTTCGTGGCCGAGCGGCGCGCGGAGTTCGAGGCGGACGTCGACATCCTGCGGCTGGCCGCCGACCTGGTACTCGACGTCGTCATCGAGGCGTCCGAGCTGCGCGCCGAGTTGTCGCGCCGCTTCGCGGTGCTTGTGGGCAAGGACCGGCACTTCGCCGACAAACGACACGGGGTGCCGCCGGTATGAGTGACGTTGTCGAGCTTCGATGTGACTTCGAGGTCCGCGGCGGCGCGTCTGCGGAGCAGGTTGCGGCCGTCCTGGCCGTATTACGCCGCCGTCCAGCGCCTGCCCGCGAGGATCCGTTACAGCGCTGGCGCCGCGTGCGTCAGGCCGTGATCCACCCGACGTAAGCGCCGTTCCGCCTCGCTCGACGATGACCGGTGCGCGACAATCGCCGTGTGGTTGCGCCGTCCGACGCCGACGCCACGCGTCCGCCACTAGTCATCGACGAGGTGGTCGAGGCGCGGGTCGGCTCGCACCTGTACGTGCGCCGCACCGATGCCGACCGTCTCGACGTCGCGAATGTCGCGGCCAACCTGCCGTTCGTGCTGCGCACCCTTGTGGGCATCTCGGCCCTGGCCGTCGGCGCGAACGTCATAGGCGTGATCGTCCTTGCCCTCATCATCGCGGCCATCAACTCGCGGGTCACCGCGCATCAACAGCACGTGATCCTCGTTGTCGCCGCCATTCTGCTCGTCGGCACGGTGGTGCTGGGCGTGAGTGCCGCGACGCTCGTACAGCGACGCACGCTGCGCTGGCTGTTGCGTGGTGACCGCCCAGACGACGAGGACGCCCGTCGTGCGTTACGCATGCCACGCGACATGGCCTATATCGCCGCCATCCTCTGGACGCTCGGCGCGGCGGTGATCGCAGTGACCACGGCGCTCGTCGACCTGCGACCGGCGACGGTGGTGGCCGTCACCGGCAGCATCGTGCTCGCCGGCCTGAGTTCGGCCGGCGTCACCTACCTGCTCGTCGAGCGGGTCACCGGCCCGGTCGCGAAGCTGGCGCTTGAGTCCGCGCCGCCGCGCAGCGCGCCGGTGCTCGGCGTGCGCTGGCGACTGCTGCTGATCTGGCTGCTCACCAGCGCCCTGCCCATCCTCGGCCAGATCCTGGTGTTCACCGCACCGGCCGGCAAGACACACGTCATCGGCGTCAGCATCGGGGTATGTGTAGTTGCCCTGATCCTCGGGGCGCTGTCGACGGCCTTGGCCGCTCGTACCATCGGCCTGCCGCTGCGCGGGCTGGTCGACGCTCTGGAACGAGTGGGCGCCGGTGACCTGGCCGTGCGCACGCCGATCGAGAACGCGGGCGAGATCGGGTTGCTGCAGAGCGGTTTCAACGACATGGTCGCCGGGCTGCGCGAGCGCGACCGGGTCAAGGACCTGTTCGGCCGGCACGTCGGCTCGGCTGTGGCGCAGGAGGCGCTGCGTAGCGGTGTCACGCTGTCCGGCGAGGTCCGCGACGTCGTCGCTGTCTTCGTCGACATCACCGGCTCGACCAAGCGCAGCCGGGAGACCGACCCGGGGGAGTTCGTCGCGCTGCTCAACCGCTTCTACGAGGTGGTCGTCGACGAGGTCGAGTCCAACGGCGGCTTGCTGAACAAGTTCGAGGGCGACGCAGCGCTGTGCGTCTTCGGCGCGCCGGTGCAGCTGATGGACCCGGCCTCTGCCGCGTTACGCGCCGCTCGTCGGATCCGGGACCGGGTGTCCGCATCCGCCGAGGTCGAGGTCGGCGTGGGGGTCGCGGCCGGTCCGGTCGTGGCCGGGCAGGTCGGCACCGAGAGCCGGCTCGAATACACCGTCATCGGCGACGCGGTGAACGAGGCGGCGCGGCTGACCGAGCTCGCCAAGGACGTCCGACAGCACGTGCTGGCCAGCCAAGCCGTCATCGACCAGGCCCGCGACTCCGAGCGCTCGGCGTGGCACGCCGCGGGAGAGGTCATGCTACGCGGTCACGACCTGCCGACCTGCATCTGGACGGCCTGAGCTTCAGTCGTGCGTATGCCGGCCGAAATCGGAACGTAGGTCGGCAAGTGCGTCGATGACGGTGTCCACCCGGCCGTTCAGCGCGTCGATGCGGGCATTCATCGCTCGCATGTCGACACGCAATTCACGCACCTCGGTAAGGACCAGGTCGATCTTCCGCATGGTGGCGTCCCTTCGGCTCCTGCGCCCAGATTAGCCGCTCGCCGGAACCGGCACAGGGTTGTCCACACCCCCGTCGTCCTCAGTGCGGCGCGGGCCAGCCGAGGTCGGGAAGCCCGCGACCGAGCTCCTGCAGCATGCGCCGCAGCCGCGGCAACGACACCCCGACGACGTTGTGCGCATCGCCGATCACCCGCTCGACGAACCAGCCGCCGAGGCCGTCGAGTGTGAACGCCCCGGCCACCGCCGAGGGCTCGCCGGTCGCCGTGTAGCGGGCGATCTCGTCGTCGGTCGCGTCGGAGAAGACGACGTCGGTCGCCTCCGACGTGACCACCGACGTGCCGCGTTCGGTGTCCAGCAGGCAATGACCGGTCCACAGCGTCCCGGTGCGCCCGCGCATCTCGCGCCAGCGCTGGGCCGCTGCGTCGACAGAGCCTGGTTTGCCCAGCGCGGTCCCGTCCAGGTCGAGCATCGAGTCGCAGCCCAGCACCAGCGCGGGACCGTCGATCCCGCCGGCGACGGCTCGGGCCTTGAGATCGGCCAGCGCGGCCACCAGCGAGCCGGTGTCGGCGGCCACCACCGTCGACTCGTCCACGCCACTGACGATCACCTCGGGTTCGACCCCGGCGGCGCGCAGCGTCGCCAACCGCGCCGGCGAGGCCGACGCGAGGACGAACCTCAACTACAGCCCGATCGACTTCGAGATGACGGTCTTCATGATCTCGCTGGTTCCGCCGTAGATGCGGGTGACGCGGGCGTCGGCGTAACGGCGGGCGATCGGGTACTCGTTCATGAAGCCGTAGCCGCCGTGCAGCTGCAGGCAGCGGTCGACGACCCGGCCCTGCAGCTCGGTGCACCAGTACTTGGCCTTCGATGCATCCGCGGCGTTGAGCTCGCCGGCAGTCAACCGATCGACGCAGCGATCGAGGAAAGCCTGGGCGACGTCGATCTCGGTGATGATCTCGGACAGCACGAACTTGGTGTTCTGGAAGGCGCCGATCGACGTGCCGAACGCCTTGCGCTCCTTGACGTAGCGGACCGTCTCGTCGAATGCTGCCTGGGCCTCGGCCACCCCGGCGACGGCGATCGAAGCACGCTCCTGGGGCAGCTTCGCGGTCAGGTAACTGAAGCCCTCGCCCTCCTCGCCGATCAGATTCTCGACCGGGACGCGTACGTCGGAGAACGACAGCTCGGCGGTGTCCTGCGAATGCAGCCCGAGCTTGTCGAGGTTGCGTCCGCGTTCGAAGCCGGCCATGCCGCGCTCGATGACGAGCAGCGAGATTCCCTTGTGCCGGTCCTCGCCGGTGCGCACGGCGGTGATGACGAGGTCGGCGTTGATGCCGTTGGTGATGAACGTCTTGGACCCGTTGACGACGTAGTGCTCGCCGTCGCGCTTGGCGCTGGTCCGGATGCCGGACAGGTCGGAGCCGGCGCCCGGCTCGGTCATGGCTACGGCGGTGATCAACTCACCGGAGGCGATGCCTGGCAGCCAGCGCTGCTGCTGCTCGGGCGTGCAGTACGCCAGGAAGTACGGCAGGCAGATGTCGTTGTGCAGGCTGATGCCCAGACCAGCGCCACCGATGCCGGCGTAGGCGATCTGCTCGTCCAGGATCTGGTTGAACCGGAAATCGTCGACCCCGCCCCCGCCGAGCTCCTCGGGCACGGCCATCCCCAGGAACCCGTCCTTGCCGGCCTCCTGGAAGATCTCGCGCGGCATGATTCCTGCGCGCTCCCAGTCCAGGTAGTTCGGGACGATCACCTTGTCCACGAACTGGCGAAAAGCGTCGCCGAACGCCTCGTGCTCGGGCTCGTAGTGCTTGCGATCCATGGGGCGCCTCCGCGGGTGGGTTCCTACCAGCCAGAATAGGCCTATGACTGTGGACGAACCGATCGGCGTCATCGGTGGATCCGGTTTCTACTCGCTGCTCGACCAGCCCGAGGAGCACGAGGTCGCGACGCCGTATGGCCAGCCTTCGCATACCGTGACGCACAGTATGTTGGCGGATCGGCCGGTTGCGTTTGTCCCGCGGCACGGGGTCGACCATCGCTTCGCGCCACACCTGGTGCCGTACCGCGCCAATCTCTGGGCGTTGCGTTCGATGGGGGTGCGGCAGGTCGTCTCGCTGTCGGCGGTTGGCTCGCTGACCACGTCGCTGCCCACCGGGACGCTTGTCGTCCCCGACCAGCTCGCCGACCGCACGCAGGCCCGGCCACACACCTACTTCGACACCGGGACGGGCGTCGGCCACGCCAGCTTCGCCGATCCGTACTGCCCGCGGGGCCGCGCCGCGGCGGCCGGCGGGGAGCAGGACGTGCACGCCGGCGGCACCCTGGTTGTTGTGAACGGCCCGCGGTTCTCCTCGCGAGCCGAGTCACTGGAATTTCAGTCGCACGGCTGGTCGATCATCGGGATGACCGCGATGCCGGAAGCCGGGCTCGCTCGCGAGCTGGGCCTCTGTTACACCACGCTGGCGCTCGTCACCGATCTCGACGCAGGCGTCGAGGCGGGGGAGGGTGTCACGCACGCCGCGGTGCTCGAGCAGTTCGCCGCCAACCTGCCGCGGCTGCGGGCTCTGCTGGTGTCGATGCTTGAGCGGTTGCCAGCCGCCCAGGGCGACTGCATCTGCGGCGACACGAGCGGCTTCCCCGACTCGCACGTCCTGCCCTGACCCGCGCTTGTCCGTCGAGATGGTCGTGAATCCGATCGGATTCACGACCATCTCGACGGACAAGCGCGCAGAACGAGCGGGTCAGCGCGCAGAACGAGCGGGTCAGGCGGCGGCGGTGAGGGGCAGGAGCACGCGGAAGCGGCAACCGTCCTCGGTGTTCGCGACGTCGACCGTGCCGGCGTGCGCCTCGACGATGCCGCGGGTGATGGCCAGGCCGAGCCCGGCACCGGCTGCGTTGAGCTGCGTGCGGTTGATCTCGCCGGTGGTGCGGGCCTTCTGGCCGCGGAAACCGACGTCGAACACCCGCTCGAGCTGGGCCTCGGGGATGCCACCGCACTCGTCGCGCACGGTCAGCTCGGCCACCGGGCCCCGTCCGACACTGGTGACCTTGACCTGCACGTCGACGTGCCCGCTGGCCCGGGTGTGCCGGATGGCGTTGGCGATCAGGTTGGTCAGCGCGCGGTTGAGTTCCGGGCCGCTGCCGTTGACGGCCGTCGCGCCCGTCACCGACCCGGTCAAGTGGATGTTCTTGGCCGAGGCGACCGGCTCGAGCGCGGCCACGCAGTCCGACACGAGGTCGTCGAGGGAGACTTTCTGCAACTCGAGCGACACCACACCGGCCTGGATGCGCGACAGATCGAACAGGTCCTCGACCATCTGGTTCAACCGCTCGACCGAGGCGCCGATCTGCTTGTAGTAGAGCTCCGGGTCGTCGGCCACCCCGTCCTCGAGCGCCTCGGCCATGGCCCGCAGGCCGGCGAGCGGGGTGCGCAGGTCGTGACTGACCCACGAGACAAGTTCGCGACGTGCGGACTCCAGGGCCCGTTCGCGCTCGCGGGTCTCGTTGAGCGCGGTGGCGGTCAGGAACAGCTCTCGGCGGATCTGCTCGTTCTCGGCCGTCAGCTTGCGTCCGGCCGCGGCCGGAATGCGGCCCTCGCCGAGCTCGGTCACGGCCATCCGCAGCGAGTCGGCGTCGCGGCTGAACCGGCGGGCGGCGAGATAGGCCGCAACGCCGGTGACGCCCACCGACAGCACGGTAAGCACCACCATCGAGCGCCAACTCCACTCGGGCACGAGCATGGCGTGCATGCCGCCCCACAACGCGCCCTGCGAGGCGGCTGCCCCGGTAAGCACGGTCGAGACGAGCAGGCCGGTCAGCGAGCGGCGGCGCACGGGTATCAGCACCAGCCACATGCCCAGGCCGGCGACGACCGTCCAGAGCAGGGCCAGCGCGACGTTGCCCGCCGTCAGGTTCATCGTGCCGACTCGTTCACTGCGGCAGCTCGAGGCGGTAGCCGATGCCCCAGACGGTCTGGATGAGCGTGGGGTTCGTCGGGTCCTGCTCGACCTTCTCGCGCAGCCGGCGTACGTGGACGGTGACCGTCGACTGATCGCCGAACGTCCAGCCCCACACCTCCTCCATCAGCTGCTTGCGGTCGAACGCCTGTCCGGGGTGGGCGAGCAGGAAGCTCAGCAGGTCCAGCTCGCGCACGGTGAGCGCGAGTTCGGCGCCGTCCTTCACTGCGCGACGGGCAGCGGTGTCGACCGTGATTGCGCCTGCGGTGAGGATCGTTTTGGCCCCGGCCGGCGTGCTGGACCCCGCGCGCCGCAGCACGGAGTCGACGCGAAGCACGACCTCGCGCGGAGAGAACGGCTTGGTGACGTAGTCGTCGGCGCCCACCTCGAGGCCGGCGATGCGGTCCTCGGGCTCGGCCAGCGCGGTCAGCATGACGACGGGCAGCTCGGGCCAGCTCGAGCGCACCTGACGGCAGACCTCGAGGCCGTCGACCTTGGGCAGCATGAGGTCGAGCACCATGAGGTCGGGCTGCAATCCGGCCAGGGCGTCGAGGGCCTGCTGCCCGTCGGCGGCGCGGACGGTCGTGTGCCCCGCCTTCTCCAGGTAGGTGATCAGAACGGACGCGATCGTGTCGTCATCGTCCACGACCATCACCTGTGCCATGCGGTCATCCTAAGGACGTACTGATGACGCCGATAGCCGCGCGAGCCGTGGTCGGGCGAGCGTCACCGGGCCGTAATGGATGGCGACGGGACTACCGCAGGTGCGGTCCATAGCCTGGCTCGGTGAACCCTGCGCGCGACATCCGGCACGCCGTCACCGACGCAGGCGCCCTGGACATCGCGCGTTGGCTCGCACCGCCCGACGCCGTCGATCAGTCCGTCCTGGACCGCTGTGTGGGTCCGGTGCTCGACGTCGGGTGCGGGCCCGGTCGCTTCGTCTCCGCGCTCAGCTTTCGCGGCGTCGCCTGCCTCGGCGTCGACATCTCCGAGACGGCCGTCGTCCTGGCCCGCGGGCAGGGCTTCCCTGCGTTGCTGCGCAGCGTGTTCGGGGTGCTGCCCGGCGAGGGCCGCTGGCCGACCGTCCTTCTCATGGACGGCAACATCGGCATCGGGGGCGACCCGCTGCGGCTGCTCGAACGGATCGCGCGGCTGCTACAGGCACGCGGCGAGGTGATCGTCGAGGTGACCGCGACCGACGACATCGACGAGGTGGTCGAGGTCTGTTTCACCGACAACGGCGCCCAGGTCGGGCCGGCGTTCGCATGGGCGGCGGTCGGCCTCCCGGCACTCTCCCGGTACGCAATGGACGCCGGCTACACCGTCGGGGAGACGTGGACGGCCGGTGGTCGGACCTTCGTGGTGCTTGCTCGATAACCTGCGACCCATGCCGGACGCCCCGATCGACCTGACCTACGACGGCCCGTTGGCCATCATCACGCTCAACGCCCCGCCGCTCAACTTGTTCACGCCGGACATGATGGCTGCGCTGAAGTCGGCACTTGCCCACGTCACGGACTCCGAGGCCCGCGGTTTGCTGCTGCAGGCCGAGGGACGCGCGGTGTCGGCCGGGGTGGACGTCAACTTCTTCACCACGCTCGATGCCGTCTCCGGCGCGGCGGTCTGGCGCGATTGGCTCGACTTCATCCACGCGCTCGAAGACCTGCCGATCCCAACGGTGTTCGCCGCCCACGCGCTCTGCCTCACGGCCGCCTTCGAGATCTCGCTGGCCTGTGACCTCATCCTCGCCGCCGAGTCCGCACGCTTCGGGCTCGTCGAGATCGTCGTCGGGTTGACGCCGTCGATGGGCGGTCCCCAGCGTCTCGTCGAACGAGCCGGTCCTGCGCGCGCTCGGGAGTTGATCTACACCGGTGAGCTGTTCGGCGCCGCGACCCTCGAGCAGTGGAACGTCGTCAACCGCGTGCTGCCCGACGAGGGCTTTCGCGAGGCCGCGCACGCGTTCGCGCTGCGGCTGGCCAACGGGCCGACCCGCGCGCACGCCGCCACCAAGCTGATCACCGCCGCGGCGGCACGCAACGGCGCTCGCGCCGCCGACGACCTCACCCCGCTGGTCAGCGGCGCGCTGCTCGCCAGCGAGGACCTGCAGAACGCAATCGCGTCATTCCTGACCGACGGCCCGGGCAAGGCGACCTACACAGGCCGCTGACGTTCAGCCAGCGGCGGCGACGAGCGAGATCTCGATCAGCCAGGCAGGCTGGGCCAGCGCCGGAACGGTGACCAACGTGCTGGCCACCCGCCGCCCGCCGAGGAAGGCGTCGCGGGCCGCCATCGCTTCGCCCAACCCAGCGCCCAACCCTGCGCCTAACCCTGCGCCCAACCCTGCACCCATCGCGGACGCCACGACGTAGGTGGTCACGCTGACGACGTCGTCAGGCCCCATGTCCGCGTCAGCCAGGACGGCCGCCAGATTGGCCCAGACGACGTCGGCCTGAGCGGCCACCCCCTCGGGCACCTGCCCGTCGGGCGCAACCGGGACGACCCCGGACGTATGCAGCCACCGCCGCGTGTCCGTGCTGAGGACGGCGTGGGCGTAATTCGCCGCAGGCGGTGCGATCGACTCGGGCATGACGGCGCGCAGCATGGGCCGACTGTAGGTGGCCGCTCCGTCAGACCCGGTCCCGGCGCCAGACCAGGTCGAAGACCAGCTTGGCGACCCCGATCGTGGCCACGATGCCGCCGCCGACCAGCAGCCCGCCGCCGCCGATATCGGCGGCCGCACCGAAGCTGGCGACGTGCCGGGCGCACAACCAGAAGTACGTGCCGACCATCGCGACGCCCAAGGTCAAATTTGTGACGGTGCTGAGCCGCATCTGCTTCGGGCCGACACGCCGGCGCACCGCTTCACGTGGCGATCGGCCGCGCGCGAGCTGCAGCACGTCGTAGACGATCTTGCAGGCGCCGACGACGAGGACGAAGACTCCGCAGATTCCCAGGGCTGCGGACACCCTCTCCATCCAGCCCGCGCCGCTCGACGAGCCGAGTGTGGTCACGACGAACGAGCCCAGCTCCATGCCGAGGCCGGTGAACACGCAGCGGTAGGAACTGGGACGCAGTGCATTACTTGTTGTCATGGCAGCATCGTCATTCGCTGCGGCGACCACCCACCGAGCAGAACTACTCAACCGTGACGACTGAACCGGGTAGCCGAGCCGGTCTGGCACGCTGACGAGATGGAACGCGTACTCGGAATCGGTGGTCTTCCTGCGGGCCCCGATCCGGCCGCTGTCACCGCCTGGTAACGCGAGAACCTCGGCCTCGACGCGGATGGGGGTCGTCGACCCGGAAGGTAACCGGGTCGAGCTCTGGCAGCCTGCCCTGACCTGACGGGTGAAACCCGACGCTCCTGAAACCCAGTGTTCATGGCTGGGAAACCCCACGTAGACGTCCAGGACAGAGGTTGGGACCCGTGCAGCGGGGGGCAAGGTGACGGGGTGGACGGCGGCGGTCCGCCGGTGCCCGAAATCGATGCTGCACGGCCCCTGCGCCGGCGTCGGCGCGGCCGGCGCATGCGAGGTCCCGGACGTCGGCCCGTGCGCCTTCCTCAACGTCGATGCAGTCGACTGGCCCTACGAACACCCCGGCCGAGCGGCCCCGCCGTGGCGAGCGACGAAACCACCGGTCGTGATTGCCGACGTTCCCGCCGCCGCGCTGGACGTCGAGTCACTGCGTACGGTCGGGGCCCTCCTGGCCGGCAGCGTCGACGCCGGCCTGACCGGCGA
The DNA here is from genome assembly GCF_964244045.1 of uncultured Jatrophihabitans sp. Classification (NCBI taxonomy): domain Bacteria; kingdom Bacillati; phylum Actinomycetota; class Actinomycetes; order Jatrophihabitantales; family Jatrophihabitantaceae; genus Jatrophihabitans; species uncultured Jatrophihabitans sp. Next base: position 152,583 of record NZ_CAXTHK010000001.1, on the reverse strand, counting down.
CCACGGGCTCGCCCGCGTGCAGTTCCCGCCGTCGTACCGCGTCCGTCTCCTCGCCGAGGCTGGTCTCCCGACCTGGGCGGGGTTGAACTGCCGCGATCGCAACCGCGTCGCGCTCGAGGGTGAGATCGCGGCGTGCATCGCCGCCGGCGCGGCCGGCCTGCACTGCGTCACCGGCGACCACCCGGCCCGAGGCGGGCGGCCCGACGCGCAGGCCGTCTTCGACCTCGACGCGCTCGGCCTGGTCCGGCTCGCGGCCCACCGCGGCGTCGCAGTATCCGTGGCGCACGCACCGGCCACGCCGCCCACGGCCATCCGTCTGCCGCGCGTGCTGGCCAAGGCGGCAGCCGGCGCCGACACCGTGTTCGTCGACCACTGCGGCGGCCCGTCGCAGGTCACTGACGCCACGGCGGCACTGCGCGCTGCCGGCTTCGGCGGCGACGTCATCGCGTGCGTACCGGTCGTCACCGATCTGGAGTCCGCGCAGGTGCTGCTCTCCTTCGCCGCCGGGCTCGTCCCAGCCGGCTACGTGGAGTCGGTGCTCGACGCCACCGACCGGCGCGCGGCCGGCGTTGCCGCGGCGGTCGAGCTGTGTCGTGCAATGCTCGCCATTCCCGGCGTGGACGGGGTCGACCTCTCCGGCGGCACCCAACCGGGACGCGAGATCGTCTCGGCTGAAGCGCTCGCCGAGATCGGCCGCGCGGTTCACGCGTCCGTCTGCGAACCGGCATGAGCACCGTCCTGCGGCATGCGCGCCTCGTCGACGGCAGCACTACTGACGTGCTCCTCGACGGCGACCGCATCGCCGCCGTCGGCCCCGGCCACTCGGCGGACTCGACGATCGACCTCTCCGGGTACGTCCTGCTGCCGTCCTTCGTCGAACCGCACGCCCACCTCGACAAGGCGTTGACCGTGTCGCGTTCGGTGAACCGCACCGGCGACCTGCTCGGGGCCATCCACGCGATGAACGAGATCGCAGATGGGTTCACGCACACCGACTTCGTGCGCCGGGCCGACGCCGCACTGCGCATCCACCTCGCGTACGGCACGACGGTCGTGCGCAGCCACGTCAACATCGGTTCGACGTTCGGCCTGCGGGCGCTGGCCGCGCTCGTCGAGGTGCGCGAGGCGTGGCGCGGCGTCGTCGATCTCGAACTCGTCGCGCTGATCGGCCACCCGATCCTCGGCGAGGCCGGTACCAACCTCAAGGTCGCGCTGGCCGAGGGTGCTGACGTCGCCGGCGGGTGCCCGCACCTGGACCCCGAGCCGATCGCGGCCGTCGACACCTGCCTCGGCATCGCGGGCGAGGCCGGGGTGCCGCTTGACCTGCACACCGACGAGACGCTGAACCCGGGCATGCTCACTCTCGAGCACCTGGCCGATCGGGTGCTGGCCACCGGCTTCGAGCACGGTGTCACCGGCAGCCATTGCGTCAGCCTCGGCGTACAGCCCGAGGACGTGCAGCGGCGCATGGCCGAGAAGATCGCCGCGGCCGGGATGGCGATCGTGGCGCTGCCGCAGACGAACCTGTACCTGCAGGGTCGCGAACATCCGGTCGCGACGCCGCGCGGGCTCACCGCCGTCCGCCCGCTGCTCGCTGCCGGTGCGACGGTGGCCGCCGGCGGCGACAACCTGCGCGACGCCTTCCACCCCGTCGGGCGCGGTGACGCCCTCGAGGTCGGCGCCCTCATGGTCACCGATGGCCACCTGTCCGTGTCGGACGCGCTGCGCACGCTCACCGAGGGCGGACGCGCGGCGCTGCGGCGGGAACCAGTCGCGATCGAAGCAGGCGCGCGCGCCGACCTCGTCGCGGTCCGGGCCGTCGACGCCAATGAGGCGCTCGGTGCGGCAAGCCCCGATCGCTTCGTCTGGAGCGGCGGCCGGCTCGTCGCCCGCACCCGCGTCGACACCCAACTGGCCACATCCCTCGACGGAGAGGTAGCACCATGACACCGACGGCAGCGACACCGACGGCAGCGACACCGACGGCAGCGACCGGAACCCTCAGCGATACCGCAGCCATGCGGTTCAGCGGCGTGGCCAAGCAGTTCCCGGACGGGACGGTGGCCCTGACCGACGCCGATCTCGTCGTGCGCCCCGGCGATTTCGTCTCCGTGGTCGGGCCGTCGGGTTGCGGGAAGAGCACCCTGCTACGCATCGCGTCCGGGCTCGACAAGGCAAGCGCCGGCGAGGTCGAGATCAACGGCCGCAACGTGGGCTATGTCTTCCAGGACGCGACGCTGCTGGCGTGGCGCACGGTGCAGGCCAACATCGAGCTGTTCTGTGAGCTGGAGGGCGTGTCGAAGGCCGAACGGCGCAAAAGGGCCGCCGACGCTATCGCGCTCGTCGGGCTGTCCGGCTTCGAGAAGCACCTGCCGCACGAGTTGTCCGGCGGTATGCGGATGCGCACCTCGCTGGCCCGCTCGCTCACCCTCGAACCAGAGATCTTCCTGTTCGACGAGCCGTTCGGTGCGCTCGACGAGATCACCCGCGAGCGACTGAACGACGAGTTGCTGAAGCTGTTCAAGGCCCGCAACTTCGCCGGGTTGTTCATCACCCACTCGGTCGCCGAGGCGGTGTTCCTGTCCACCCGGGTCGTCGTGATGTCCGGACGGCCCGGTCGCATCGTGGCCGAGATCGACGTGCCCTTCGACTACCCGCGATCACCCGAGCTGCGATACACCCCCGAGTTCGCCGAACTCTCCGGCGAGGTCTCGCAACACCTGCGGAGCGTCTCATGACGACAACACAAGAGCCCGTAGCTGTCGACCCCGGCGTAACGCAGGCGCCCGGTTCGGTACTGGCCCCGCCGGTCCGGTCTCGTGAGCGGCGTGGTCCGAAGGCCCGCGTGCAAGGGATGATCGGCCCCACTGTTGTTTTCGGCGTCGTCATCGGCATCTGGTACTTCGTCACCTACGTAGTCCTCGAAGCGGACCTGCGCTACGAGTTCCCCCCGCCGGACCAGGTGATCCACGACGGGTTCATCAACAGCTACAACCGCAGCCAGCTGCTGCATGCGCTGCTGCGCACCGCCGAGGTGACGTTCGTCGGTCTGGCGATCTCCATGGTGCTCGGCACGCTGTCCGCGGTGATCATGGTGCAGGCCAAGTGGCTGGAGAACTCGCTCTACCCGTGGGCGATCATGTTGCAGACGGTGCCGGTGCTGGCAATCATTCCGCTGATCAGCTTCTGGTTCGGCTACGGGCTGCAGAGCCGCATCATCGTCTGCGTCCTCATCTCGTTCTTTCCCATCGTGTCGAACACCGTGTTCGGGCTGCAGGCGGCTGACCGCGGGTCCCACGAGCTGTTCACGCTGCACAAGGCGGGCCGGCTGACCCGGCTGATCAAGCTGCAACTGCCCGCGGCGCTCCCGGCCATGTTCACCGGCTACCGCGTATCCGCGGGGCTGTCGGTCATCGGCGCGATCGTCGGCGAGATCTACTTCAAACAGGGCGTGGCCGGGCTCGGCACCTTGTTCTCCGGATACCTGGCCCGGTTGGACTTCGCACCGCTGTTCGCCGGCGTGTTGCTGTCGAGTCTGCTCGGCATCGCCGTCTTCCTGCTCTTTAGCTGGCTCAACAACCTTGTGGTCGGGCGCTGGTACCGAGCCAACCGCGGTTGACCCATTGATTTCCGCACAACCCAACCAACAAGGAGCACGAGTGACCCGATCACGAAGCATGCGGCGTCGCGGCGCGGCCCTGATCAGCATCGGCGCGATCGCCGTGCTCGCCATGGGCTGCAGCAGCTCGGCCTCGAAGCCCAAGGCCACGGCGGTCAAGACGGCGGCCGATTCCGCGATCGATCTGAAGGCGGCGGGCTGCCCGTCGACCGTCGTGATCCAGACCGACTGGAACCCCGAGAGCGAGCACGGCGGGCAGTACCAGCTGCTCGGGCCGAACCCGACGATCAACACCCAGAAGAAGTCGGTGTCGGGTGACCTGTATGCGGAGGGCAAGCCCACCGGTGTGAAGGTCGAGATCCGTTCGGGCGGGCCGGCGATCGGCTTCCAGACCGTGACCTCGCAGATGTACAAGGACAAGTCGATCACTCTGGGCTACCTGGGCACCGACGAACAGGTGTCGCTGTCGGCGGTCAACCCGACGGTGGCCGTGCTCGCCGGGTTGCAGAAGAGCCCGCAGATCATCCAGTGGTCGCCGCAGGAGCACCCGGACTTCAAGACCATCGCCGACATCGGCAAGACGAACACGAAGGTGCTCTACTTCGAGGGCGCCTCGTACATGGATTACCTCATCGGCAAGGGCATCCTGAAGAAGAGCCAGGTCGACGGCAACTACGACGGCACGCCCACCGAGTTCGTCGGGTCGAAGGGCAAGTTCGCGGTCCAGGGCTTCGCGACATCTGAGCCGTACACGTACTCGCACGAGGTCAAGGCCTGGGACAAGCCGATGAAGTACCAGCTCATCGCCGACGCCGGCTTCGACTTCTACCAGCAGGCGCTCGGCGTGCGGAAGGACGCGCTTCCTAGCCTGACGAAGTGCCTGACCAAGCTCGTGCCGATCATGCAGCAGGCGATCGTCGACTTCGTCGAGAAGCCGGCGGCCACGAACGCGCTCATCCTGAAGCTGGTCGGGGCCTACAACAACGGCTGGGTCTACACGCCGGGAGTCGCGGCGTACGCGGTGGCCACCGAGAAGAAGCTCGGGATCGTGGCCAACGACCCGGCCACCGGCTACCTCGGTTCGTTCGACGCGTCCCGGGTGCAGGAGTTGATCAATATCCTGAAGCCGATCTACAGCAAGACGGGCAAAAAGCTCGCGACCGATCTCACCCCGTCGAGCATCACCACCAACCAGTTCCTGGACAAGAACGTCAAGCTGCCGTAACCGCCCCGCTCACTGATCAACAGCGCCGAACCGTCGTCAGCTGACGGTTCGGCGCTGTTGATCACCGTGGGGGTCTGTCAGGCGGACAGCACGGTGGCTGCCGCGTTACGCCCGCTTGCACCCCACACGCCGGCCCCGGGGAACGTTCCGGCGCCGGTGAGGTACAGCCCGTCGACGGCGGTGCGGTAGCGCGACAGCTCCCGGCGCCGGCCGAGCAGGGTGGCCACCACACTGCCGGGGTAGGACGGCGCGTACCCCCGCGCCAGGCCGAAGTCGCGCTCGTAATCCTCCGGGGTCACAACGCGCCAGTCGCGCACCGAATCCACGAGGCCCGGCTCGCACAGCTCGCCCAGACGTTCCAGCCAGCTCCACGGCTCGGCAGAATCCGTCCAGCCCTTGGCGAGGGCGTACGGCGTCCAGAGCACTTCCAGGCTGAGCAGGTGGGTGTCGGCGTCCGGGCGCATGGTCGGGTCGAGCACGGACGGTGTGTTCACCAGGAACATCGGCGGGTCGGACACCTCGCCCCGGGCACGGGCGTCGGCGGCCGCGATCTGCTGCTCCGGGGTCGGGCACACCAGCGCGGTCGCGATGCCGCGCGCGGCGGCGGGCAGGACGTCCTCGGGCAGCTCGGCGAGCACCCGTAGCTCGGGAAGTCGGGTGACGACGGCGTCGAGCTTCGACTCGTACCCCTCGCCCGGCGGCTGCCGGTACGGCTCGTCGACCGGCAGATCAGGCAGCCAGTCGAGCAGGACGGTGCGCGGGTCGACGGCGGCGACCACACTCGGCGCGGCGATCGAACGCCCATCGGCAAGGCGGACGCCCAGCACCCGGCCGCCACGCACGGTCAGCCCGCCGACCCGCGCGTCAGTGATCAACCGCGCGCCGTGCGCTTGTGCCGCGGCGGCCAACGCGGCCGGCAGGGCACCACTGCCGCCGACCGGACGCCCGACGCCGACGAGGTGCCGTACCGCCGGCCCGAGCGCCGCGAGTCCTGTGCCGGCTGCGTTCGGGGGCAAACCCCACACGGCCGGTCCGGACGTCGCCACCGCGGCGATCATCCACGGCGGCAGGCCAAAGCCGGTCATGACCTCGAGCACGCTGGAGCGGGCCCAGCGCAGCAGCGTGGTGCTGCCGCGCAACCCACGCCGGGCCGCCGCCGCGCCGATCGTTGGCAGGCCAGGGCGCGAGCGTTGGACCTCGAGCATCAGTCGGGCAGCGGGCAGCGCGACATCGAGGTATGCGCGGTACGCAGCGGCGGCGCGGGGGTCGACCCGGGCCAGGCCGTCGATCGTTCGCTCGATGCTGCGCCACTGGATGAACGGCGGCGACGTGCCGTCCCACCCGACCGCGACGGTCACCGGGTCGACGTCGAGATAGGTCAGACCGTGGTCGGCGAGGTCCAGGTCGTTGACGATGCCGCTGGCCAACACCATCGTGTGGTCGCAGTTGCAGATGTTGACCCGCGCACCGATCGCGTCGACCGTCGACGCACAACCGCCCATCGTGCCGCGCGCCTCGAGCACAACCACCTCACGCCCGCCCCGCGCGAGGTACGCGGCGCACGCAAGGCCGTTGTGACCGCCTCCGATGATCACGACATCTGCGGACTCGGGAAGCTCGGGCGGCGTCATGATGATCAGCTGAACACGCGGGTGTTTCGGCTGCGCAACATCGGTCGAGTGGGTAGGACTCGGGCAGTCGACGAGGGAGCAGGATGACGACCGTTCGGGACTCGTTCCGTCAGGTCATGCGCGAGCTGGGTCTGACGACGGTCTTCGGCAACCCCGGTTCGACGGAGGAACCGTTGCTGACGGACTTCCCGGCCGACTTCGACTACGTCCTCGGGTTGCAGGAGGCGTCCGTGGTCGCGATGGCCGACGGGTACAGCCAGCTGACACATCGCCCGGCGTTCGTCCAGCTGCATACCTCGGGCGGTGTCGGGAATGCGCTGGGCAACATCGCCTCGGCATGGCACAACCGCACCCCGCTGATCGTGTTCGCCGGGCAGCAGACCCGCGAGATGCTGCTGCTCGAACCACTGCTGACCAACAGCCAGGCGGTGGACTTCCCGCGCCCGTACGTGAAGTGGAGCTACGAGGTCGCCCGCCCACAGGACGCGCCCGCGGCCCTGCTCCGGGCGTACGCCGCCGCCGTCCAACCGCCCGCCGGGCCGGTATTCCTGTCCGTACCGATGGACGACTTCAATGCCGAGGCCGACCCGACACCGGCCGTTCGCTCGGTCAGTACGGCCCTGCAAGCAAGCGCGGCCGGCCTGCGCGGTGCACTCGACCTCCTGCGCAACGCCGAGTCGCCGGCCATGATCGTCGGCGGCGCGGTCAGCGCACGGTGGGACGACGTCGTGCGATTGGCCGAGACGCTGCGCTGCCCGGTGTGGGCGGCTCCCGAGGAAGGTCGGCCAGGCTTCCCGGAGACCCATCCGCAATTCCAGGGCGCGGCGCCGCCCGCGATCGCCCCGCTGGCAGAGACACTCACCGGCCACGACGTCGTCCTGGTCGTCGGCGCGCCGGTGTTCCGCTACTACCCCTACGAGCCCGGCGATTACCTGCCCGCCGGCACCCGGCTCGTCCACCTCACCGACGACCCGGCCGAGAGCGCCCGAGCGCCGGTCGGCGACAGCATTCTCACCGATCCCGCCGCCGCCTGCGGGGTGCTGGCCGACGAATTGAGCCAGGCCACCCGCCTGCTCCCCAACCCGCGTACTCGACCCGAACCGGCGAAGGCCGACGGCGCCATCACGGCGGAGTACCTGTTCGACGCCGTCCAGCGGCTGCGGCCCGAGACGTCGATCATCCTGCAGGAGTCGTTGTCCAATCTGTCCGCTCTGCACGAGCGGATCCCGGTCTCGACCGTGGGCGCGTTCTTCAGCATGAGCAGCGGGATCCTCGGTTACGCACTGCCCGCGGCCGTCGGTGTCGCGCTGGCCGAAGCGGCCACTTCCCACCCGCGCAAGGTCATCTGCCTGCTGGGCGACGGCGCCGCGCAGTACTCGATCCAAGCGCTGTGGACTGCTGCACTGCGCGAATTGCCCATCCTGTTCATCGTGTTGCGCAACGGCGAATACGCCATTCTCAAGTCGTTCGCCCGCGAGCTCGACACCCCGGACATCCCCGGACTCGATCTGCCAGGCATCGACACACCCCGCATCGCCGAGGGCTACGGCTGCACGAGCTCGTCCGTCACCGACCCGGCCGAGCTCGATGAGGTTTTGAGCGCCGCGCTGGCTCGGTCGGACGGGCCACATCTGCTGCAGGTGACGATCGACCCGAGCGTCCCGCCGTTGCTCTGACAGAACGCGATCAGAGCTGCAGGTGCAACCGCAATGCCTCGTCCAGCTCGGCCATGAGCTCGGCCGGCACCCGGCCGAGGGCCGGGCCGAGACGCTCGACGGCCACCGACCGCACCTGTTCGGCCTGCGCCTTGGAATCCTGCCGAAGACCGGTGCGAGCTGCCGGCAGCAGCGCCTGGAACGGGAACACGCGAGAGACGTTGGTCGTGACCGGGACAACCGTGATCACGCCACGACCCAGGTGTTGCGCAGTGGAATTTGCCCGGTCGTTGCTGACGACGACTGCAGGCCTGCGCTTGTCAGCCTCGTTACCGCGGGCCGGCTCGAGGTCGACCAGCCGGATCTCACCGCGCCGCATCGGACAGCCCGTCGCCGGTCGCGACATCCCACACCGCCGGCTCGCCCGACGCCTCCCACTCGTCCCAGGCCGCCGCGTAGTCGTCCTCGAGATGGGTCAGCTGGAGCATGCGCACCGCCCGGTGCAATGCCGCGGAACGTGAGGGCAGACCTGCTGCGCGGGCGAACCGGTCAAGAATGGCGATGTCCTCGTCAGGCAGGCTCACACTGATCTTCACACCGGGATGCTACCGCAGTAGCACCGACACCTCAGACAGGTCGCGACGCGTCATTCGGCAGAAACATGGCCGCACTAGCGTCCCGCTCGTGACGGTCGCTGCGGACACCATCGCCGAGTTCGTGAACCGGGTCGGCTCCGACATCGGTGTGGAGGCGGTCAGCCTCGACGAGCAGCGCCGGGAGCGGCTCTCGGTCGACTGGGCGCACATGTCGCCGATTCTCACCGCCCGGTTGCCGGCCGGTCTCGCCGACGTCGTGGTCACCCCGCGCACGGCCGACGAGATCGCCGTCGTCGTCCAGCACGCCTACGACCTCGACGTCCCGGTCACCGCACGCGGCACCGGTCTGGGCAATTACGGGCAGGCCATCCCGCTGTTCGGTGGCGTGCTCATCGACGTCAGTGAGTGCCGGCAAGTCGTCAGCATCGACGACGCCACTGTGACCGCCGAGGCCGGCGTGCGGATGCGCGACCTCGAGGACGCGCTGGCCGAGCACGATCGCGAGCTGTGGATGTACCCGTCCACCAAGGGCTCGACGCTCGGGGGCTTCCTGGCCGGTGGCAGCGGCGGCACCGGTTCGCTGCGGCATGGCACGAACGCCGATGGCTTCGTCACTGCGCTCGACGTCGCGGCCGCCGATGGGCTGCCCGGCCTGCGCCACGTCGAGGGGCCCGACACCCTGCCCTTCGTCCACGCCTACGGCACCACCGGCATCATCGCCCGCGCCACCGTGGGCATCGACCCGGTGCACGAGTGGATCGCGATGTTCGCGGCCTTCGACCGTTTCGAAGACCTGGTCGCCGCCATGCGCGCGCTGGTCGACGACCTGCCCGAGACGCCCCGATTGATCTCGGGTGACGAGGCGCTGATCGCGTCGTTCCTGCCCCGCGACAAGGCGATCGATCCCGAGCGGCTCTCACTGCGCGCGATCCTGGAGGGCTCGACCGTCGACGCGGCTCGCGCCGTGGTCGCCAAGCAAGGCGGCGACGTGCTCGACGTCCGTCCCGGCATGAAGGGCTCCGACCGCGTGACGTCGCTGTCCTACAACCACACGACCTTCCACATGCAGAAGAAGAAGCCCGACTACTGGTTCCACCTCGAGGTCGGCGGCGACGTGCTTGGCGACAACGCCGACGCGGTGCGTGCCGTGTACGCAGACAGCACGCTGCACCTGGAGAAGATGCCCGGCACCCTCGGCGGCATGCTGATGGCGCCGTTCGTCAGCGAGAACGACGTGTACCGGGGCATGGACGAGTTGCGCGCGCTCGGGGTCGGCATACACAGCCCGCACACCTGGACGCTCGACCGGCGCATCGACGGGATCCGCGCCGTGCTCGACAGCTACGACCCAAAGGGCCTGCTCAACCCGGGCAAGCTCGCCGCCGCCTAAGGGAGCCGCCGTGCCCGAGTACATCGACCTCACCGGGCCGGCGTCGGCCGACGTGCTCGGCCCCGACTCGGTCGTGCTGCTGGGCATGGGTGCGATCGAGCAGCACGGCGCGCACCTGCCGGTCTCGACCGACTACACCGTCGCCGACGCGTATTCCAGGGCGGTCACCGCCGAGGTCGAGGGCGAGCTCGACGTGTGGCGGTTGCCGACGCTGGCCTTCACCAAGTCCGACGAGCACGCGTGGTCCTCGGGCACGATCTGGCTGTCGTGGGACACGCTGATGCGCGTGCTCGTCGACATCGGGCGGTCGGTGGCAGCGTCGCCGGCGCGGCGGCTGGTGTTCCTGAACGGGCACGGCGGCAACAGCGCCCTGCTCCAGGTGGCCTGCCGCGAGCTGCGCCGCGAGTTCGGCCTGCGCACGTTCCTCATGCACGCCTCGGTGCCGGTCGACCAGGGTGGACGCAGCACCGCCGCGCCCGAGGACGAGCTCGGCCTGGGCGTCCACGGCGGGTACAGCGAGACGTCGATCATGCTGCACCTGCGCCCTGACCTCGTGCACATGGAGCACGCTGTCCGCTCCGTACCGGAACGTATGGCGAACTACAAGAAGATCGGGTTCGGCAAGCCGGTCAGCTTCGGCTGGCTGTCGAACGACTTCGGGACGGACGGAACGATCGGCGATCCCACCGGCGCCACGGCCGAGGCCGGCAAAGCGCAGTTCGAGGCCAGCGTCGCCGGGTGCGTCGAGTCCCTGCGCGAGATCGCGACCTTCCTGCCCGGCTGAGACATAGTTCGATCCGCACGTCCCGTGCGTCTGTAGGACTGTGGGGACCGTGTCGATCGACAGCGAGCAGAGCCGTGCCGCGCTGTACGCGCAGCACTACCTCGGCCTCGTGCGCCTGGCCAGGCAGTTCGTCGACGATCTGGACACCGCCGAGGACGTCGTGCAGGACGTCTTCGCCGGCCTGCCCGACACGACGCCGACCGACCCGTTGCGCTACCTGCGCCGTGCGGTCGTCAACCGATGCCGTTCGGTACTGCGTCGCCGGCGAACGGTGCGTTCCTATCTGCAGCGTGCGCCGGACCTCCCCGGCGACGCTCCGGCCGCAGACGTCGATGTCCTCGGTGCCGAGGGCGACCGGGTCGTCCTCGCTGCCATCGCCGCGCTGCCGCGCCGGCAGCAGGAGGTCATCGTGCTGCGGTACTACGAGGACCTGTCCGTAGCAGAGGTCGCCGCGGTTCTCGGCATCCGCGCCGCCGCGGTGTCGACCTCGACGCGTCGCGCGCTGGCCACCCTCGAACAACGCCTGGAAGGCCGACCATGAGTGAGCTCGAACAACAGGTGCGAGATGCCCTGCACCGGCGGGGTGCCGCGGTCACGCCGGCGCTGTTGCGTCCTGAGGTCGGCCGATCGCCGGCCCGCCCGCCTCGTCGTCCGTGGTCGTGGTTGACCCCGGTCGCGGCGGCGTTGAGCGTCCTCGTTGCCGTTGTCATCGTGGTCGCCGTATCCCGTGGGGGATCCTCCGACGACAAGACCGGCTCGGGCCGCACCGCCGCAGCGGCGCTGGCCGGCACCGAGTGGCGACTCACTGAGGTGCGTTATCCCGACGGCCGGCAGGTCGCCGTTTCCGATGGCGTCGGGGCTTACATCGCTTTCGACAGTGACGGCGTCTCGTTCGGCGGCTCCGACAGCGTGAACAGTTTCAGCGGGAAGTATTCGGTCGAGCGGGGCGGAAGCCTGAAGGTGAGTGATGGGGCGATAACGCTGGTCGGCTACGCCGGCAGAGATCTGGGGAGACTGGCCGCTCTCGACGGGCTCGGCGCCTTCATCGGCAGCGGGGCCGGCGTAGCCGTGGACGTCAACGGTCACCACCTGCAGCTGTCGGCCAAGGGCTTCACGTTGACCTTCGCCTACGGCGCGCCGGTGGCGACGTCGTCCCAGCCTCGACCGGCCGAACCCAGCTGAGCGTCCGCTCCGCGAACCCCGACCCCTTGCAGTGGCGGGGCGGGTGGGGCGACCGACTACGGCGCGGCGTACGAGCCGGACGAGCGCCAGGCCCCGGGACCGGGGTGGAGCTGGCGGCGGTGCTGCCGGGCGGGATCGCGCCAGCCACCGCGCAACACTGGCGGTTCCGGTTCGTCCCCACCGCCCGTCGCGGCCAGCAGCGCGGTCAGCACCGCGACGTCCTCGGGCGACGCATCACCGCGGACGATGCGGAGGGTCGTTTCAGCGTCGCTCACGATTTCGCTCCTGGTCTCGACCGCTCACTTCGTTCGGGTCGATCCTGCGGCGCGAGCTCGCCTTCGGCTCGCGCGATGACATTGTTCGCTCCGCAAGCGTCGCTCACAGGGGAATGTTCCCGTGCTTCTTGGGCGGCAACGTCTCACGTTTGTTGCGCAGCATCCGCAGCGCCCGGATGACGTACGGACGGGTCTGTGCGGGGGGGATCACCGCGTCGAGATAACCACGGTCGGCGGCGACATAGGGATTGACGAGGGTGTCCTCGTACTCCTGCACGAGTTCGGCCCGCAGCGCCTCCGGGTCATCGGCCGCGGCGAGGCGCTTGCGGTGCAGGATGTTGGTCGCCCCCTGCGCGCCGACGACCGCGATCTGCGCCGTGGGCCAGGCCACGTTGATGTCGGCACCCAGGTGCTTGGAGCCCATGACGTCGTACGCGCCGCCGAAGGCCTTGCGGGTGATCACCGTGACCTTGGGTACGGTCGCCTCGGAATACGCGTAGATCAACTTTGCGCCGCGTCGGATGATGCCCTGATGCTCCTGCTGCACGCCGGGCAGGAAGCCGGGCACGTCAACCAGCGTCAGCACCGGCACATTGAACGCGTCGCAGGTGCGCACGAAGCGGGCGGCCTTCTCGGAGGCGTCAATGTCCAGGCAACCGGCGAAGTGCATCGGCTGGTTGGCCACGACACCGACCGGATACCCCTCGACCCGCCCGAAGCCGACGATGATGTTCTGCGCGAACAGCGCCTGCACCTCGAGGAACTCACCGTCGTCGACGAGGTGCTCGATGATCTCGTGCATGTCGTACGGGGTGTTCGCGGAGTCCGGGATGAACGTGTCCAGGAAGGCGTCCGACCCGTCGACCACGTCGGACACCTCGGTGTCGTAAACCGGGACGGGATCCAGGTTGTTCGAGGGCAGGTAGGACAGCAGCGACTTGACGTAGTTGATCGCGTCCTCCTCGTCCGAGCCGAGGTAGTGCGCGTTTCCGCTGGTGGTGTTGTGCGTGCGCGCTCCACCCAGTTCTTCGAGGGTGACGTCCTCGCCGGTCACCGTCTTCACCACGTCCGGGCCGGTGATGAACATCTGCGAGGTCTTGTCGACCATGACGATGAAGTCGGTGAGCGCGGGGGAGTAGACGTGCCCGCCCGCGGCCGCGCCCATGATCAGCGAGATCTGTGGGATGACGCCCGACGCGCGGACGGTGCGGTGGAAGATGTCGCCGTAGAGGCCGAGCGAGACGACGCCCTCCTGGATGCGCGCGCCGCCGCCCTCGTTGATGCCGACGACCGGGCAGCCCGTCTTCATCGCGAAGTCCAGGACTTTGACGATCTTTTCTCCGTACACCTGACCCAGCGCGCCGCCGAAAACGGTGACGTCCTGGCTGAAGACGCACACCGGCCTGCCGTCGACCGTGCCGCAACCGGTGACCACGCCGTCGCCGAACGGCCGGTTCTGCTCCATGCCGAAGTTGGTGGAGCGGTGCCGGGCGAAGGCGTCGAACTCGGTGAACGAGCCCTCGTCGAGCAGTGCCTCGATGCGCTCGCGCGCCGTCATCTTGCCCTTGGCGTGCTGCTTCTCGACGGCCCGGGCGGAGCCCGCGTGCACCGCCTCCTCGAAGCGCCGGTCCAGGTCGGCCAGCTTGCCGGCGGTGGTGTGCGGGTCGAGTGCGTCGGACGCGGGGGCGGTCGCGTCGGCGGGATCGGCTGCCATGGGCCGCAGCTTATTCGGCCGCGTTGCCGGGCTGCCCACGGAGGTGACGCACGGCTCGCGCTCGCTACGGTGGCAAGGTGCCGGACCGTTCACCTCTGGACCTGAACCGTATCCGTGCGGCGGCCGGCGAGGCCTGGCCGCGCATCCGGATCGTCGAGCGCACCGCGTCCACCAACGCCGACCTCGTCGCCGACGCCGGGGTAGCCGACCGCAGCGTGCTGGTGGCGGAGGAGCAGACCGCCGGCCGGGGCCGACTCGACCGGAGTTGGTCCTCGCCGCCCCGCTCCGGGCTGACCTTCTCGATCGCGCTGCGGCCGGGCGTCCCGCTGGAGCACTGGGGTTGGCTGCCGCTGCTCTGTGGAGTCGCGACGGTCGAGGCCGTGCACGACGTCGCTGGGGTCGACGTGGTGCTCAAGTGGCCGAATGACGTCCTGGTGGGCGAGGCCAAGGTGGCCGGCATCCTGGCGCAGAGTGCCGGCGGGGTGGCCGTTGTCGGCATCGGGCTCAACGTGTCGACGACGCGGGACGAGCTGCCGGTGCCGACCGCGACGTCACTGCAGGGTGCGGGCGCGACCGGAACGTTGGACCGCAGCGTCTTGCTCGGCGGGATCCTCGCTCATCTCGGTCGTTGGCTCGAGCGCTGGTACGCCGCCGCCGGCGACGCGGTCGGCAGTGGGCTCGCGGGCGCCTACCGCGCGGCCTGCGCCACTCTCGGCAGCCAGGTGCGCGTCTCGCTCGGCGACGGGCGCACGCTCGAGGGCCTCGCGACCGATATCGACGGCTACGGGCGCATCGTCGTCCTCGACGGCAACGGCCCCCACGCCGTCGGCGCGGGAGACGTCGAGCATCTTCGGTTCAGCCGCTAGCCTCGCGTCATGCCCTACCCGGAGAAGTTGCTGGCCAACGACGAGCAGGTCGTGGAGCACCTGCATCCGCACTGGATCACACTCGTCCCGGCCACCCTCTGGTTGGTCGTCATCTGTGCGGGCGCCGGTGTCGGCGTCTACTTCGCGCCTGACAACGGCACGAAACGCACTGTCGTGCTGCTGATCATCCTGGCCGTCGCCGTTCTGTTGCTGTCGATCCTCACGCTCGCTCCGTGGATCCGCTGGCGCACCACCCACTTCGTGCTGACCACCCACCGGGTGCTCATCCGTCGCGGCGTCCTGACCCACACGGGGCGCGACATCGCGCTGCAGCGCATCAATGATGTGGCCTTCACCCAGTCGCTCTGGGACCGCATGGTCGGCGCCGGCACGCTCGTGATCGAGTCCGCCGGCGAGCACGGCCAGGAGCAGCTGAAGAACGTGCCGCACTCCGACGACGTGCAGCAGACGCTCAACCGGCTCATCGAGGAGGACGACTCGCGTCGCTCGCGCCAGTGAGCAGACACCGAGCGGCGGGTACCTGATCGGTATGACTGTTCCCGACATCCTGCTCAATGACGGCAAGACGATCCCGCAACTCGGCTTCGGGGTCTTCCAGATCGAGCCCGGCGACACGGTCGAGGCCGTCACCCGCGCGCTCGAGATCGGCTACCGCCACATCGACACCGCCGAGATGTATGGCAACGAGAAAGAGGTCGGCGAGGCCATCGCGAAATCCGGCATCGACCGTTCTGAGGTGTTCATTACCAGCAAGCTGAACAACGGCTACCACCGCCCCGACGACGCCCGCAAGGCCTTCGACGACACGATCGCGGCGCTCGGCGGGGACTACGTCGATCTATTCCTCATCCACTGGCCGTTGCCGACGCGCTACGACGGCGACTTCGTGTCGACCTGGAAGACGTTGGAGGAGTTCTACCACGACGGTCGGGCGCGTTCGATCGGCGTCTCGAACTTCCAGGCGCACCACCTGCGCCGGCTGCACGAGGAGACGATCGTGCGGCCGGCCGTCAACCAGATCGAGGTTCACCCGTTCCTCGTCCAGGACGAGCTGCGCGCGTTCTGTCACGAGCACGAGATCGCGGTCGAGGCATGGTCGCCGATCGCCCAAGGGGCGGTCCTCGACGACCCGACCGTCACCGAGATCGCCGGCCGCGTCGGCAAGTCGCCGGCCCAGGTCGTGCTTCGCTGGCACGTTCAGCGCGGTGACATCGTCTTTCCCAAGTCCGTGACCCCCGCCCGGATGCAGGAGAACTTCGACATCTTCGACTTCGAGCTCGAGGACATCGACGTGGCCATGATCAGCGGCCTGGACCGCGGCGAGCGCACCGGCCCCGACCCCGACACGTTCGACATGATCCCGTCCTGACAGGCGGCCTCAGTTCTCGCCGGTGTTGGTGAGCCGGGACGCGAGCACGCTCGGGTCGGCGTTCCACTTCTGCGACGTGCTGCCGTCGCACGTCGAGACGATCACCTTGAGATAGAGGTTGTTGCGTAAGTCGTTGGCCGGACCGCTGCTCAAGCACCGGCCCAGGCTGTCCACAATCGTGTACACCCGCGCGTACGACAGCGGCCTACCCGCGCTGTCCTTCGTCTGGTAGTACGTCCAGTTGCTGGTGCACGCCCTCGACACGGTGACATACCCGCCGGTGGCCGTGGGGCTCTGCATGCAGTAGTTGACGCCGTTGTTCGTCGTGGTCAGCGTTCCGGTGCGGGGCAGCCCGGACGAGCCCGCAATGTTCAGCCCAGGTGAGAACACCTGGTTCCAGTCGAGGTTGGCCGACGATGGATTGGTCTTGCAGGTGTACAGCTGAAGGTATGGCGTGTTCGGGTCCTTTCCGGCCACGTCGACGCAGTTGGCGAAATTCCGGTAGTTGACAATGTTGCCGTTTGCGCCACCGGCCGAGCCGTCCCCGGTGGTCGCTGACGGAACCCAGGTTTGCTGCGTGTCCGTGACGTTGTTGACGGTGCACGTCTGCAGCAGCAGCGGGGTGTCAGCGGTCTGCGTGGCAGCGCTGATGCAGGTGTTGTCGATGTCGGACTGATCGGTTTTCGCGCCTTCCAGGTGTGCGCTGCTGTCGACGCTCCACTGCTGGTTCCAGGGCGAGCTGCCCAGGGCGTAACACGGTTGGAAGACGATGGCGCGGCCGGCGACGTGTGTGACGGGCGAGGTGTCGAGGCACAGGCCGGTCGGGTAGGTGGTGGTCACCGACGACACCAGTTGGATGCTCAGGTCCGACCGGTAGGCGAACACCTGGCTCGCGGCCGGCGGTACAGATGTGCTGCAGGGCTCGAGAAGAATGCGTGCGCCCGCTACCGGCGTCGCTGACTTGGCGTCCATGCACCATTTGGCGTTGCCGCTCGAGTAGAGCTGGATCTCGCCGCCCGGGATGTTCACGTCGTCGGTCTGGAAGATGTACGTGGTGGTGAGCGTGCGCCCCTTACTCGCCGAATTCGGGTTAGCGGTATCGACGCCGGTCGACGTGATCTTTGCATACCGAGGGGTATGGGCGCCGCTCGTGCTGTCGTACGGTCCCCCACCGCTGGAGCACGCCATCGGCGTAGCTCCCTTGGCCGGGTCGCTCGAGTAGTAGGAGACGGTCACGGTGTAGGTCATCGTTCCGGACGCGTTTGCCGCACCGGTGACGGGCGTGCACGGCAGCGAGTCGGAGTTGCCGAACGTCTTGCCATCGGTTCCGGTGGACTTGGCAGCGCGCAGCTGGCCGAGCATGACGTCGACGCCGGCCTGCGCGGCGTCCAGCGATCGGACGCGGGAGGCGCTGAACCGGGTGGAGCTGAACTGGTTGACGATGATGCTCAGCAAAAGCGAACCTATGGTGGCGCCGACGAGGATCACCAGCAGGAGCATCGCGATGTTGCCGCTGTCGTCACCGGGGCGCGGCAGGCGTCCCCGTAGGAGATCCCTAGCCCGACGGTTCACGGTCGTCCCCATTGCTGGCAGGTGGTCGCATTGCTGGCCAGCGAAACGTCGCTGTTCAGCGCGGTGAAGGTCAGCTGGGCGCGGTTCGTCGCCGTCGTGGCATTGCCGGAAGTGGACACCAGCACCACCTGCAGCCGTTGGAAGGTGGTGCTCGCCGCCGACGACGCGGCTGGCGCGGTGAAGGGCACGTCGGCCGAGCCGGTCGCGGCCGCGCCGTTCGTGAGAGAGCTGGCGATGGCGGTCCATCCCGAGGCCGTGCCGGCGGTGCCGTTGGTGATCGCCCAGGTGCGCTGTTGCAGCTTGTTCGAGTCGATGCGCAGCTGGGTGCAGGTGTCGGACCCGGCGACCGACGTGGGCGGTGAGTCCAGCTCGACGTACCAGTCGCCGGACGCCGCGGACACCCCTGGTGTGCTGATCGCGCTGGCGTAGCGGATGGTCTTGTCGAGCCGCAGGAACGCCTGGTTGGTCTGGCTGGCCGAGATGGAGGTCGCCTCGACCTTGTTCGCGGTCTGGGTCATCATGAGCGTGGCGGTGAGGAAGATCGACATGAAGACCGTCATGACCGCCATGCCGACCAGCAGTTCCATCAGTGTGGTGCCCTGATCGTCGTCGGCAAGGCGGCGCAGCCGGCTGCGCACAGCGTGAACCCCTGCGCTCATGACACCAACACCGAATCGGACACCGCGCTGGTTGCCGACGTGCCGTTCGCATTCACCGCGGCGACGCTGAACGTGTAGGAGCCGCCGCTCGTCAGACCGGTGAGGGTCTGCGAGGTCGCGGTGGAGCCGTAGCTCACCGGCGTCTGCGCGAAGCCGTCCAAGTAGGGCGTGACGACGTAACCGGTGATCGGGCTGCCGGCGACCTGCGTCGGCGCGGTCCACGACACCGTGGCCGTCGCGACGCCGGCACTCGCGGTGGGAGCCGCCGGTGTCGGCGGGGTGAGCGTGGTCAACGCGGTCACGTTCGCCTGGTCCGCCGCGAACTGGAACGCCTGGACGTCGTCAACCGCGCCGCCGAACCAGTAACGGCTCGAGCCGCTCTTCGACCGGCCGACGACGAACGAGCCGGTGCCTTCGAATCCGCTCGTGAACGCCACCGGCGAGCCCTGACGCACGCCGTTGACAAAGAGCGAGACCGTCTTCGCGACGCTGTCGTACACCGCGGTGAGCTGGTACCACTGGCCGGCCGTGATGGTGGACGTCGCGGTATTCACGGTGATCGTCGCCGTGGTCGAGTCGCTCGCCGGTCGCGCCAGTGCCCAATGCCCGCCGGTCGCGACGATCGCGAAGGCACTCACGTTCGTGCCGTCGACGCTGGCCACCGTGCCGGTGTTGCTGCCACTGGCTGTCGCGGAGTCCGCCCTCGCGTACGCGGTGACCGTGAAGCTCTGGCTGGTGTCGATGGCCGGGCCGCTGCCGGTGACCGCCCCGTCGGCGGCATTGAGCTGAACCGCGTTCGGTCCGACCACGCCGGGAGTCCAGGAGGCCCCGCCGCTGAGCGTTCCGCCGACGTTCGCCGGCGAGCTGTCGTTGGCCGTCGTGCCGCTGCCCTCGTCCAGCGGCCAGTACAGCGCCTGCGGCAACTGCGCGACCGCGTCGTCGGACAGCGCGCTGCCGTAGGCCCGCACCTCGTCGATGGAGGCGTTGGCGTAGTTCGCGGCGCTGCCGCCGGCCTTGCCCCGGCCGATCACGAACTTGCCCGTGCCGGCTGCGTTCCACCCGGTGCTGTAGGCGACGGAGCTACCTTGCTTGACTCCGTTGACGTACAGCGCCAACGTGTCGGCCGTCGAGTTATGCACGCCGGTGAGGTGGTACCACTGGCCGACGGTGGGCGCGCTGATGGCGCTCACTGTCGTCACCGTAGCGCTCGCGGAGTCCGACGCCGCGCGGGAGAAGACGAACTTGCCGACGGTCGAGTTGTACTGCAACGCGAAGGCGCTGACGTTCGTACCGTCCTGGCTGACGAAGGTCTGCGTCGTCGAGGTGTTGTTCAGCCGGACCCATGCCGAGACCGTGAAGTCGCCGCTGGTGTCGAGCACGGTGCCGCTGGCGGTCGCGGCCACGTTGCCGGCCAGGTTCAGTGCGTACGCGCCCTGAGCCGCCGCGCCGGAGCGGGTGTAGGTGCCGGTCAGGGCTGCCTGGTGGCCGCCGCCCGAGGAGTCGGCAGCGGTCGCTCCGCTCGCCTCGTCGAAGGCCCAGCGACCGACGAGTGGGGCGGTCACCGTCCAGGTGAACGACGCGCTGGTGGCAGTGGCCCCCGAACTGTCCGTCACCGTGATGGTGACGCCGGAGAACGTCTGCGGTGCGCTCGTGACGGTGCCGGACACGACACCGGCGCTGCTGATCGACAGGCCGGCCGGACCGCCGTTGAGCCGGTAGGCGCACGGTGCGTTCGGGCAGGACTTGGTCAGCGTCAGGTTGACCGCGGCATTGTTGACGGTGCTCTGGTTACCGGGCGACGTCACGGACGGTGCGGGGGTGATCGTCCAGGTGAACGTGCCGGTGTCCACCGCGACCCCGCCGGCGTCGGTCATGGTGACCTTCACCGAGCTGGCGGTACCGGTCATGGTCGGCGTGCCGGTGATCCGGCCGTTGCCGCCGATGGTCAGACCGGCCGGTGCACCGCTGAGCGCGTAGGTGCACGGAGTGTTGGGACACGTCGAACTGATCGCCAGGATGAGCGCGGTGTTGACGGTGCTCGTCTGATTGCCGGGTGATGTGATCGTCGGCCGGGCATAGACCGTGATGGTGAACGGTGCGGTGCTGGCGGTGGCGCCCGCGGCGTCGGTGATCGTCGCGGTCACCGCGTTGGAGACGCCTGCCGTAGTGGGCGTGCCGCTGATGACGCCGGTGGCGCTGTTGATGGTCAGGCCCGGTGGCGCGCCGGCCAGCGCGAAGGTGCACGGCGTGTTCGAGCACGTCGAGCTGATCGAATAGCTGACCGGCACGCCGACGTAGGCGCTCACGTTGCCGGGCGTGGTGATCGTCGGCGCCGCCAGGATGGTCCAGGTGAACGATGCGCTGGTGGCGGTGGCGCCGGAAGCGTCGCGGATGGTGACCGTGGAGCTCGTCGCGCCGGCGGTGGTGGGGGTTCCCGAGATGACACCGGTCGAGGCGTTGATCGTCACACCCGCGGGCAGACCGGTCGCACTGAAGGTGCACGGCGCATAAGAGCAGGTCGAGGAGACGGTCAGCGTGCCGTTCACGCCGGCCGACGTGGTCTGATTGGCCGGCGTGCTCACGGTCGGGGCGGCCCTGACCGTCCAGCTGAACGTCACGAGTTGCTGGTAACCCGACAGCGCGTCGGTCACCGTCAACGAGACCGTGAAGGTGCCCGCCGAGGTCGGCGTGCCGGAGATGACCCCGCTCGAGCTCAGCGTCAGCCCGGGCGGGAGGGTGCTGCCCCCGGTCCAGATGTAGGACCCGGAGCCCTGCGCGGCGCTCAGCGTGAGAGGCGTGATCGTGCGGCCCACCGTGCTCGACTGCGCGCTCGGCCGGCTCGGCAGGCACGGTGCGCCGGTCAGGGTGAGACCGTCGATGAAGTTGCCGGCCGAGGCGTTGCCGCTCGAGGTGCTCGTGGCCGCGACTGCGAAGCGCGTCGTCGTCTGGCCGGCCGGCACGGTGTACACACCTGTGTACTGCACCCACGCGGACGCGCTGTCGGAGATGGTCGCCGAGGTGGCGCCGTTGGGGACCTGGGCGGTCAGCTTGGTCGTCGAGCCCAGCTGTACCTGCATCGTGTCCTGTGCGTTGACGTTGCCGGTCGCGTTGCGAGCTCGGTGCCACAGCGACCACTGCAACACCTGGCCGGGCGTGGTGGGCAGGTCCTGGTAGAGGGTGTCCATTCCGCCGCCGTTGAGTTCGACCCACTGACTGCCGGCCTTCGCGGTGATAGCAGTGCCACCGTTGCCGCTCGTCGCGGCGGCGCTGTTGGACCAGAATTCGATCTGGCCGTTCGAGTTGGTGGTCTTCCACACCAGGCCGGTGGTTCCGTTGGCGACATTGATGAACGCGCCCGCCGCCACGGCGGGGCTCTCGAAACTGCCGTTGCCCAGCGTGACCGCGCTCGCGCATGTCGCCGCTGCGGGCAAGATGGTCCAGCTGAACGGGTCGCTGGTGATCGTCGTGTTCGCCGCGTCGGTGACGGTGACCGACGTAGTCGTCGTCCCTGCGGTGGTCGGCGTGCCCGTGATCAGGCCGGTACTGCCGATGGTCAATCCGGCCGGCGGATTGTTGAGCTGGTACGTGCACGGGGTGTTCGGGCAGGTGGTGGTCAGTTGCAGACTGACGGGCGAGTTCAGCGCGGTTGTCTGGTTCCCCGGTGTGGTGAGGGTCGGTGCGGCGGCGACCGTCCAGGTGAACGTCGAGGTGTCCTGCCGGCCGAACCCGTCGGTGACCCGCACCGTCAGGGGAGCGGACGAAGCCGGTCCCGTCACCGTTCCGGAGATCAAGCCGCTCGGAGACAGGGTCAAGCCGGCCGGCAGGGATCCCGCGGTCAGCTCCCAGTTGTAACCGGGGACGCCGGTGCCCGCCTGCAACGACAGCTGCAGTGCCACGTTGCCGCCGGTGTCGTCGAACTGGTCGCCCGGATCGACGATGATCGGCGCCGCCCGTGGCGGCTGGTTCGCCTTGAAGGTCGGGTCCGGGTCGGCGTTGATCAGGGTGTTAGTGACGTAGTAGCAACCGGTGGGGCAGTTGCCGCTCTTCCAGCTCACCGAGACGACGGCGCGCAGGTACTGAACGGGGCCCGACGTGTTGGGGTCTGCTGGTGGTTTGAGGGCGACTGGAACGCACGCGCCACCTGAGGCGGGCAGCCAGCAGGTGCCGAGGAATTGGGCGACCGTGAACGCCACGGCGCCCGGCTTCTGCGTGCAGAGGGCCGGTCCGGCGGCGCCCTGCGGCGCCGGGTCGCACGTGGGGATCGTCGCGTTGGCGCCAGCTGTCGTCGGGAGGCTGGGATCGGGGTCGCTGGTCTGGTCCATCTGCTGCAGCCACGGCGAGATCGTCGAGATCGCGTTGCCCTTGGCGAACTGGGTCTGGACGCTCTGGCTGCCTCGGCCGGTGACGAGATCGCTCGGCTGCAGCGCACGGAGCTGCTCCAGCGTGGAATTGGCGACCTGAACCGCGCTCTGCGTGGCGCGTTGCCGCGCTACGGCCGCCATACCGGAGACGAACTCGACGCCGATGGCGGCCATGATGAACGTGATCAGAGTGATCGCGATGATGGATTCGAGCAGCACGAAGCCGTCGTCACCGCCGGACAGTCGACGCCGGGCCCGACGGGCGGCCCGGTGGGCGACACGGCGGACGCCGTCCAGCAACGCGTTCATGGTGCGCCGAGACCTCAGTCCGCGGCGAGCAGCTTGCGCAGCTGCGCGACCTGCTGCTCCGACATGGGGGAGGTGAAGATGGTCAGCTGGCTGGTCATGACGACCTTGCTCCCGGTGCTGGTGAAGGACGAGGACGTCAGCAGCGCCCGGCGGGGCCCGTTCTGGATCTTCTTGACGAAGGCGAGCTGGTTCTCGGTCGAGCCGCTCGTGGCAAGTGTGATATTCAGTTGATACTGCGCAGGGCTGCTGGGGGTCGGCCCGGCTGCCGAAGCCGTCGAGGTCGTGCTCGAAGTCGTGGCGGAGTCGGTCGCCGCGGGTGACGCCGGCGCTGCGGCGGCAGAGACGACTGCCGCGGGCGTGCCTACGCTGATGTTCTGCAGGGTCACGCCGGTCGTGGCAGCCGCCTGGGTCACTTCATTCGTGAACTCCGGCAGCGCGCTGGTCGCCGGCAGCGCCGTCAACGCGGCGGCGAGATCGGCCCGCATCGCGGCGATGCCCCTCTGCTGGCGGGCGAGAACGCTCTGGCGGGCCAGCACCGCCGTATTCGCAACGTCGGTGTCGTTCGCCTGGGTCCGGGTGTCGGAGGCAGCACCGAGCTTGGGCAGGATCACCAGGAAGTAGCTGACCGCGACGATCAGCACGGCCAGCGCCGCGCCGCTGGCGAGCCAGGCTCGCCGGCTCTGCAGGGTCTCGAGGTTCATCAGTGGCCTCCGCCGGCGTTGCCGGTGTTCGTCGCCGCAGCCTTGAAGCGGTGCGTGTAGAGCTTGTCGGTCAGCTGCGCGGTGATCGACCAGGTAGCGCGCCCGCCGGACTTCGTGGCCGAGTTGGTCGACGGGATGACGTTGACGACGCCGGCCAGGCCCTGCAGCGCGGTCACGTAGGAGGCGACGTCGACCATGCGGCGGGACACTCCGGAGAGGCTGAGTGTGCCGATGGCCGGCGCGGTGCCACCGACGGTGCCGGCGGACGTCGCACCGGCGGCGGCGTTGAACGTCAGCGCGACCGACGTGAACGTGGTGCCGGCCGGCGCTGCGGCGCGCATCCGCTCGATGAATCCGGCGACGTCGACGTCGGTCGACATCAGTGTCGAGAGCTGGTTGGTGATGGCACTGGTGGCGCTCTGCAGGTTGACGACGTCGGAGTACTTGGCGTTCTCGGCGTTCAGTCGAGCCGTGGTGACCTGGGATGCCGCCAGCTGGTCTTCTGCTGCCGAGGTCTGCCGGGCGGCCCAGACGTAACCCGCGGCGCAGAGCAGCACAACGAGCGCGAGGGCGGCCGCGAGTTGCTTGCGCAGCACTCGCAGGCTGCGAGCGGCAACGAGCTCTGGCGGCGTCAGGTCGGCGACGATTCCCCAGCCGGGCATGCTGGCCCAGAGGTTATCTGCGCCGGGTTCAGCGAGGAGGGTGGTCATGAGCGAGCTCCGCGAGCGAAGGACGAATGTGCATGGCCTGTGGCGCCCGGAGCGAAGCGGAGGGTGGTCATGCTGCCGCACCCATCGCGAGACCTAGGGCGACCGCGCTGGGCGCGCCTTCGAATTGCGCGCCGCGCACCTCCTTCGAGGCCAACCGGTTGCGGACGTGCTGTAGCGGGTCGACGACAGCGGCCGGCAACCCGGTCTGATCGGTCATCACCTGGGTGAGGCCGGACAGATTGGCCCCGCCGCCGGTCAGGGAGATGCGCTCGATCGGTGCGGTGTTGCGTGACGACCGAAAGTATCCGATCGATGTCCGGATCTCGGCCAGCAGCGGGCGCAGGCTCTCGGCCAGCGCTCGGTTGGCCTCGGGGTTTGCGCCGTCCAGACCGCTCTGCCGCTTCAGCGTCTCGGCCTCAAGGACCTCGATGTTCAGCCGTTCGGCCAGGTTCGCCGTGAGGTCGTCGCCGCCGCGAGCCAGGGTGCGGACCAGCCGCGGGACGCCGTGATCGTGGATGACGATCGTCGTCATGTGCGCGCCGAGGTCGACGACCGCCTCGACGGTGAGCTGCTCGCCGCCGATCGCCCGCAGGATGCCGAAGCTGGCGAGATCCACCCGCGCCACGCGCAGTTTGGCCTGCTCGACCGCGTGCACCATGGCCAGCAGTGGCTTGCGCGGCGCCGCGATCAGCAGTCCGTGCAGCGTCTCGCCGTCGGCAGACGTCTCGAGCGGCGAGAAGTCGAGCACAACCTCCTCGATCGGCAGCGCGATGACTTCCTTGGCCTGGAAGGGCAACGCCTTGGCCCTGCGCCCCGGGTCGATGTTCGGCACGCTGAGGTCGCGGACGAGCACCTGCGGGTTGGCCACGCCGAGGATGACGTTGCGGCACTCGAACTTGTGCGCGGTCCAGAGTTGCCTGAGCGCGGCGGTGAGGGCGTCCGGCTCGCGCACTTCGCCCTTGACCACGACGCCACTGGCGAGTTCGACCTGACCGATCCCGTGCACGGTGACCGACGGCCGCCCGTCGAGGGTGCCGGCCGCGAGAATGGACGCGCGGACAGCGGTGGCACCGATGTCGAGGCCGATGACATGCCCGTCCGGGTTGATGATCCCGACGCGGTTGATTCTGACTTGGCGGTGCTTCATTGGGTCGTCTCCGGTCAGGCCGTGTGCGCGAGGGTGGAGTAGGCGTCGACCAGTGGTGCGCTGGCGAACAGGGCGATCAACGCACCGCCGACCATCGCCGGACCGAAGGGGATGAGCGACGTCCGGCCGGCGCGGCGAGCCAGGATGAGCACCGCGCCGACGAATCCGCCGAGCAGGAAGGCAGCGAAGGTGCCGACCAGTACGGCGGGGTAGGACAGGAAGCCGAGCGCCATGCCGAGCACGCCGGCCAGCTTGACGTCCCCTAGGCCCATGCCCTTGGGGCTGGCAAATGCGAGAGCGAGGAAGAACGAGAACAGCACCGCACCGGCAAGCGCGGCCCGAATCAGCGGTTCAAAGCTGCCGGTCACTGCGCATGCAGCGGTGAGCAGGACGGCGATCACGAGGTAGCTGGGGTACACGATCGCGTTGGGCAGCCGGTGCACGTCGAGGTCGATGACCGCGAGGGCCACGCCTGCTGAGACGAAGAACAGGTACGCGGGCAGGGCCGCAAGCAGGTGCAACTGCGCGAGCTGCAGCGTCGTCGCGACGAACAGTACCGCGGTGACCAGCTCCACGCCGGGATAGCGGGCGCTGATCGGTGCGGCGCAGTCCGCGCATTTCCCGCGCAGGACCAGCCAGCCGGCGAGCGGCACGTTGTGCCGGGCTCGGATCTCGGTGTTGCACTGCGGGCAGTGCGAGCCGGGGCGCACCAGGGACTCTTGCCGCGGAACGCGGTGGATGACGACGTTGAGGAACGACCCGACCACCAGACCGAGCAGCGCCATGGCGACGACGAGAACCGGCATGGCACTTCCCTTCAATAGTGGAGTGACGGTGTAGCTCAGGTATTTTCACCACTCGCTCGCCGGAGACCGCGTGGTCTCCGGCGAGCAGTGTCGATCGGTGAATGAATCGTGGCCGAGCTGGCAGGCGTCGAGATGAGGCCTACTTGACCGAGCCGCCGAGCCAGCTCTTATACGTGTAGGTCTTGCTGGAGCCGTTCGAGTTCTGAGCAACGAGCTGGTAAGACAAGCAAGGGGTCGCGGTGCACGCGGTTGTGCCAGCGGCATCGCTGTACGGGCTGTACGTGAAGTAGGTGCCGGTGCTCTCGTTGATGGTCTGTCCGGTGCAGGGCGCACCTGAGGTACCGGCTGTCGAGCTGGACGTTCCAGCGCCGATGGTCAGCGGGTATGTGGTGTTGTCCGAGTTGCATTGCTCCAACACGCTGACGGCGCTGCGTAGGTCCGACGCTGCCGACTTGTCGTTAGCACCCTTCTTGTAGTTCAGGTACAGCGGGATCGCGATCGCGATCAGGATGCCGATGATCACGACGACCACGAGCAGCTCGATGAGAGTAAATCCGCGGTCGCCTTCGGCGCGCTCCTCGCGGAGCTGAGCCAAGCGGTTCTGCAGCATGGAAGCCTCCTGGGCTATGACGGGCTCGGCGAGGACTGCCGACTGGGACCCTTCACCTGTCTCATCGGCGGCCCGAGGCGCGACATTAGGTTCTTGTTTGGTTTTTTTCGTCGATCTAACCGCCGGTTGCGGACAGCACAGAGCGCCCGCAGCCGACGGCCGCGGGCGACTCGACTGCGTTACGACTGGATGTGCTGGTAGATCGTGAACATCGGCAGGTAGAGGCAGACGACCATCAGGCCGATGACTGCGCCGAGCAACACCACCAGCAGTGGTTCCATCGCCGCCGACAACGACTCGGTCGCCGTCTCGACTTCCTTGTCGTAGTAGTCGGCGAGCTTGTCGAGCATCTCGGTGATCTGGCCGGTCTCCTCGCCCACCTGCATCATCTGCGTGACCATGGAGGGGAACAGCGGGTGTTTCTCCAGAGTGGTCGACATCTGGCCGCCCACCCGCACGGTGTCGCGCACGTCGTTCATCGCGGCGCTGACAACCGCGTTGCCGGAGGTGCCGCCGACCACCTCCAACGCCTGGATGATCGGCACGCCGACGCCCAGCAGGGTGCCCAGGTTGCGCGCCCATCGGCTGATGGCCAACTTGGTGAACAGCGGGCCGAACACCGGCAGCCGCAGTTTCAGCTTATCTATCGTGAGCCGGAACTCGGGTTTGTTCCGATAGGCCGTCTTGTATGCCTTATAGCCACCAACGGCAACAACAAGAACGATCGGACCGGCCCAATACATGTTGTGCGACAGCGTCACCATGATCTGCGTAGGCAGCGGCAAGCTACCACCCAGCTGCTTGAACATGTGTTCGAACACCGGGACGATGAAGACGATCACGCCGGTGCCCAGCAGCAGCGAGAACAGCAGCACGATGACCGGGTAGGTCATTGCCGACTTGATCTTCGCGCGCAGGTTCGCGTCGGCCTCGTACATCAACGCGATCCGGGCGAGCGCATCGTCGAGGAAACCGCCGGTCTCCCCGGCGCGGACCATGTTCACCATCAGCAGTGGGAAATGATCGGGGTGCGCGGACATCGCGGTCGACAGCGTGGTGCCGCCCTGGACGTCGGTGCGCACCTTGGCGATCGCCGCTTTGAGCTGGGGCTTCGGCGTCTGCTCTTCGAGGATGCCCAGCGAGCGCAGCAGCGTCAGGCCCGATGACGTCATCGAGGCGAACTGTCGTGAGAAGACCGCGAGGTCCTTGAGCTTCGTCTTGCCCCCGAGTCCGGGGATGCTCAGTTCCCGGTTCAGGCCGGTGCCCTCGCCGGCGATCTCGAGCGGCACCATGCGCTGGCCGCTGAGCGCCTTTGCCGCGGCGTCGACCGACTCGGACTCGATCTTGCCCTTGACGACCGACCCCGACTGGTCGAGTGCCTCGTAACTGAAGGTCTTCATAGCGGTCACAGACTCACTCCGTTCGGCCGGCGAAGCTGGTCAGGCATGGTTCGTTCCGCACGCGTCACTCACATCAGGCCTGCCAATCGCTTGAACTCGCCGGGATCGTGGGCCAACTCAAGGGCCTGGTGCTTGCTGATGATCTGCTCGCGGTAGCGCTGGGCCAGGTGTTGATCGAAGCTGATCATCCCGAGCTCGGCCGAGCTCTGCAGGAACGTCGGGATCTGGTGCACCTTGCCCTCGCGGATCAGATTGCGGATCGCCGGAGTGGCGACCATGATCTCGCAGATGATCGTGCGGCCGTTGCCGTCGCGGGTCGGTGCGAGCGCCTGAGTGACGACACCCTGCAGGCAGTTCGACAGCTGTGCGCGGATCTGCGACTGCTGATGGGCCGGGAAAATGTCGATCAAGCGGTCGATGGTCTGGGCGGCCGACTGGGTGTGCAGAGTGGCGAGCACGAGGTGCCCGGTCTCGGCCGCGGTGACGGCGGTCGCGGTCGTCTCGAGGTCGCGCAGCTCACCGACCAGGATGATGTCCGGGTCCTGGCGCAGCACGTGCTTGAGTGCAGTGGGGAAGTCGTCGGTGTCCTCGCCGACCTCACGCTGGTTCACCACGCAGCGCTGGTGGGTGTGCAGGTACTCGATCGGGTCCTCGATGGTCATGATGTGCGACGAACGGGTCTTGTTCGCGATGTCGAGCAGGGCGGCCAGGGTCGTCGACTTGCCCGATCCCGTCGGCCCGGTCACCAGCACCAGGCCGCGCGGCAGGTGGGCGAACCGCTCGACGTCAGGTGGCAGGCCGAGCTCGCCCAGGCTGCGGATGTTGTGCGGGATGGTGCGCAGCACCGCGCCGACCGAGCCGCGCTGCACGAAGACGTTGACCCGGAACCGGCTGATGTTCTCGATCGCGTAGGACGTGTCCAGTTCCTTCGTGCGCTGGAACTTCGCCCACTGCTCGTCCGACAGGATCGAACTGATCAGCGCTTCGGTATCGTCCGGCTCCAGCCTGGCCATGTCCTCGACGGGGCACAGCGAGCCGTGCACTCGGATGCATGGCGCGATGCCGGCGGTCAAGTGGAGGTCCGACCCGCCACGGGCGAACGTCAGGCGCAGCAGCTCGTCCATCCGACGCCGGTGCTCAGTCGTTACCGGCTCGAACGTCACGCTGGACAGTGCGGGCATGCGTTACCTCGTCCAGCAGGTGTGCGGTGAAACGTCACACGGTGACACGGAAGATCTCCTCGATGGTCGTCAAGCCGGCGGCCGCCTTGAGCAGGCCGTCCTCGCGCAGCGTGGTCATGCCTTCGGCCACGGCGACGCGGTGGATGTCGGTGGCCGAGGCATGCGTCACGGCCATGCGCTCGATCTCCTCCGAGATCGGCATGACCTCGTTGACGGCGACGCGGCCGCGGTAGCCGGTCTGCCCGCACGACCGGCAGCCGACCGGGCGCCACAGCTTCTCCGGCAGGGGCACCGACCTGACCGGCCAGTTGAGCGCGGTCAGCTCCTCCTCCGAGGGAGCAAATGGTTCCTTGCACCACTCGCAGAGCCGGCGCGAGAGCCGCTGGGCGAGCACGCAGTCCATCGAGGAGCCGACCAGGAATGGCTCGATGCCCATCTCGATCAACCGAGTGACGGCACTGGGTGCGTCGTTGGTGTGCAGCGTCGACAGCACGAGGTGGCCGGTCAGGGCGGCCTCCACCGCCAACTGTGCCGTCGCCCGGTCGCGGATCTCACCGATCAGCACGACGTCCGGGTCGGAACGCAGGATTGCCGGCAGCACCGCAGCAAACGTCAGGCCGGCCTTGTGGTTCACCTGTACCTGGTTCACGCCCGCCAGCCGGTACTCGACCGGGTCCTCGACGGTGATGATGTTGACCTCGGGCTTGCTGATCTCGGCCAGCGTGGCGTACAGCGTCGTCGACTTGCCCGATCCGGTCGGCCCGGTCACCAGTACCATACCGTGTGGTTTGTTGAACGACTTTGCGTATCGGTCGTAGGTAGGGCCGCTGAAACCGAGCTTCTTCAGCTCCAGGTCGATGCCGCCGGTGTCCAGCACGCGCAGGACGACCTTTTCGCCCCAGACGGTGGGCAGCGTCGCCAGTCGCAGGTCGACCTTGTGCCGGTCGAGGCGCACGGTGATGCGGCCGTTCTGCGGTATCCGCTTCTCGGTGATGTCGACGCTTGCCATGATCTTCAGGCGGGAGATCAGCGGGGACTGCACGGCGGCGGGCACCCGGTCGATCTCGTGGAGCACGCCGTCGATGCGGAAGCGCACCCGCAGATCGTGCTCGGTGGGCTCGAGGTGCAGGTCGGACGCCCGGTTCTGAATCGCCTGCTCAATCAGGGAGTTCACGTAACGCACGATCGGGGCGTCGGCACCGGAGTCGAAGCCGACTGCCGAGTCCGTGGACTCGGCGTCGTCGTCACGGAAGCTGCCGGCGATGTCGGCAAGGTCGGTCTGCTCGCGTTTCATCCGGTCGATTAGTTTTCGCAGCTCACTGCGGGCGGCGACCACCGGCACGACCGTCATGCCCGTGGCGGCGCGAATATCGTCCAGGGCGACGATGTCGGCCGGGTCGGACACGGCGACGATGAGTTCGTCGCCCTGGATGCCGACGCCGATCGCACGGTGCCGAATGGCCAGCGGCAGCGGGACCATGGCCATGGCGCCCGCGTCCAGCGGGTAGCCGAGAAGGTCGATGCTGTTGATGCCGTGGGCGTCGGCCGAGGCGTCGACCAGTTCCATCTCGGAGACGACGAAGTCGTTGATGAGGACGTCACGAATCGAGCGCCCGGTGCGATCAGCTTCGTCCGCCGCCTCTTGAAGGGCGTGCGCGTCGGCTCCGCGCGCTTGCAGTGCGTCGAGCAGGGGTCGATAGGACGCGGTCACTCGTGCTCCCCTCGGGTAGTGCGGTCTTTGCCGCTCCGTCGACGTAGGTATCGGCCGAGAGCGCGGCAACCTTAGGGGCGAAGACGCTGGTCCGACGGCTGGCGAGGGGCTGGTCGGCTCAACCGCAGTAGTCGGCCAGCAGGGTCGTCGCCGACAGCCGGCCGGCAACGCTTGAGCGACGCCGCACGGAGGCGGCGAAATCGGTCAGTGCTGCCTGACGACGGTTATCAGCTTTGCCGCGAACGCCGGCCGAGGTGGTGTCCTGGGTCGGAGCGGTGGTGTCGGTGTCGGCCAGGGCGGAGCGCAACAAGGCAACGGCTTCGCCGCGCATCTGCGACACCCGTGACTCGGTGACACCGAGGTCGGCGGCGATGTCAACCATCCGACGCTGACGGAAGAAGTAGTCCTCGACGACGGTGCGCAGTCGGTCCGGGAGCTCGGCGATGGCATCTCGGAGGTACCCGAGCTGCTCACGGCGCAGCAGGAGGGCTTCCGGGCCGTCCTCATGGGTGGGCAGTCGGTCGCCGCTGTCGTCGACCGGGAGGGCCGACAAGCTGGTGATGTTCGCCTGATGCACGTCGGCTGCGATGGAGGAGAGGTCCCGCAGTGACACGGCCATCGTCTGGGCGACCTCGTCCGAGGACGGGGTCCGACCCAGGGTCTGGGTGAGCGTGGCGCGCACGCTCGAGACCTCCCGGGCTTTTGTCCGCACGCTGCGGCTGGCCCAGTCCATCGAACGCAGCTCGTCGGTGAGCGCACCGCGGATACGCAGCGCGGCGTAGGCCGCGAACGGTGCGCCCTTGCTCGGATCGAAGCTGCGTGCTGCCGCCGCCAGGCCGAGCATCCCCGCTGAGGTCAGGTCGTCGCGACGCACCTGAGCCGGCACGCGAGCCAGCATCTCGCGGACCAGATGGCCGACGAGCGGCAGATGGGTCCGCACGAGCTCGTCTTCGTTGGAGCGGGGGGCGGCGGCCGGCCGTTCGAGTGCGAGGGTCACAACGGGCTCCGGGGTGTGGGAAGCAATATCGGCTCTGTGGTGGCCCGCGAGCACTCGCCTGCCACCTGTATGGCTTGGCGTCGCTCCCCCGAAGCGCGCCTGCCGCCACGTTCGGCGACACAGTGATCTAAACATAGATCTCACACATGTTCAAGGCGTGTTAGTTACGTCGGTTCAAGGAAGCTGGTGGCTCGTCTAAGGAACCGCTCGCAGATGCCGATGGTCAGCTCGTGGAGCGCACGCGAACCGACGAGACGTCAGCAGAGGTGATCGCGCCCGACTTCCGGCACACGCCAGCTGCCGTCGAGGCGCTGACGGCCGCCCTGTGGCGCGAGCGCGAGCTGCTCGACTCCCTGCTGTACGCGCTCAGCGCTCAGCAGCGACTGCTCGAGACGGGCAGCACCAGATGGTTGGCCCGCGCCACCGCGCAGGTGAGTGAACACATCGAAGCGCTGCGCGAGATCGAGGTCGTGCGATCAATGATCACCGACCAGCTGGTCGAGGAACTCCGTCTCCCGGCATCGTCGTCGTTGCTCGATCTCGCAGCTGCCGCCGGGGAGCCGACGGTCTCCATCCATCGTGACCTACACGCCGCGACGAGCGCTCTGGTCGAGGAGATCGATCGGACGATGCGGGTGAACGACGACCTGTTACTGGCTCTCGTCGGGCCTCAGCCAGCAGCATCCTCGGACGGTCGCGCATGACGACCGAGCAGGCCGACCTCTTCCCGACGGTGTATTCGGCGCGCAGCGTGCTCACGTCGCTGGCGGCCACGCTCGAGCAACGCGAACCGATCAATTGTGCCGCCTTGTCCGGCGGGGTGTTGGGGACGTGGTCGACGGGTCAGGACGTTCTCATGACCGTCATCGCGGCAGTGGACGCGATCCGCGTCAACACCGAGATCGTCCCGCAGTCGCTTCGCAGCTTTCTGGCCTGACTGCTTGACTACTGCTTGACTGCCGAATCCCGAACTCAGCCTGACGGGCCGGCTTAGCCTGACGGCGAACTCAGCTGGCGAGGGGGCGCAGCCGCGCCTCGATCATCGTGTCCAGGCTGGGGCCGTTCTCCCCGGCGGGCCGCGGCCGACTGAAGAGGTAACCCTGCACCAGCAGGCCGCCGTAGTCCGGCAGCGCGTCGAGCTGCTCGACGGTCTCGACTCCCTCGACGACGCAGGACAGTCCGAGGTCGGAAGCAATCCGTATTGACGCAGCGACGAGCGCTGCGCAGGTCGGGTCCTCGAGGATCCGGGCGGTGAACGATCGATCTATCTTGATCTCGCTGATCGGCAGCGAGATGAGCTGGCTCAGTGAGGCGTACCCGGTCCCGAAGTCGTCGATCGCAAAGCGGATCTGGCTGTCGCACAGGCGCTTCATCTCCTCGATGCGCGCTGATGCGACATGCAAGAGCACCGTTTCGGTGACCTCGATGAGCAGCGCCTCGGCGGGCAGTCCGGACTCGTCGAGCGCGCGCAGGATGCGGGTGTGGAAACCTGCTCGGTTGAGGTCCTTGGCGCTGCGGTTCAGGGCGAGCTGCAGGTCGCGGTATCTGGGGTCTCGGCGCCACGCCGCTACCTGCCGGCCGGCCTTGACCAGCATCTGGTCGTCGAGCTGGGACACCAGCCCACAGCGTTCAGCCACGGCAATGACGTCTTCGACCGGCAACAACCGACCGGACTCGTCGGGCAGGCGCATGAGGGCCTCGACCGAGCACACTCGGCCGGTGCGTGGCGCCACAATGGGTTGGTAGTACACCTCGAGGGCGTCGTCACGCAGTGCTCTGCGCAGGTTCTGCTCGATGTTCTCTTCTGCGCGGATGTCTTCCGCGAGTGCGTCGTCGAAGGTGTACCGACCGCCGCTCCCGGACCGTCTCACCCTGTCCATGGCGGCGTTGGCTGCCCTAATCATTGTCTCGGCGTCGCCGTCGAGCCGGTCCGTACAGATGCCGGCGCTCGCCGTCAGCGCGAGCTGGAGGTCGCCGAGGTGGAACGGTTCGGCGAGCAGCTCCTCGATCCGATCGACCACCCGCTCGATATGCACGGTGTCGGTGTCGGGGGCCTGGACGACCGCTTCCGGGGTGTCCCAACGCTCGGACGTGACAAGCAGGCCGAACTCGGTGTCGCCGAGCCGTGCGACGACATCGTCGGCCCGTACCGCTGACCGCAGCCGGCGGGCCACGGCGGACAGCAGGGCGTCCGCGACATCTCGTCCGCGGGTGTCGCTGACGGACCGCAGCCCGTCAATGTCGAGCACTGCGAAGGCGACCTGCTTGTCGCGCCGTAGTCCCTCTTCCATATCGGTCATGAATCTGCGGCGGTTGGCGAGGCCGGTCGACTCATCGTGTGTGGCTGCGTACTTGAACTCCTGCTCGGCGGAGATCAGGTCGGTGACCTCGAGGCTTGCGATGAACAGCGAGACAGCCTTGCCGTCGGCGTCTCGGGCCAGGACGCCGATACGTCGGCGGACCCAACGGGTCTCCCCGCTCGTGGTGACGACCCGATGCCTGATGAACGCCGACTGCTGATCGGGCAGCGTCGCCGCAAGGTTCAGGGTGTCGTCCAGCCGGCAGCGGTCCGGGTAGGGGATGAATTGTTCCACCCCTACGCCAGAGACCACCGCGGCCACCTCGGGGCTGAAGTCGAACAAGGGCTCGTCTGACTGGTTCACTCGGGACAGAGCCCCCGTCGCGACGTCGTAGACGTGAATGGCGTCGGGAGTTGCCGCGATGACCGCGCGATGAAAACGGTCCGACGCCTCGAGCTCGGCGTTCTCGACGGTGAGAGTGAGGTTCTTCGTCACGAGATCGTCGACGTCGATGACGACCGCTGTGACGCGCGCGCCGTCGAGCGGGTCCACCTCGAAGCGGGCTTCCAGCCAGCGGTGGGTGTGTTCGGCGCCGATCTCCACCCGGAAGCGTTCCCGGCGAGAGCCGGTGAGACCGGCGACGGCGGCGCACAGTCTTCTCCGGTCCGGGCGCGGAACACGTCGGAGCAGCTGCCAGCCCGGCGGGGCTTCCTGGTCCGTCGGCAACCCCAGCATGGTGAGCAGAGCTGCATCCGCGGTGACGGACCGGGTACGCGTGTCGACCACGATGGCGCCGACGCCGTCGGTCCGCACTTCGAGACCGAACGGGGTCTGTTCGGCGACGACGCGAGACTGGATCTCGTGGTCCGCGATGGTCATGGTTCCCGACTCCGAGTAGACGTAGGACGGATCCCGTCCTCACGCTTTCATCGGTCGGATCCGTCGCGTCTTTAGCGACGAAGACGCACGATCACCGGGTGCCCGTCAGCTGGAGATGTACTGCTCCAGCTGGCCTCTGTCGTGTTCCAGCTGACTGATCTGGCTCGACACGACGTCGCCGATCGACACGACGCCGGTAAGCCGCCCGCCGTCGAGCACCGGCATGTGTCTGATGCGACGCTCGGTCATCGTCGCGGCGACCCCGTCCACGGCATCATCGCTGGTGCAGCTCGTGACCGTGGTGGTCATGATGCTCGACACCGGACGCTCGAGCAGCTCCGCGCCATGATCGGCGAGGCGACGCACGACGTCGCGTTCGGACGCGATGCCGGCGACGCTGTCGTCCGCGTCGACGACCACCAGTGCGCCCACGTTGTGCCGGCTCAGTGCGGCGATCAACGCGGCAACGGTCTCGTCGGCGGTGATGGTGACGACGGGGGGTCTCTTCGTCGAGCCGTCGGACGTCTTGTGGCGCAGGAGATCGGAGATGTTCATCGGCGCACCTCGGCTGGTCGGCTGCTGGGCGTCCAGCGTCTCGCAGATGTGAGTGTGACGCCAGTCACTCTGGCTGTGACCGTGCTGCGTACCGACCGCGGTGCCGGCGGGTGAGCCCGGCCCGGGCGTGCACCAGATTGAGGTACCGCTCCGGGGCGTAGTCGGAATCGGCGTAGCGGCGCAGGTAGTCGGCGTGCAGTGCCGGGTCGTAGTCGGCGAGCCAGCTCAGGAAGTGTTCGCGGGTGCCGGGGCGCAGGTAGAGCGGGCCGAGGCCGTGCACCTCGCCGCCGGCGTTGCGCACGGCGTCGATGACCTCGCGCAGCTGCTGCGCGGAGTCACTCAACGCCGGCAGCACCGGGGCGATGAGCGCGCCCGTGCGGATGCCGCGCTCAGCCAGGCGGCGAATGGCTTCGATGCGTAGGCGGGGGTTCGGGCTGCCGGGCTCGGTGGCCCGCCAAACCCGCTGGTCGAGCGTGCCGACGGAGAAGTCGACGCGCACGTCGGTTGTCTTAGCTGCGGCGGCGATCAGGTCGAGGTCGCGGGTGACCAGCGGTGACTTGGTGAGGATGGAGAACGGCGTGCCACGCTCGGCCAGCGCCTCGATGACACCGCGGGTCAACCGGTACTTCGCCTCGGCGCGCTGGTAGGGATCGGTGTTCGTGCCCATGGCCACCGGCTCGTTCGTCCACCGCGGGTCGGCGAGCTCGGCCCGCACCCGTTCGACCGCGTTGATCTTGACCACGATCTTGCGGTCGAAATCCTCGCCGAGGTTCAACCCTAGATATTCGTGCGTCGGCCGAGCAAAACAAAAAACGCACGCATGACTGCAGCCGCGGTAGACGTTGATCGTCCAGTTCGTCGGCGCCCGCGATCCGGTCGGGACGCGATTGAGGATCCGCTTCGCGGCGACATGCAGGAACTCCAGATCCGACATCCGCCCCGTACCCCGCACCGGCGTCACCAGCTCGTCCACCCCGAACAGCGCCGGCTCCGAACCGCCGTCATCAATGGTCTTCCAGCGAAACTCAGCCATCAGGTGACCACCAACGCGATGAGCGCTCGCGCGAAGAGCAGGCCGGCCGCGCGAGCGAAGCGAGTGGTCCGGCCAGCGACGTACCCGGCCATTAGCGAAAGTCCCGAGACGTGTTGTGCAGGCCCAGCGGGAGCCGCTCGATACGTTCGGCCAGGACGTTGATGACGCCGTCGGCGGTGTTCTCGAGCATGCCGCGGATGAGCAGGCCGCCGGACTCGCGCGCGACGCGTCGGTACCGCTGCCAGATCGTCTCCTCGACGATGACGTTGACCATGCCCGTCTCGTCCTCGATGTTGAGGAAGGTGACGCCGCGGGCGGTGGCCGGGCGCTGCCGGTGGGTGACGACGCCGCCGATCGTGACCCGGGTGCGGTTGGGCAGCGCGCGCAGACCGGTGGCGGTGACGATGCCCAGCGCGTCGAGACGGGGGCGGATCAGCGCTGTCGGATAGATGTCGGTCGTGACGTGCGTCGACCACATGTCGGCGATGAGCTGCTCGGGCTCGGTCATCGGCGGCAGCTGCGCCGGCGGGGTCTCGTCGAAGACGGCGAGGTCGAGTTGGCCGGGACGTGCGGTGGCTGCCGCGCCTGCGCCCCAGAGCGCCTCGCGGCGCGTGGTGCCGAACGCGTCGAAGGCCCCCGCCGTGGCCAGCGCCTCGACCTGCTCGGCGCTCAGCCCCACCCGCCGGGCGAGGTCGGTCATCGAGGTGAACGGCCCGCCGGCCTCGCGGGCGGCGACGATCGCGTCGGCGACGTCGGTGCCGATGGTGCGCACACTCGCCAGCCCGAGACGCACCGCGGGCTGCGGCGCGTCGAGGCAGGGGCACTGCGACGGGGTGAGCACCTCGGACTCCAGCGAGGCACCGGACAGCGACCTCGACAGCGACGGTCGGCGCACCTCGACGCCGTGCCGTTTCGCGTCGTGCACCAGCGACTGCGGTGAGTAGAAGCCCATCGGTTGGGCGTTGAGCAGGGCCGCGCAGAACGCGGCGGGGTAATGAAGCTTGAGCCAGGACGAGGCGTAGACGAGCAGCGCGAACGAGATCGAGTGCGACTCGGCGAAGCCGAACGCGGCGAAGGCCCGGATGCGTTCGTAGATCGTGTCGGCGACCTCGCCGGTGATGCCGTTGCCGGCCATCCCGTCGTAGAGCCGGATGCGCATCGCCTCGATCTTGTCCTTGCCGCGCTTGGAGCCCATGGCCCGGCGCAGCTTGTCGGCCTCGGCCGGGCTGAAGTCCGCGACACCGACCGCGATCTGCATCAGCTGCTCCTGGAACAGCGGGATGCCGTACGTCCTCTTCAGCGCCGGTTCGAGCTTGGGGTGCGGGTAGGTGATCGGCTCGTCGCCGTTCTTGCGGCGGATGAAGGGGTGGACGGAGTCGCCCTGAATGGGGCCGGGCCGGATGAGCGCGACCTCGCAGGCCAGGTCGTAGAAGCAGTTCGGCTTCAGACGCGGCAGGGTGGCCATCTGGGCGCGGGACTCAACCTGAAACACGCCCACCGAGTCGGCCCGCTGCAGCATCTCGTAGACGCATGGTGCTTCCTTGGGGATCGTCGCCAGCTCGTAGGTGACGCCGTGGTGCTTCTCGATCAGCTCGAAGCTGTACTGCAGCGCCGAGAGCATGCCGAGCCCGAGCAGATCGAACTTCACCAGCCCGATCTGGGCGCAGTCGTCCTTGTCCCACTGGAGCACCGTGCGGTCTTTCATCCGTCCCCACTCGACGGGGCAGACCTCGATGACGGGCCGGTCGCACATCACCATTCCGCCGGAGTGGATGCCGAGATGCCGGGGGGCGTCCTGCAGTTCTGATGCAAGCGCTACCACCTGGGGCGGGACGTCGGCCAGCTCCTGCTCGGTGGTCTGCGTGGTCGGGGGGAGGGTGCCGTTATCGGTCGTGTAGGCCCAGTAATAGCCCTGCTCGATCTCCTTGCTCCACGCATCCTGCTGGCCGGCGGAGTAACCCAGCGCCTTGGCGATGTCGCGCACTGCCGACTTGGGGCGGTAGGTGATGACGTTGGCGACCTGCGCGGCGTGCTCGCGCCCGTGCAGGTTGTAAACGTATTGGATGGCCAGCTCGCGGCGGTCGGACTCGATGTCGAGGTCGATGTCCGGCGGCTCACCACGCTCGGGCGCGAGGAAGCGCTCGAACATCAGGTCGTAGAAGACGGGGTCGACGGCGGTGATCTGCAGCGCGAAGCAGACGGCGGAGTTGGCCGCGCTGCCCCGGCCCTGGCACAGGATGCCCTGCTCACGGCAGAAGCGGGCGATGTCCCAGACGACCAGGAAGTAGCCGGGGAAGTGCAGGTCCTCGATGATCTCCAGCTCGTGCTCGATCATGGCGCGGGCCTCGGCCGCGTGCGGGGTGTGTGCGAACCGGGTCTCGAAGCCCTCGTCAGTGAGCCGGCGCAGGTAGCCCATCTCGTCCAGGCCGTCGGGGCACGGGAAGGGCGGCAGGTCGGGGGCGATGAGCTGCAGCGAGAAGCTGATCTCCTTGCCCAGCCTCGCTGCGTTGGTCACGGCGTCGGGCCAGCGGGCGAAGCGCTGCGCCATCTCCTCACCCGTTCGCAGGTGCTGACCCGACCAGGCCGGCAGCCAGCCGTCGACCTCGTCCAGGCTGCTGCGTGCGCGGACTGCGGCCATCGCCGTGGCCAGCGGCCGGCGCGGCGGGCCGTGGTAGTGCGCGGCGGTGGTGGCGACGAGCGGTAGGCCGAACTCGTGCGCCAGCGCAGCCAATACCTCATAACGCTCGTCGGCCAGGGGATCGAGCTCGTGGGTGAGCTCGACGGCGACGTTGTCTCGGCCGAAGTGCGCGACGAGCTCGTCGAGCGCGCGGCGGCCGGCGGCGATACCGCCGCCGTCGGACTGCGGCCGGTCGAGGGCCCGACGTACTGAGCCCTTGCGGCAACCGGTGAGCACCAGCCAGTGGCCGCCCGCCTCGGCGCCCAGCGCCTCGAGGTCGTCGTAGATGGGACGGCCCTTGTTGCCGCCGCGCAGGTGAGCGCGCCCGATCGTGCGGGAGAGTCGGGCGTATCCCTCGGGGTCGCGGGCCAGGACTAGCAGGTGTTGCCCGGGCGGATCGGGCACCCCGACGCGGGCCGCGACCAGCTGCTCGGACCTGGTGGGTGGCTGCGAGACGTCGAGTGACAGTTCCGCGCCGAACCCGGTGGGCAGGCCCAGGTTCTCGGCCGCCTCGGAGAATCGGACCAGGCCGTAGACGCCGTCGTGATCGGTGAGGGTGAGCGACTCGAGTCCGAGCCGGACCGCCTCCTCGACGAGTTCTTCCGGCGAGGACGCGCCGTCGAGGAAACTGAAGGACGAGTGCGCGTGCAGCTCGGCGAACGGCACCTGCGGAAGTGCGGCTCGTTGCAGAGACTCCAGCGGTGGCGGCTCGTAGGCGTCGCGTTTGCGTGACCAGGCAGGGGAGTCGCCGCCGTCGCCCTTCTTGTGCAGTCCAGGGAATGGCCTTCGCGCGCTGGGCTCGGGTGGGGTTGGACGGCCGGACAGCCGGCGCTCGAGCTCCCGCCACGGGATCTCCGGATTCTCCCAACCCATGGGTCGAGATTAGAACATCAGTTCGGCATCTGCCATCCTGGCGGGGATTCTTGCCGACACGAAAAATGCCGCTCAGAGCAGAGGAACGGGGGGATTCCAGCTCTGGGCGGCATTCCCGACTAGCGGGCTGCTGTCATGCAGTTTTCGGCAGGCTACCCGCGGCGAGCTGACCGCTGTCCCCCGAAAGGGTCAGCTCCAGCCACTGCAGACACGCACCGATGGTGCTGGTACGCGGCGATCACCGTCCCCCCAGACAGACGACCAACTGCCGAGGTCGACGCTACGTGAGATCCGCGTGAAGCGCAAGCCCATCGGTGACCGAGCTCCGCTTCGCTACGCCCGCACGGCTGGCACGTGCTGTCCAACGAGGTCGACTTCGACTGACACCCAGCTGGTCGGCGGCTGCACAGGTGGGCCATCCAGGACGCGGAGCTCGTCGCCGCGCGAAGCGCGGCCCGGGCGTGTCTACTGGCATGAACCGCCGAGTCCAGAACCTGACAGTCGTTCACCGCGCGCCGGACGTCGCCGGCGTGATCTGCTGAGCACATCGGTTCACGCTGTCCGGGGAGTCCGCGTGACACCTGATAGGGGGCCTGCTCGTTCGGGGACCACTGGAACTCCGGTCCGTGCCATCCGCGGGGGTTGGCACGGGCCGGTTTCTGCTTGGCTAGTGGCATGCCGGTGCTGCTCGTCGTCCACCACACCACGTCACCGGCCTTGCAGGAGCTGCTCCAGGCTGCCCTTGATGGCGCTGCGGCCGACGGCATCGAGGGCGTCGAGGTGCGAGTGCGACCGGCGCTGGGCGCAACCGTCACCGATGTGCTCGACGCCGACGGGTACGTGCTCGGGACGCCCGTGAACATCGGCTACATGTCCGGGGCGCTGAAGGTCTTCTTCGACACCGTCTACTACCCGACGCTCACCGCGCGCGTCGGTGCGCCGTACGGCCTGTACGTCCACGGCAACAACGACGCCACCGGCGCA
This sequence comes from uncultured Jatrophihabitans sp., assembly GCF_964244045.1. Taxonomy (NCBI): domain Bacteria; kingdom Bacillati; phylum Actinomycetota; class Actinomycetes; order Jatrophihabitantales; family Jatrophihabitantaceae; genus Jatrophihabitans; species uncultured Jatrophihabitans sp. The sequence continues at coordinate 110,791 of NZ_CAXTHK010000001.1, read as the reverse complement.
ATCCGGGCGGTCGAGTCGATCACCAAGGGCATGGGGTGGACGCCGGCGCACGCGCCGGTGACCGTTACCGGCGGCGCGAGCCGTGCGGCCCGCGAGGCGGTGTGGGAGCTCGCCGCGACGGTGGCTGCCACGCTCACCGGGTAGCCGCGCCTCAGGCGAGGTTGTCGCGCGACAGTTCGGCCACACTCGTGACCCCGCACAGACCGAGCGTCAGGTCGAGTTCGGCGATGATCGTGTCCAGCACAGCGCCCACCCCGGCCTCGCCGGCGACGGCAAGGCCGTACACGTACGGCCGCCCGAGCAGCACCGCCCGCGCGCCGAGGGCCACGGCTTTCGCCACGTCCGCCCCGCTGCGCACGCCGCTGTCGAGCAGGACGGGGACGTCGGGTCCGACGGCGTCGACGACGCCGGGCAGGGCGTCGAGTGAGCCGATCGAACCGTCGACCTGCCGGCCGCCGTGCGTCGAGACGACGATGCCGGTGGCGCCGACGTCCAGCGCGCGCTTCGCGTCGTCCGGGTGCAGCACGCCCTTGAGGAACACCGGCAGGTCGGTGCGCTTGCGCAACGTTGCGATGTCGTCAAAGGTCAGCGACGGGCGCGAGTAGATGCGCAGGAACGTCTCGACCGCGGCGCGGGGCAGGGGCGAACGCAGGTTCTCGCGGAAATCGCCGGGGTAGTGCGAGGTCATCTCGATCAGGGTGCGGATCGTCTGCGGGGTGACGCGCGGCCGCTGCCCGCTCGCCGGTGGGGCTTGCTCGATCAGCCGCCGAAAGACCGGGTCGGACGTGTACTGGGCGATGCCCTCGCCCCGGGCAAACGGGAGTGAGCCGAGGTCGAGGTCGCGCGGCCGCCAGCCGAGCATGGTGGTGTCGAGGGTGACGACGAGGGCCCGCGCGTCGATGGCTTTGGCGCGGTGCAGGAAGGAGTCGACGAGCTCGTCCTCGGTGGACCAGTACATCTGGAACCAGCGCGGCGCGTCGGCCATCGCGGCTGCGGTGTCCTCCATCGCGACCGACGCCTGGTTGGAGAAGACGAACGGGATCTTGCGTTCGGCCACCGCCTTCGCCACCGCGAGGTCGGCGCCGCGGTGGGCAAGTGACAGCACGCCGATCGGGGCGAGCAGCAGCGGCGCGGGCAGCCGGGTGCCAAGCAGCTCGACGGTCAGGTCACGCGCGCTGACGTCGCGCAGCATGCGGGGGACGAGCCGCTGCCGCTCGAACGCGGCCCGGTTGGCGGCCATCGTGGCCTCCGAACCGGCGCCCCCGGCGACATAGGCCCACGCCCGTCGGGACATGTGTCGCTTGGCCTGGTGTTCGAGCCCGGCGGCCGACGTCGAAACGACCGGGCGGCGGCCGGTGACCCCGTCGCGGTAGATCAAGTTCTGGTAGCGGCGGCCCGGCGATTCCATGCGCGACACCGTAACTCGCGTTGAGACGATCAGACGTAGGCGTCGAGGCTCTCTCGCATGTCGACGATCGACGTCGCGAGGTCGGCGAGGGCGCTCGGCCCGGTGATCGAGATCGCGACCGTCGGCAGGTCGATCAACGTCACCCATCGCTGGTGGAGGTGGCGGGTGGACGACTCCCTGGTCTGGCCATCGACGACGGTCGTCCCGTCGACCCAGCCGCCGCCGAGGTCCGGCGGCCGGTGCTGCGCGTCGACCGAACCCCAGTCGGCCTGGTTGTACTGGTCGGTGCTCCATCGACCGGCCTCGCTCGAGGGCAGGGTGTGCGCGCCGAGGTCGAGGAGTGCGCCGAACAAGGCGGTGTCGTAACCGGTCGGCCCTCGAGGCCCGAAGCCGTCGACGACGCGTTTCGGTGACTTGAGAACCGTGGACACCGTCACCCAAGAGCCCTGCTTCGGATGATCGTGCCCGAGCGACACGGTGTAGAGCTCGGTGCGGTCGTTCCACATGACGAGCCAGCGGTAACCGGTGAACTGCGGTCCGAGACCGAAGACCGGAAAGGGTGGCACCCCGGGCAGGTCGAACATGTGGGCAGCCACGTCGAGATCGTAGGGCCGAGTGGTCGGGACCCGCGAGCGCCGAGGTACGAAAGTGCAGGTGTTCGCGGCGTAATACACCTGCAGAACACCACATAGGTGTTCGTAGCGGGCTCATCCCGGGTCGCTCAGTCGTAGATGGCATCGACCTGCCAGTGCGGTTGTGGGGTCATGATGCCGCTGACGAGGAACGCCCGGCCGCGGACGTCGACCACCTGGCAACGCACCGCGCGACGGGCGGACTCGGGACTCCACCACCGCTCGTCGACCGGCCAGGGACCGGCCCAGGACGCGATGGCGGTCGGCGTCTCGCCGCCCATTGCGAACAACGCCGGCGGGGCGGGGACGGCGCCGCGGTCGGTGACCACAACCGGCCGCCGGTCGGCGTCGAGCACCTGCGCCGGCTGCGGCGGGTCGAGCAGCACCGACGGCGCGGGCGCCGGCAGCTGCCCCGGCCACGGCTGCTCGGGCGAGCGCAGCGGCAGCGGCTCGTCGCCCCACGACACCAGCCGGGTGCGTTGCCCCGGGTCGCGGCCACCTTCCAGCACCGGCATGAGCACCGAGCCGTGTCCGAGCAGCGTCTGCACCCGCGACAGCGCCCGGGCTGCGCGCTCGTCGTCATCCCCGGCACCACCCCACAGCGCGCGTTGATGCGCGCCGGTGGGCACGGTCTCGATCGGGACGAGCCGTAGCCGGCTCACCCCGCCACTAGGTGACATACGCGGGTCGCAAGCTCCCCGCGGCGCCGCGCGGCCCGACAGCCAGCCCTCCAACTGCCAGCGCACCCGGTCCAGGACGTCCACGGCGGTGAGCACCCCCGAGTGCCGCCAGCGCCGCACCGTCTCCTCGCCGTTCTCGCTCAGCGCCTGCAGTTCGAGGCAGGTGCAGGCCAGCCCGTGCGCGGCGAGGTCGAGGACGAACTGCTCGGCGACCCCACGGGCGGAGAAGGCGACGGTGTCGACGCGGTCGACGGCCGGCTCGAGGTCGAGGGTGACGGTGAACTCGACCGGCGGGCGCCGCCCCGACACCGGCCGCTCATCCACCCCGCCCGCCTGCCGGTGCGCCCAGGCGCCGTCGGGACCGAAACGGGCCAGCACGTCGCGTGGTGGCAGGGCGGCGAACGCGCCCAGGGTGCGGATGCCGAGACGCGTGAGCAGGTCGACGAGTGTCGACGTCCCGGCCGGGTCGAGCGTCTCGACCGGCAGCTCCGCCAGAAAGTCCGGTGAACCGCCGGGCTCGACGATCACGCCACGGCGCGCGGCTTGCTCGGCGGCGAACGAGCCGTCTGCGATGCCGATGAGTACGTCGCCACGCTGGCCGCCGATTTGCAATGCCGCAATGTCGTGCACCCCGCGCGACAGGGCGTGCAGGACGCCGGTCTCGCCGCCGAAGTAGCGCGTGGGGCCACGGACGCCGATGGCCGCGAGCCCCGGGCGGGTGATCTCGACGCCCGGCGCGATGGCTTCGAGCGCGGCGACCACCGGCTCGAAGGTGCGGGCCTCGATCGCCTCGTCGCGGCCCAGCACCGTGAGTTCGGGGCAGCGTGACTGCGCCTCGCGCCGCTTCAACCCGCGCTGCACCCCGTGCTCGCGTGCAGCATGCGAGCAGGCCACGACGCGGTTCGCCGTGACGACCGCGATCGGCACGTCCTCGCCCAACCCGGCGTCGACCCGGGCTGCAGTCACCGGCCAGTCGGGGGCCCAGACGCAAATTATTCTCGCCGGGGGCGTCCGGCCTCCTGGACCCCTCGATTCGCTCGGGGCCGATCGGCCGGCCGCTTCCTCGCTTCGCTCGGACCGCAAGCTCGCTGCGCTCGCGCGGCGGCTCGGCTCTTCGCGCGAGCGCTCATCGCGTGGTGCGTGGGGCTTCATACCTGTGCCGGTGGTTTGCAGACGGTGGTTGCGTCATCGCGATTCATCCGGCGAGGTCTATGACGGGGGCTAGGGGGAGGGCGGTGTCGACGCCGCCGCCTTCGGTGGGGAGCCAGAGGCCGGCGGAGCGGGGGCGGGCGGCGGTTCCGCGGCCGGCGGCTTCGACGTGCACGCGCCGAGCGCGCAGCCGGCCGCTACCTGCACTGCCTGGACCACCTGCGCCGAGCCCCGTCCACACTCCCTCGCGGGCGACGAGCCGGACGTCCGCGCCCGACCAGGAGTCGGTGTAGGGCATGAGCACGGCGTCCTTGCTGCGCGCGCGGGCGGCGAGGCGGCGCACGTCTCCGGGCGCCAACCCGCGCCGCCCGGACGGCGGGCGGGCAGCCACGATGTCGACCGCGTCGAGCAGGGCGCCGACGGCAGTCGTCCACCCCTCGCCGGGGGTCGGGACGAGCGCGAGCCGCCGCAACTCCACGCCGTACTCACGCGCGGCCTCGGCGCTGATCGGCCCGAACCCCACGAGCGCGCACCAGGCGCCGTCGGCCGAGGCGGCACCCAGCACCGCAAGCAGCAGCGAGAGCGAGCCGCTGACGCTGACCGTGCTGCCGCGGCGCAGCCCGTCGGGCAGGACCGTGCGCAGCGCCGGAGCCACCGGGAGCGGAGGAGCGGTGCGGACGCCGACGTGCGACCAATCGACGGCACTTGTGCCGTCGGCCTTGCGGATGGCCACGTCGAGCATGGCCTCATCCTCGAACAGGCGTTCTAATCCGTCAAGAGAAAGCGAGTACTTTCGGCGTGTCGGCTTGCGGCAACGTGCATCTCCACCCTAGCGCGGGCTGCTCAGGATTCGCCGGAGCCGTCCGATACAACGAAAGTGACCCTCCGTGTGCCGAGCTGTGCGTCCAGCGAGCCGGACGCATGATTGTGCCAGTGGCGCAGGACGGCACCTTCCGGGAGGCCGCCAACCTCGTGCTTGAGTTTCTCAGCGAGCACGTCCCAATGGGGTTCTGGTCCGTGAACCGGGTAGCAAACGATCAGCAGACCCACCTCTACCTGAACGGCGACGAGTTCGAGATCGCACAGGGCGACTCCCACGCCTGGTACGACACGTTCTGCGTCCACATGGTGGCCGGTGAGGCCCCCAGGGTGGCACCGGACGTCGCCCAGGTAGCCACGTACGCCGATATTGCGAACAAAATGCACATGGAGATCGGGGCGTATGTCGGCGCCCCCATCGTCGATGCCGACGGCTCGCTGTTCGGGACAATCTGCGGGGTCAACTCCAACACCCGGCCCGAACTCGCGCACCACGAGCCGATGATGTCGCTGCTGTCCGCGATGCTCAGCATGGTGCTGGCCGCTGACCGGCTTCGTTGCACACTCGAAAGCAATGCTGCCGTTGTGCTCACCCAGGCCACCACTGATCCGTTGACCGGGGTGCTCAACCGCCGCGGATGGGACGACCTGCTGCAGAGCCTCGACGACGAATACCCCAGCTATGCAGATCCGACCGTCGTCGTCATCGCCGACCTGGACAATCTCAAGCAGGTGAACGACGGGCCCGGGGGTCATGCGGCCGGCGACGAACTGCTGCGCCGGGCCGCCCAGGAGATCCACTCGAACCTTCGGGACGGCGACGTCGTCGCCCGCATCGGCGGCGACGAGTTCGGGATCGTGTTGCAGGACTGCCAGATCGCGCTCGCCCCGAAGCTCGTGGAGCGGTTGTCGGATGCCCTCGGTCGGGCCGGCATAGCGATGTCGCTCGGCTGGGCGCCGGTGACCTTCGACGGGCTCAGCGGCCGGGCCGCGTGCCTCGCCGACCAGGACATGTACCGGGTCAAGCGCACCCGTCGTGCCCTGGCAGAGGCCGGCTGACGCGGCACGTCTAGTCCCGCTCTCCGACCAGACGGTGCAGCTTCCCTAGCATGGGGCCACCAACAATCGGAGGAACCAGACGTGCAGTCGCTACGAACACTCGGCGCCAAAGCAGCCAGCCGCGCCCGCCGCTGGTTGCTCGGGATGCTGCTGCGTCTGCCTGGTGGCGGAGGTGACGATCCGACGTCGCTGCTCGCGCGCTTCCCCGACGAGGCGAAGATGCCCCTGCGCCGGGTCGGCCTGGACCCGGTGCCGGATCTCGCCGCCCTGCGTGAACGGGCGCCCGTCAGCAGGTTGAAGATGCCCTTCGGCCTGCGCGGTTGGATCGTGACCGGGTACGAGGAGTCGCGTCGCGTGCTCGCCGCCGACCCGCAGACCTTCAGCAACGACTTCAGCCACATGGTCGGCAAGGTCGGCATCGCGGCCGATCAGGATCCGGGCGGCCTCGGGTTCGCCGACCCACCGGCGCACACCCGGTTGCGGCACATGCTGACGCCGCACTTCACGACCCGCGCCCTGGCCCGTCAGGAGCCGCGGGTACGCGAGATCATCGAAGAGGCGCTGGCCGGCGTCGCCGAGGCGGCCGCCCGGGACGGCGTCGTCGACCTGCAGGAACACTTCGCCCTGCCCATCCCGTCCCGGGTGATCATGGAACTGCTCGGCGTCGAGGACGACGATCAGGCCGAGTTCCAACGGCTCAGCACCGTCCGCTTCGACTTCAACGAGGGCGCGGCTTCGCTGGACTACATCCAGGAAGCCATCGGCCTGCTGCGCAAGACCGTGGCCCGCCAGCGCCGCAACCCGGGGCCGGGCCTGATCGGCGCGATCCTTTCCGAGTACGGCGATTCCATCGACGACGTCGAGCTCGCCGGCCTGGCCGACGGTGTGCTGACCGGCGGGCTCGAAACAACGGTCAGCATGCTGGCGCTCGGCTCGGTGGTGCTGCTTCGCGACCCCGCGCTGGCCGCACGGGTCCGTGACGACGATGCTGCGGTCGAGCCGTTCGTCGAGGAGGCGCTGCGCCTGCTCAGCGTGGTGCAGGCCGGGTTCCCCCGATTCGCTCGTACCGACATCACCCTGGGTGGCAAGGAGATCTTCGCCGGCGACGTCGTCGTCTGTTCGCTCAGCGGCGCCAACCGCGATGCTCGCAGTGGCCCGCAGATGGACACCGTGCTGCTCGACCGTCCGCCGATCTCGCACCTCGCCTTCGGGCACGGGCTGCATCGCTGCGTCGGCGCTGAGCTCGCCCGGCTCGAGCTGCGGCTGGCCTACCCGGCCCTGCTGCGCCGGTTCCCGAACCTGCGTCTCGACGGCGATCCCGAGGCCCTGCCCTACCGCGAACTCTCGATGGTCTACGGCCTGGAGTCGTTGCCGGTCCGCGTCGACTGAGTGACGCTCGGGGCATCTAGCAGCCGAGCTGACCCTGGCTGGTGATCGCTCAGCAGGAACCAGGCAGTATCTCCGGCGTGCGACGGAGGGGGACGGCTCGGCTCGTGGTCGCGGTGGCTCTGCTGCTTGCGGTGGTGGGCGGGTGCACGTCCCTGTCGTCACCGACCAGGACAACCGACAACGTTGCCGCCCGGCAGAGCGCCGCGCCGTCCGGTTCCGAGACACGGCCGAATTTCGTCCTCGTCCTCACCGACGACCTGTCCTCGGACCTGTTGCCGTACATGCCGAACGTGCAGCAGCTCATCCAGCGGGGGACGTCGTTCTCGAACTACTTCGTGATCGACTCGCTGTGCTGCCCGTCGCGATCGTCGATCTTCACCGGCGAGTACCCGCACAACACCGGCGTGTACACCAACCACGTGCCGGACGGCGGCGTGCGAGCGTTTGATCGCAACGGTGACGGTCGGCGAACCTTCGCGTTGGCCCTGCAACGTGGGGGCTACCAGACCGCGCTGCTCGGCAAGTACCTGAACGGCTACCAACCCGAGCAGGACCAGCCCGCCGGCTGGACGGAGTGGGACGTCGCCGGCAGCGAGGGCTACTCCGAGTTCAACTACACGCTCGATCAGGACGGCGTGCAGGTGAGATACGGCTCGCAACCGTCTAACTACCTGACCACGGTGCTCGGCCGGCGTGCCGACGACATCATCAGCAGCACCCGGCGTCCCTTCCTGCTCGAGCTGGCGACGTTCGCCCCGCACATCCCGGCGACGCCTGCCCCGCAGGACGCGCAAGCCTTCCCCGGGTTACGAGCCCCGCGTGGGGCCAACTACGACCGCGTCCCTCTCAACTCACCGAAGTGGTTGCGCCGGTTACCGCCCCTGGACGCGCGCGACAACGCCCGTATCGATGCGGAGTTCCGCAAGCGGGCGCAGGCCGTGCAGCAGGTCGACCGCACGGTCGGCAACCTCGAGCAGCAGCTGCGCAGCGACGGGCTGGCTGACAACACCTACTTCGTTTTCAGTTCCGACAACGGCTACCACATGGGCCAGTACCGGCTGCTGCCCGGCAAGCAGACCGCGTTCGACACCGACGTCAAGGTGCCGCTGATCGTGGCCGGTCCCGGGGTGCCGGCGGGCCGGACGGTCAGCGCGATGACGTCCAGCATCGACCTGGCACCGACGTTCGCCGATCTGGCCGGTGTCGAACCGGCCGGTGGCCCCGACGGTGTCAGCCTGGCCGGCCTCTGGCACGGCGAGTCGCCGCCGGTGGACTGGCAACGCGGCGTGCTGATCGAGCATCACGGACCCGATTTCGATAAATACGATCCGGATATGCAGACCGTGCGGTACGGCAACCCGCCTACCTACGAGGCGCTGCGGACGTCATCCGCCCTGTATGTCGAGTACCAGGACGGTGAGCGGGAGTACTACGACCTGACCCAGGACCCCTTCGAGCTGAACAACCTCGCCGGGACGGCGCCGCCCGAGGTACTGGCCGGCCTGCACGCCCAGCTCCGCGCAATGGCCACCTGTCGGGGTTCAGTGGCGTGTCAGGTGGCGGCGCGCTGACCGGTGCGATGCACTGACGACCATGGTTGCGTTCCTGCTCGTTCCAGGTGCCGGAGGTGACGCGACCTACTGGTCCGAGCTCGTCCCGCGGCTGACGACCGGTGGCCACGAGGCCATTGCGGTGGACATCGCCGAGGACAACCCTGCGCTCGGGCTGCCCGAGTACGCGACGATCGTGTCCAACGCCGCTGACGGGCGTCGCGAGGTCGTCTTGGTGGCGCAGTCCATGGGCGGGTTCACGGCACCGATGGTCCCCGTCGACCTGCGAGCGCTGATCTTCGTCAACGCCATGATCCCGGTGCCCGGTGAAACGCCGGGGGAGTGGTTCGCCGCCACCGGCGCGTCCCAGGCGCGACGCGAGATCGAGCAGGCAGCCGGCCGCGGTCCGGACTTCGATGCGGAATGGTCATTCCTGCACGACGTCCCGGCCGACGTCCTGCCCCGCCTCGCGCCGTCTCGAGAACCGGCGGACACGCCCTTCGGTCAACCGTGCACCTTCACCGCATGGCCGGACGTGCCGACGCACGTCGTCGTGGGCCGCGACGACCGGTTCTTCCCGGCTGACCTCCAGGTCCGGGTCGCACGCGAGCGTCTCGGGCTCGAGCCGCGCGTCGTGCCCGGCGGTCACCTGCTGGCTCTGGCGAATGCCGCGGGCTTGGCAGCGGTGCTGCTCGACACCGCGGGTTGAGGACCCCACTCAGGCGCGGGGCGCGCTCGGTGACGACGGGGCGGGTGCTGGGGTGAGCGGCCGCCGCACCGGGTAATCGTGGCGGAACTCGGGGTGATCAGTTCGACAGTGGTCGTCGAGCTCGGTCTTGTTCACGTAACGCAGCACGCACTTCGGGCACTGGTGGACGGTCATGCTCGCGACGCTAGGCCCACCAACCGTCGAGGACGATGAGAGCGGCAATCCGTTTTTCAGGTATTGCGGCGAACTCCTGGGTGTTCGGGACCCTCGTCGCCGGCGACGGCGTTCTCGGCGTCCTGCTCGTCGATGCGCACGCCGGCCAGCGGGTCACCGGCTCCGGTCCCGCTGAGCTCAGGTGCCTCGCCCGCCTTCGGTGCATCGGCAGGTGGCATGCCCTCGCCGCCACTCGCGCGGGCCAGCGGCGAGCTCTGGTTCTCCTCGAACGCGCGGGCGTCGGCGTTCTCGTAGGCGTTGATGCCCTCGTGCGGATCGCCGGGCTGCTGCTCGTCAGACGGGGAAGTGGTGTTGCCGGGTGAACTCATGCGACGTCACTACCCGCTGCGGCGTCCGCCTACCCTGGAACGAGTGTCCGCCCCCTCCGCCGCTGAGCTGCGGGCGCGCCTGGACGGGCTCACCCTCCGCGATGAGCACCGCCTGCGCCGTCGCCTCGAGCAGGCTCGTCGGGCGCGCAACCGCGACGTCCAGCTGACGCGGATCGCCGCAGACATCGCCCGTGGCGAGGCGCTGGTGGCGACCCGCGAGGCAGCCGTCCCGATCATCAGCTACCCCGACCTGCCGGTCAGCGCTCGGCGCGACGACATCGCGGCCGCGATCCGCGACAACCAGGTCGTGATCGTCGCCGGCGAGACCGGCTCGGGCAAGACGACCCAGCTGCCCAAGATCTGCCTCGAGTTGGGCCGCGGCGTGCGCGGCACGATCGGGCATACCCAGCCGCGGCGCCTGGCCGCGCGGACGGTCGGCCAGCGCATCGCCGACGAATTGCACACCGACCTCGGTGACGCCGTCGGCTACACCGTCCGCTTCACCGACCAGGCCAGCGACCGCACCCTCGTCAAGCTGATGACGGACGGCATCCTGCTGGCCGAGATGCAGCGCGACCGGCTGCTGCTGCGCTACGACACCTTGATCATCGACGAGGCGCACGAGAGCAGCCTGAACATCGACTTCCTGCTCGGCTACCTGCGCCAGTTGTTGCCGCGACGTCCGGATCTCAAGATCGTCGTCACCTCGGCGACCATCGAACCCGAGCGTTTCGCAGCGCACTTCAACGGTGCCCCGATCGTCGAGGTGTCCGGACGCACGTACCCCGTGGAGATCCGCTACCGGCCGCTGGAACAGGTGGTGCCCGCGGACGACGAGGACGATGCGGACGACCCCGACCACGATGTCATCCGAACGGTGACGCGTGACCCGACCGAGGCCATCGTCGACGCCGTCCGCGAGCTCGAGCACGAGGCGCCCGGCGACGTGCTGGTGTTCCTGTCCGGCGAGCGCGAGATCCGCGACACCGCCGACGCGCTGGCCGACCTCCGCAACACCGACGAGCGACGCTTGCGGAGCGAGAATGTCGAGGTGTTGCCGCTCTACGCGCGGCTGTCCACGGCTGAGCAGCAGAAGGTCTTCCAGTCCCACACCGGACGTCGGGTCGTGCTCGCGACCAACGTCGCCGAGACCTCGCTGACCGTGCCGGGCATCCGCTACGTCGTCGATCCCGGCACGGCGCGCATCTCGCGCTACAGCCGGCGCACCAAGGTGCAGCGGCTGCCCATCGAGCCGATCTCGCAGGCCTCCGCCGCGCAGCGCGCCGGCAGGTGCGGGCGGGTCGCCGACGGCATCGCCATCCGGCTGTACAGCAAGGACGATTTCGACGCTCGCCCGCGCTACACCGAGCCCGAGATCCTGCGGACGAACCTGGCCAGCGTCATCCTGCAGATGGCCGCGCTGCAGCTCGGTGACATCGCAGACTTCCCGTTCCTCGACCCGCCCGACCGGCGCAGCATCCGCGACGGGGTGGCGCTGCTGCAGGAGCTCGGGGCCTTCGACGCCGCGGGCGCACTGACCGACGTCGGGCGACGGCTGGCCCAGCTGCCCGTCGACCCACGTATCGGCCGGATGATCCTGGCCGCAGAGACCGAGGGTTGCGTGCGCGAGGTGCTGGTCCTCGCCGCCGCGCTGTCGATCCCCGATCCCCGCGAGCGGCCCGCTGACCGGGAAGACGCAGCCCGCCAGTCACATTCCCGGTTTGCCGACGAGCACTCCGACTTCGTCGGGTTCCTGAACCTGTGGAACCACCTGCGCGAGCAGCGTCGTGACCTGTCCGGCAACCAGTTCCGCCGGATGTGCCGCGACGAGTTCCTGCACTACCTGCGCATCCGTGAGTGGCAGGACCTCGTCGGCCAGCTGCGCACGATCGCCCGCGGCTTGAACATTGTGGAGGGGGACATCGTCGAGGGCGATGAGCCGGCGGACCCGACGCGCGTGCACGCCGCGCTGCTCGCCGGGTTGCTGAGCCACGTCGGGCTGCGCGAGGGTGACAACCGCGAATATACCGGCGCCCGCAACACCCGCTTCGTGCTCGCTCCCGGCTCGACGCTGACCAAACGCCCGCCGCGCTGGATCGTGGTTGCCGACCTCGTCGAGACGAGCCGGCTGTTCGGCCGGATCGCGGCGCGGATCGAGCCCGAGATCGTCGAGCGGGTGGCCGGCGACCTCGTCCAACGCACCTACAGCGAGCCGCACTGGGACGCCAAGCGCGGCGCGGCGATGGCCTTCGAGCGGGTGACGCTCTACGGACTGCCTCTCGTGCCACGGCGCCGGGTGGGGTACTCGACCGTCGATCCGGAGGAGTCGCGCGAACTCTTCCTGCGGCACGCGCTCGTCGAGGGCGACTGGCAGACCAAGCACCATTTCGTCCGCGACAACACGGCGCTGCGCGCCGAGCTGGAGGAGATCGAGGAACGCGCCCGCCGTCGCGACCTGCTCATCGGTGAGGACGACCTGTTCGCCTTCTTCGACGCCCGCGTGCCGGCCGACGTCGTGTCGCAGCGGCACTTCGACGCGTGGTGGAAGACGCAGCGGCACGTCACGCCCGGGCTGCTGACCTTCACCCGCGACGAACTGCTGCGGACGGACGAGGCCGACGCGGTCGGGCCCGACGTCTGGCAGGCCGGCGACCTGGCGCTGCCCGTCTCCTACCGCTTCGAGCCCGGCGCCGAGGACGACGGCGTCACCGTGCACATCCCGATGGACGTCCTGGCGCGCCTGGGCGGCGACGAGTTCGCTTGGCAGGTCCCGGCACTTCGCGAGGAACTCGTCACAGCGCTGATCCGCTCGCTGCCCAAGGACCTGCGCCGCAACTTCGTGCCGGTACCCGACACCGCCCGCGCGGTGCTCGCCGACCTGCAACCAGGCCAGGAGCCGCTGCTCGTCGGGCTGCAGCGTGAGCTACAGCGGCGGACCGGCGTGCTCGTCCCGCTCGACGCCTTCGACGCCGACAAGTTGCCCTCCCACCTGCGGATGTCCTACGTCGTCGAAGGACCCGCCGGTGAGGTGGTGGCGCGCGGCAAGGACCTGCCGACGTTGCAGGAGCAGCTCGCTGGACCCGTCCGCGCCGCGGTGGCGAACGCGGTCGCCGGCGAGCTGGAACGCGACGGGTTGACTGTCTGGCCCGCCGATCTGGACGAGCTGCCGCAGCTGGTCGAGCGGCGCAGCGGTGAGCACATCGTGCGCGGTTACCCAGCCCTCGTGGATGCCGGCCCGACCGCGGGCGTGCGAGTCTTCGCCGCCACCGTCGAGCAGCGCGCGGCCATGCAGCTCGGGCTACGCCGGCTGCTGCGGTTGGCGGTCCCGTCGCCGGTCAAGACTGTCGAGCGGACGATCGGAACCAGGGCCCGGCTCGTGCTGGGCAGCAACCCCGACGGCTCGCTCGCCGCCCTGCTCGACGACTGCGCCGATGCCGCGGTCGACGCACTGCTGCCCGAGCCGGTGTGGACGCGAGCCGACTTCGACCTCGTTCGGGCCGACGTCGCGCAGCAGCTGGTCAGCCGCACGACCGCTGTGGTCCGCGACGTCGAGCAGGTACTGGCCGCCGCCCATGACGTCCGGCTTGCGTTGCCGGCCGAACCGCCGCGCACCCAGCTCGACGCGGTCGAAGACGTGCGGGAGCAGTTCCGCCGGCTCTTGCCGACGGGCTTCGTCGCACGGACCGGCACGGGGCGGCTGCGCGACCTCACCCGCTATCTCACCGCCGTCGCCCGGCGCCTCGAGCTGTTGCCCCGCGACGTCGACACCGACCGCGGGCGGATGGCCCGCGTGCACGCCGTCCGCGACGCCTACGACGAGCTGGTCCGCGCGCTCCCGGCCACCCGGGCCGCCGGCGCGGACGTCCGCGACATCGCCTGGCTCATCGAGGAGCTGCGCGTCAGCCTCTGGGCCCAACAACTCGGCACCCCGCGGCCAGTAAGTGAGAAGCGGATCTACCGAGCGATCGACGCCGTCACCGCCTAACCCCCCGGTGATCAACAGCGCTGAAACGTCGTGCGACGACGTTTCAGCGCTGTTGATCAGTTATGGGAGGCGGACGAGTTGATAAAAATTCTCACAGCCTGTCGAATCGGCGCAGTCCCGTTCGACGCACCGGTGTAGGACCCATCGGGGGTCCGCTCCGACGAAGGAGATTCCAATGCGCGTAATGGTGATCGTCAAGGGAACCGAGGACAGCGAAGCCGGCCGGATGCCCACCACGGACGAGCTCAACGCCATGGGCCACTTCAACAGCGAGCTGGTCGAGGCGGGCATCCTGCTGGCCGCCGACGGCCTCACGCCGAGCCGCCGCGGCAAGCGGGTGCGCTTCGCGGACAGCAAGGCGACCGTGGTGGACGGCCCCTTCGCCGAGACCAAGGAGCTTGTCTCCGGTTTCTGGCTCTGGCAGGTGTCGACGATGGACGAGGCGCTCGAGTGGGCGAGCCGGGTGCCGTTCGTCGACGGTGAGGTCGAGGTGCGGCCTGTCTTCGAGGTCGAGGACTTCGGGGACGAGTTCACTCCCGAACTGCAGAGTCGCGAGGAGGCCATGCGCAAGGCCATCGAGACGCAGTCCGCCGACTGAGCATGAGCAGGGCGGGTACCGACCTGGGAGCGCGGATCGCTGCGGTCTGGCGGATCGAGGCGGCGCGGGTGATCTCCGGACTGGCTCGCGCCGTCGGTGACGTCTCGCTCGCCGAGGACCTCGCTCAGGACGCCCTCGTCGCAGCGCTCGAGCAGTGGCCGGCGACCGGCGTGCCCGATAACCCCGGCGCCTGGCTGACGGCCGTCGCGCGCCGGCGGTGGGTCGATTCCGTCCGACGCGCCGCCACGTACGAGCGCAAGCTCGCCGAGATCGGTCGCGAGACGGCTGAGATCGAGGACCCCATGGCCGAGATCGAGAGCGAGGCAACCGTCTCCGACGACGTGCTGCGGCTGATGTTCACCGCCTGCCACCCGGTGCTCGCACCCGAGGCGCGGGTGGCGCTGACCCTGCGCATGGTGGGTGGCCTGACAACCGAGGAGATCGCCCGGGCCTACCTCGTCCCGACGACCACGATGGCCGCTCGGATCACCCGGGCCAAGAAGGCTCTGTCGGCTGCGGGGGTGCCCTTCGCGGTGCCGGTCGGTGACGAGCTGGCCGCGCGGCTCGCGTCCGTCCTGGAGGTCGTTTACCTCGTCTTCAACGAGGGGTACGCGGCGACGACCGGCGAGACGCTGACACGTCCGGTGCTCTGCGAGGAGGCCATGCGGCTGGGGCGCATGCTCACCGGTCTGGCCTCGCACGAGCCGGAGGCCCACGGCCTCGTCGCGCTGATGGAGATCCAGGCGTCCCGGCTGCGGGCCCGGGTCAGCCCGGCCGGCGAGGCGATCCTGCTGCTCGACCAGGACCGCGGGCGGTGGGACCGGGTGTTGATCACGCACGCCCTGGGCGCACTGGAGCGAGCGACCAAGCTCGGTGGGAGGGGCCCCTTCGTGCTGCAGGCCGCCATCGCGGCCTGCCACGCTCGGGCCGCCACAGTCGCGCAGACCGACTGGCCGCGGATCGCCGGGCTGTACGCCGAGCTCGTCGCGGCCACCGACTCGCCCGTGGTCGAGTTGAACCGGACCGTCGCGGTGGGGATGGCCGACGGCCCGGCCGCTGGTCTGGCCGTGCTCGACGACCTGATCGCCGACGACGTGCCGATGCTGCGCAGCTACCACCTGGTGCCGTCGGTGCGCGGCGACCTGCTGCTGAAGCTGGGTCGGCGCGACGAGGCGCGGGCCGAGTTCGACCGGGCTGCGGCCCTGACCGCGAACGTGACCGAACGCCGCCTGCTGCAGGCGCGCGCCGCCGACTGCTCACCCGCCGTCAGACCGTCAGCGGGGCGCCACCGGTAAACGACACGACGCTGACACCCGAAGCCGCCGGTCGGACGAGATGCGCTACGCCCGACCCGAGCACCGACAGCCCGCCGTCGTCGTCGACCACGAGCGCCGCGTGATTGTCGAGGGCAAGCCCGGCCGGCACGAGGCCCGCGGTGACCGCACCGATCAACCGCCCGAGGGTGCCCCACTGCGCGGCGTGCACGTCCACGGCAAGATCGAGCAGGCCGAGGCCGTCGATGACGGTGACCTCGTCGAGGCTCTCAGCGGCATCGGACGGGCAGACCGGGCGCCCGGCCAGCAACCACCCGCCGATGACGGCCGCGCTCGGGGCGATCGCCGCACCGGCCGAGAACCCAGCGTAGGGACGGCCGTGGGCCAGCCAGTCCCGGATCGGCGCGGCCAGTGGCACCAGCGCCTCGGCGTAGGCCGGGGTCAGGCCGCCGGCGACGAACAGCGCGTCGCCGCCGTCGAGCGAGTCGAGGGAAAACGGCGCACCGAGCGGTACCAACACCGGCACCGGACGGCAGGGCGCGGTGTCCTGCAGCGCGGCGGCCCAGGTCGCGAACTCGTCCGCGCCCGAGCCTTCGTCGACCACCACGCAAGCAACCACGGGATCGGTTCCGGCCGCCGCGAGGAACGGCGCCAGCACCGTCCCCAGGTCGTCGTGCCCGCCACCGATCAGCACCGTCGTCATGAGTTGATTCTGGGGGGTGGACGGATCGGCCGCGCGGGGACCACGATGAACACCCGCCCACGACGGCGAAGGTGCGTGCCCATGGAACCTCGAACCGCTCGCGATGAACTCGACGCTGTGCGCGTGCGCCGCGCCGAACTGCGCGAGAGTTTGGGCTTCGTCGAACGATGCCTGGCCGCGCCGGCGTCGGGACGGGCCGTCGTATGGGGCGAGGCCGTCCACGACGCGCTGGGCACGTTGGCCCGCGACTTCGACTCACACATCCAGGTCACTGAGGGCCCCGACGGTCTGCACCAGTCGATCCTGGCCCGCGACCTGCGCCTGACGAACGCGGTCACCCGGCTGACGAACGAGCACGCCGACATAGCAGCCGAGATCGCCTCGCTCGTCGCCGACAGCGAGCCGCCCGTCACCGAGCAGGACGTCGACACCCTGCGGAATCGAGCCACCCGCCTGCTCGGACACGTGGTGCGGCACCGCCAGACCGGCGCCGACCTCGTTTACGAGGCGTTCCACACCGACGTCGGGGGAGTGGACTGAGCGCCGGCTAATCGGTGAGCTCGCGGTCCAGGTCGGCGTTGCGCGCGTGCACGCGATCCGGGTGCAGGAACACGAAGCGTTTGTACGCCCAGAACCGGAAGACCGTGCCCAGCGCGATGGTGGCCAGGTTGACGACGAACACCGTCGTGCTCTGGTGGCCGTAACCCAGGGAGTAGATGAACAGCGCCAGCACCAGCTCGCTGACGATCAACGTGATCAGGTTGATGCCGAAGAAGAACGACGTCTCCCTACCGATCGACGTTCGCGCGCGGTGTGAGAACGACAGGTGGCGGTTGCCGAAGTAGGCGAAGGTCGTCGAGACCGCGGTCGAGATGGCCTTCGACTTCAGCGCGCCCAGGTGCGGACCGTGGGTGAGCCAGGTGAACAGGCCGATGTCGAGGGCGAAGGCCATGGCTCCGACGACGCCGAACGCGGCGAGCTCCTTGACCAGGATCCGCCACGAACCGCGCAGCCGCTGGCGCAGTGACGGATCGAAGCGTAGGGCGGTCATGGTTCGCGCGACGTTACTCGCTTCAGTGCATGGAGCAGTGGCTGCTGATCAGCCGTCCGCCAGGCTCGTCAGGGCTACGCTGCTGGCTGTGGACGAGCGGACCGGACTGCCGGTCGTGGGCATGGTCGGCGCCGGCCAGCTGGCGCGCATGACGCACCAGGCCGCCGTTGCGTTGGGCCAGTCGCTGCGAGTGCTCGCCGATTCGGCGGATGACGGTGCGGCGTTGGTCGCGCACGACGTCGTGGTCGGCGACTACCGCTCGCTCGAGGACCTGCGGGCGTTCGCCGTCGGCTGCGACGCGCTCACGTTCGACCACGAGCACGTCCCGAACGCGCACATTGCGGCGCTGGAGGCCGACGGCGTCACCGTGCACCCCGGCGCAGCAGCGCTGGTTTTCGCCCAGGACAAGGCCGAGATGCGCCGCCGGCTCTCGACGCTCGGGGTGCCCTGCCCGCGCTGGGCACCGATCGAGTCGCGCGCCGATCTCGAAGGGTTCGCCGAGCAGGGCGGCTGGCCGGTCGTGCTGAAGGCGGCTCGCGGCGGCTACGACGGCAAAGGCGTGTGGGTCGTGTCCTCGCTGGCCGAAGCAGAACCCGTCCTGGCCTCGGGCACGCCGTTGATCGTCGAGGAGAAGGTCACGATCGTGCGCGAACTCGCTGCCGACGTCGCCCGCTCACCGTTCGGGCAAGGTGCCGTGTGGCCGGTCGTCGAGACTGTGCAGCGCGACGGCATCTGCGTCGAGGTGCTGGCGCCCGCACCCGACCTCGACGACGAGACCGCCGAGCAGGCGCAGGCGCTGGCGCTGCGGATCGCGCAGGAGCTCGGCGTTACCGGGGTGCTGGCCGTCGAGCTGTTCCAGACGGCCGACGGGTTAATCGTGAACGAGCTGGCGATGCGTCCGCACAACTCCGCGCACTGGACGATCGAGGGCTCGCTGACCTCGCAGTTCGAGCAACACCTGCGCGCTGTACTCGACTACCCGCTGGGTGCCACCGACCAGGTCGCACCGGTCGTCGTGATGGCCAATCTGCTCGGCGGACCCGACGACGTCACGCCCAAGGGCATCGACGAACGCGTCCACCACTGCTTCGCCCACTGGCCGGACGTCAAGATCCACCTCTACGGCAAGCAGTTCCGGCCCGGCCGCAAGGTGGGGCACGTGACCGCGTTGGGCCGGGACCTCGAGACGGTGCGTCGACGGGCGCACGAGGCTGCCCAGTACCTCATGTTCGGCGATATGGGCCTCGGCGACGCGTCCGCGACGGCGGCCCGCCATGGTTGAGCCGCAGGTCGGGATCATCATGGGTTCGGATTCCGACTTCCCGGTGATGTCCGCAGCGGCCGAGGCGTTGGCCGAATTCGACGTCGCGTGCGAGGTTCGGGTGGTGTCGGCGCACCGCACCCCGCACCAGATGACCGTGTACGCGCAGCAGGCGGCCGGGCGCGGGCTGAAGGTGATCATCGCCGGCGCGGGTGGTGCCGCCCACCTACCAGGCATGGTGGCGGCGTCCACGACGTTGCCGGTCATCGGCGTGCCCGTTCCGCTGCAGTACCTCGACGGGATGGACTCCCTGCTGTCGATCGTGCAGATGCCTGCCGGGGTGCCGGTGGCCACCGTGTCGATCGGCGGCGCGCGCAACGCCGGGCTGCTCGCCGTGCGCATCCTGGCCACCGCCGACGACGCGTTGGCCCGCCGGGTCGCGGCGTTCCAGCTCGAGCTCGCCGCTGCCGCCCAGGCGAAGGACGCCGCGCTGCAGGACCGGCTCGCCCGCGCTCGCGACTGACCGCTCGGCAGGCCCGAGCTGGGAGACTCGCCGCCGTGGCGACGCATCGGGTCGGGGTCGGGCTACTCGTGGGCGCTGCGGCTGCCGGTCTGGTGCATGCAGCCTTCACGATCTACTGGGCGGCCGGCGGACGGTGGCTCTTGCGCACCGTCGGCGCATGGGCGGTCCCCCTGGCTGACCAGAATCCGGTGGCCTGCGCTGCCGTGCTCGGGGCCGTTGCGGTGCTCAAGATCGCCGGCGCGCTGATTCCGGTGGCTGTGGAGACTCGGCGTGTCCCTGGCCGGCGCGGCTGGCGAAGACTGGCCTGGACGGGAGCGGTCGTCCTCATCGGCTACGGCCTGCTCAACGTCGTCGTCGGCTGGGCGGTTCTCGGTGGAGTCCTGTCCACGAACGGTGGCTACGACCGGTCAGCCGAGCTAGGGCACGCCGCACTGTGGGACCCGCTCTTCCTGCTCTGGGGGCTTCTCCTGGCCGGTGGGTTGCGGCTGACCCGCGGCCGCGCGGCGCTGGTTCGCTGACCCAGCGGATCCTCGCGACCATGCACGTGGGACGGCCGCTCATGTGCGATACGTACGCTGGCCCGATGGTGGCCGCCCTGCGAGAGCGACTGCGTTCGCGAACCGTTCAGATCGTCGTCATCGCCGTTCTGGTGTTAGCTGCGGCTGGCGTCGTCGCGGCCGTGGCGTCGTCGTCCGACTCGGTTACTACGCGGTCCCAGTTCATTCCCGGTACGCCCGAGGCGGGCAAGCTGGTCCGTCTGGACACCACCCTGTACATACCGTCAGGTACGCCAGCGCCGGCGGTGCTGCTGACCCAGGGCTTCGGCGGCGACAAGACCGGACTGGCCGGCACGGCGAAGACCCTCGCCAGCCACGGTTACGTCGTACTCACCTACAGCGCGCGCGGGTTCGGCAGGTCCGGCGGGCTCATCCACTTCGCCTCGCCGGACTACGAGATCCGGGACGCCTCGCTGCTCGTCAGCTACCTCAGCGGGCTGCCCCAGGTCGAGAAGGTCGCCGGGCGTGCGCAGATCGGCGCCGCCGGCTCGTCCTACGGCGGGGGAATCTCGCTCCTGCTCGCGGCCGCCGACCACCGCGTCGGCGCCGTGGCCGCGGACATCACGTGGAACGACCTCTCGCACGCGTTCTTCCCGAATAACGTCGTGTCCTCGACCGAGCCGGGCGTGTTCAAGCGGTTGTACGTGGGTTCGTTGTTCGGCAACGGATTCGGCGGCACCCAATCGGCGCTTGCGCAACTGGCCGCGGGTAAGCAACCCAAGGCTCCGACGGGCTCGGTCAGCTGCGGCAACTTCGCGCCGAACGTCTGCTCCGCCTACCAGGCCTCAGCGGCGGCCGGCGCCCCCACGGCGGCTATGACCGCGATCATGACAGCGGCGAGCCCGGCCACCTACCTGTCAAAGATCGACGCCCCGACGCTGCTGACTCAGGGCGAGCAGGACTCGTTGTTCCCGCTCACCGAGGCCGATGCAAATGCCCGCGGTATCGCTGCGCACGGGACGCCGGTGCGGGTTGTCTGGCGCCAGGGCGGGCACGACGACAGCTCGGTCGGCGGCGGCACCGTCACCAGCGCGGCCATCTCGTGGTTCGGCAAGTCGCTCGGTAAGGGAAAGGACAACGTCGGGAAGAGCCAGCCCTTCCAGTTCTCGGAGCAGGCCGGTGTCGTCTCGGCCGCGACGGGCGACGCCGACGAACAGGTGCTGCGCGCCGCCGGCTACCCGGGCGTCGCCGGCACCGCCGCGGCCCGCACCCGCAGCGTCACCGTCCGCGGCGTCTCGCAACCGGTCAGTTCGCCGGCAGGTGGTTCACCCGCGACGATCACCAGCATCCCGGGGCTCGGCGGCGTGCTCAACACCCTCTCGAGTGTCGGCGGGGCGCTTGCGCTGCCCGCGGCGCCGGGCCAGACGGCCACCTTCGTCTCGTCGGCGCTGGACTCCGAGCTGCGCATCGTCGGAGCGTCGACCGTGCGCCTGACCGTGACACCGCAGCAGTCCGGTGACGTCGTGCTGTTCGCCGGGCTGCGCGACCTGGACCGCGACGGTGCGAGCACGCTGCCGTCGCAACTCGTGTCGCCGCTGCGACTGACCGGCGCCCGCGCCGGCATCCCCATGACGGTCACCGTTCGGCTGCCGGCCGTGGTGCGCAACGTGCTGGCCGGGCACCGTCTGGCGTTGACGATCAGCACCACCGACTTCGCTTACGCCAACGAGACGACGCCGCGGACGTACACGATCACGCTCGACGGCGGGACGCCGGCGATCACTGTCCCGACGGTTGCCGGCACCACCGTCAGCGGTGGGCATCCGATCGCATGGCTAATCGTCGGCCTCGTAGTTGTCGCGCTGGTCGCGCTCGGCGTCACCGGGGTCTTCATCCGCCGCCGCCTCGTCCTCAAGTCCGTGCCCGAACTGGCCGACGTTCCGGTCAGCATCGAGAACCTGGTCAAGGAGTACAAGGGCGGCTACCGCGCCGTCGACGACGTCAGCTTCCGGGTCGAGAAGGGTCAGGTCGTCGGCCTGCTCGGACCCAACGGAGCAGGCAAGACCACCGCGTTGCGCACGCTCGTCGGGCTGATCACCCCGACGTCCGGCGCGATCCACATCTTCGGCGAACCGGTGGTGCCCGGTGCGCCGGTGCTCGCCCGGCTCGGCTCGTTCATCGAGGGCCCCGGGTTCCTGCCGCACCTCAGCGGCCGCGACAACCTGCGCCTGTACTGGGCGGCCACCGGACGTCCCGACGACGAGGCCGAGTTCGGCGTCGCACTCGACATCGCCGGGCTCGGGGGGTCCATCGACCGCCGCGTCCGGGCGTACAGCCAGGGCATGCGCCAGCGGCTCGGCATCGCCCAGGCCATGCTCGGCCTGCCCGAGCTGCTCGTCCTCGACGAGCCGACCAACGGCCTCGACCCGCCGCAGATCGCCGAGATGCGCGAGGTGCTGCGGCAGTACGCTCAGACCGGACGCACCGTGATCGTGTCCAGCCACCTCCTGGCCGAGGTCGAGCAGACCTGCACGCACGTCGTGGTCATGCACCGCGGGCGGCTCGTGGCCTCGGGCTCGGTCGACGAGGTCGTGGCCGGCACCGCCGGTTCGCAACTCGCTGTCGATGATCCCGAGCAGGCGACGCGGGTGCTCACCGCTGCCGGTATCGGCTCGCAGCTCGTTCCAGCCCGCCGGGCGCTCGAAGACGTGTTCCTCGATCTGATCGGAGGCGACGACTGATGGTCGAAGCCAAGCAGTCCCTGGGGACGCCTGCGGCGCCGCGCCGCCGCTCGGTCAATGACCGCGAGCTGTCCCGCGTTGCGGCCACGAAACGTGGCTTCCACGACAGGCTGGCCGCGCTCGACCCGGACCGCGCCCCGACGTTCGACCCGCGCCGCACACTGCGGCTGCGCGTCGAGTTCGAGCGCCAACTGCGTCGCCGGCGCACGCAGGTGGCCTTCGGGCTGCTGCTGGTCCTGCCGATCGTCATAGCGTTGGCGTTCCAGTTGGGCGGGGGAGCCGGTGACGACTCGCCGCAGCTCGTCTCACTGGCCACGGCCGGTGGCTTCAACTTCGCGCTGTTCACCGAGTTCGCGTCGGTGGGCTTCCTGATCATCGTCGTGGTGGCCCTGTTCTGCGGCGACACGGTGTCCAGCGAGGCGACCTGGTCCTCGCTGCGCTACCTGCTGGCCCAACCGGTGCGCCGGCCGCGGCTGCTGCGGCAAAAGCTGATCGTCGGCGGGGTACTCAGCTTCGCGGCCATCGTGGCCCTGCCGGTCTGGGCGTTCCTGGTCGGCGGCGTGTTCTTCGGCTGGGGCCCGGCCCGCTCGCCCATCGGCGGGTCGTTTGACACCAGCGCGTCGATCTGGCGGCTCGTCGTGGTGATCGGCTTCATCAGCATTCGCATGCTGATCTTCGCGTCGCTGGCCTTCCTGCTCTCGACCGCCGTCGACAACCCGCTCGGCGCGGTCGGCGGGGCGGTGATGGCGGCCGTGGTGTCGAGCATCATCGACCAGATAACCGCGCTGAAGTCCTACCGCGACTACCTGCCCACGCATTACAACTACGCGTGGGTCGACGCGCTCAGCTCGCCCATCCGCTGGGACGACATGATCCGCGGGACGGGTGTGGCTCTGGTCTATACGGCCCTCTTCCTCGGCTATGCCTGGCTGCGCTTCGACCGGAAGGACATTACGTCGTAGCTGCTCTTCTGGCCCGGTAGGCGGCGACGTTCGCGCGGTTGCCGCAGCCGCTCTCACAGAAGCGCCGCGAGCGGTTCTTGGACAGATCGACGAGCACGTTCGCGCAGTCGTCCGCCGCGCACGTCCGGAGGCGGTCGAGTTCGCCGGACCGAATGACGTCAACGACGGCCATGGCCGCCTCCACCGCCATCCGATCGGCGAGCGGTGCGTGCGGCGGTGTCGCATGCAGGTGGTAGTCCCAGTCGTCGTGGGTGACGAGCTGGGGCAGGGCCTTGGCCTCGCTGAGCAGCCGGTTGACGATGCGTACCGCCTCGTGGACGTCAGCTGACCAGATCGCCCGCAGCCGCGGACGGAGCGCTCGCACGCTGTCGAGCTCGGCCCGGGTGCGCCGGCGGGAGCCCGTCCACCCCCACGCGGTGACGAAGTCCTCGAGCTCGGAGAGAGAGTCGAGACCACCGTCGTCCTCGGTGTTCACCAGCGCGACGGCAGCCGCCAGTGCGACTTCGGTGTCATGAGCAAAAAGCACATTGACTCCTTTCATCCCCAGCCGCTAACGTCACGATCATACGAGTAGAACACTCCTTACGATTGAGGTGACGGCATGGCACGGTCCGGCGCGGTGGGTCTGGGGTTGGCGGTGCTGTCTGCCGCCACCTTCGGCACCGCGGGCCCGTTCGGCGACTCGCTGCTGGCCGCGGGGTGGAGCCCGGCCGGGGCTGCCACGGTGCGCATCGGATTAGCCGCGCTCGTGCTGGCGGTGCCGGCGGTTCGCGCACTTCGCGGCCGGTGGGCGTTGCTGCGCCGCGGTTGGGCCGCAGCCGTCGGCTACGGCATCGGCGCGGTCGCCGTCCCGCAGCTGTTCTTCTTCAATGCCGTCGAGCACCTGTCGGTGGGAGTGGCGCTCCTGCTCGAGTACTGCGGAACACTGCTCGTCGTGCTGTGGATGTGGTTGGTGCACGGCCAGCGACCTACCCGGCTGACGACGGTCGGTGGCGTGCTGGCCATCGGCGGCCTGGTGCTGGTGCTCGACCTCACCGGGTCGCAGCGCGTCGACCTCGTCGGCGTCCTGTGGGCGCTCGGCGCTGCCGCCGGGCTGGCGTCGTACTTCGTGCTGTCGAGCTCGACGACGGCAGCGGCCGAGGACTCGCTGCCCCCCATCGCGATGGCTGGGGTCGGGATGGTGGTGGCGGCACTCGGCCTCCTGGTCGTCGACCTCGTCGGCGTGCTGCCGTTCCGCACGGCCACCGCTGACGTCCGGCTTGCCGGCACCTTGCTGCCCTGGCTCGTCCCGGTCGTCGGGGTGGCCCTGGTGGCAACAGTCACCGCGTATGTCACGGGCATCGCCGCCGCCCGGCGACTGGGCGCCCGGGTGGCCTCCTTCGTGGGCCTGGCCGAGGTGCTGTTCGCGATCGTGTTCGCCTGGGTGCTGCTCGACCAGCGGCCCTCCGCGTGGCAGGGCGTCGGGGCGATCGTCGTGCTCGCCGGTATCGCTCTTGTCCGGCTGGGCGACAACCCCCGCTCGGCGCCTGCTGTGGTCACGGAATCGGCGCAGATCGCTACCACTGCAGGCGTCCGGCGGCGGTAGCGTTCCCGCAGTGGAGCCGCCTGCGCACGCCCGCCAGGTGACGGTCGCGCCCGAGCGACTCGCCCGGTGGGTGGCCGGGTTCACCGAGCGGCACGGCGAGACGGCGACCGACATCGGTTCCGACGTTGTCGGGCTCACCGGCGCCGACGGCGATCGCGCCTGGGTGCACGTTCCCTGGCCGCCGCTGACCCCGCTCACACTCGACGCCCTGGTCGAGCACGCGGCGCGGGCCCGGCGCCTCGGAGTGCTGCTCGTGCGCCGCGGCGGTTACGCCGTCGGCGTCTTCGACGGCGTTGAGCTGCGTGCGTCCAAGGTCGGTTCCCGCTACGTCCAGGGCACCACGAAGGCCGGCGGCTGGTCGCAGCAGCGGTACGCCCGGCGGCGCGACAACCAGGCAGCCGCCGCCTTCGCCGACGCCGCGAACACCGCCGTGCTCATCCTGACTGAGCAGAACGCTCTGCTCAGTGACAGTGAGCGCGGGCTCGAGGCGCTCGTGGCGGGTGGCGACCGAGACGCCGTCGCGACGGTTCTCGCTGACCGCCGCCTGACCGCGCTGCCCAAGCCGTCCGGGCCGTGGCTCGAGGTGAAGGACCCGAAGCTCGTCGTCCTACGAGCCACGCCCGCGCAGTTCCGGGCGGTGCGCATCTCGCTCGTGCCCTGAGCGCGGGATCAGCGAGAAAACAAGCGTCATACATCGTGACATCGACACCTGGTCGCCCCAGCGTTCCAACGTCGGCCTTCTAGGGTGTGAGGATGCCCAGCACGCGCCTCGAGCCCGCCATCGCGCTCGGGGCGCGACTGGTGGTGGCGGTGCTCACGGCCTGCTATGCGGTGCTGAAGCTGCTACCGGTGCGCCGCAAGGTCGTGCTCATGTCACGCCTCTACGGCCGCACGTCGCAGGATTTTGAGCGCGTGCGCGACGAGATCACCCGCCAGGACCCGTCCCTGCGCGTCGTCGTGCTCAATCACCGCAACACCAACCCGCTCGGCGTGCCCGGCCAGATGCTGCAGGAGATGTACCACCTGGCCACGTCGCGGGCCTGCATCACCGACAGCTACATGGCCGCGATCAGCGTGCTGCGCCACCGTGAGTCGCTCGTGGTCGTCCAGATGTGGCATGCACTCGGGGCCGTCAAGCGCTTCGGACTGGCCGCTCTGGACACCGAGGAGGGGCGTTCGCGCAAGCTCGCCACCGCCATGCGGATGCACCAGGGCTACGACTGGGTCGTCGCGGGCGGGCAGCGCATGGTGGCGCCGTTCGCCGAGGCGTTCGGCGTCGAGCCGTCGCAGGTACTGCCCATCGGGACGCCGCGCGTCGACATCCTGCACGATCCCCAGGTCATCGCGGCCAAACGCGCGCGCATTCACCGGGCGCATCCGCACCTGGGCGGCAAGCCGCTGGTGCTTTACGCCCCGACGTTCCGCAAGGGCCCGCCGGTGCGCGTCGAGGACCTGCTCGACGCGTTGGGTCCCGACGACTTCGACGTCGTCGTCACGCTGCACCCGCTCGACCGCCGCGACTTCTCCAACCGGCCCGCCGTGATCCAGGACCGCAGCTTCTCCACCCTCGATTGGCTGGCGGTGGCCGACCACGTCGTCACCGACTACTCGGCCATCGTCTTCGACGCCGCGGTGGTAGGCATCCCGCTGTACTTCTACGCCTATGACCTCGAGGAGTACCGCGCCCGCCGCGGACTCTTCCTGGACTACGAGCACGACATGCCCGGGCCTGTCGCCAGCGACGCCAAGGACGTCGTCGCCGCGATCCACGACCATGAAGGCTCGCTGGCGTCGGTCGCGCACTTTCGCGATGAGTTCGTCGCACCCGCCGACGGCGGCTGCACGCGGCGCATCGTGGCGCTCGCGCTGGGCGCGTCGCCCGGGGGGCTTGCATGACGCTCAGAGCAAGGGTCAAGGCCTACGGCGTCGGCGTGCTCAAGCGCAACCCGGCGATGCGCGCCCAGTACCGCACTTGGCGCACTCGCCAGCGCTCGTTGCTGTTCCGGTGGAACTCGCGCGGCACGCCGGACGCCGGTCTGATCGCCTTCGAGAGCTTCATGGGCCGCAGCTATGCCGGCTCGCCACGCGCTCTGTACGAGGCGATGCTCGACGACCCGCGCTACACCGACTGCCGCTTCGTCTGGTCGTTCCGCAACCCGGCGCACGCGCAGGAGTTCGCGACGCTCGGCGACTCCCGGACGAGCGTCGTGCGTTATCGCACCGCGCCGTACTACCAGGCCTTCGGCCGGGCCGCGGTCTGGATCAGCAACTCGGTCATCGCGGCCGAGCTGAACCCGAGGCCCGGACAAACATACGTCCAGACCTGGCACGGGACGCCGCTCAAGCGGATCGGTATCGACGTCGTCGAGACGACCGAGACGGCCATGAACGCCAAGTTCGAGATCGACCAGCGCTACCGCATCGAGGCACGCAAGATCACCCGCTTCCTGTCGGCCGCACCGTTCACCACGCGCTGCTTCACCAGCGCCTTCGGCGTGGCGCCCGCCGACGTCGACACGCTGTTCCTCGAGGCGGGCAATCCGCGCAACGACCAGCTGACCAACGCCACCGACGCCGACGTCAAGGCCGCCCGCGAGCGGCTCGGTATCGCCCCGGACAAGAAGGTCGTGCTGTACGCGCCGACCTGGCGCGACGACCAGCACAGCTCGAAGTCCGGCTACATTTACGAGCAACCGCTCGACCTCGACGCGCTGCGCGTCGCTCTCGGTGAGGACTGGATCGTGCTGTTCCGCGCGCATTACCTCGTCACGAATTCCTTCGACCTTGCCGCGCACGAAGGCTTCGTCCTCGACGTGTCCGGTGTCGATGAGATAAACGAGGTGTGTCTGGCCAGCGATGTTCTGCTGACGGATTACTCCAGCATCTACTTCGACTACGCGCTGCTCGACCAGCCGATGATCTTCTTCATGTACGACCTCGAGCGCTACGAAAGCGCGCTGCGCGGCTTCTACCTCCCCGCCGACAGCGTCCCCGGCCCGATCGTCAAGACCCAGCAGGAGCTGGTCGCTGCGCTCCTGGACCCGTGTCTGGGCGCGGCCGATGCCGCAAAGCGGCGCGCCCTGAACGCCGAAATGTCGCCGCACGACGACGGGCGGGTGTGCGAGCGCGTGCTGGGACTGCTGCGTGAGGACCTGAACCGCAGCAGAGAACGCGCTACCGCGAGCTCCTGACGATCTGTTTAGCTCATCTCCGGGTCTGGTAGGCATGACGCATGAGGATGGCGCTGGAATTCCGCCCATGACCGAGCTCGCCCCCCTAAGTGCACGTCCTGCGCTGGCGGCGCTGACCGCCCACCATGCCGAGCTCGCCGACGTCCACCTGCGTGACCTATTTGCGCAGGATCCCGATCGCGGCACGACCTTCGCGGTCGAGGCGGAGGGGATCTACCTCGACTACTCCAAGAACCGCATCACGGCCGACACGCTGCGCCTGCTGATCGAGCTCGCCGAGCAGTCCGGGCTGGCCGAGCACATCGCCGACATGTTCGCTGGTGAGAAGATCAACATCACCGAGGACCGCGCAGTGCTGCACGTCGCGCTGCGGGCCCCCAAGAGCGCGAAGATCTCCGTCGACGGGGTCGACGTCGTGCCCGCGGTGCACGAGGTGCTCCAGCGGATGGCCGAGTTCGCGGACAAGATCCGCGCGGGCAAGTGGCTCGGCCACACCGGTAAGCCGATCACGAACATCGTCAACATCGGTATCGGCGGCTCGGACCTCGGCCCGGTGATGGCCTACGAGGCCCTGCGGCATTACACCCAGCGCGAGCTCACCTTCCGCTTCGTCTCCAACGTCGACGGCACCGACTTTGCCGAGGCGACGCGCGACCTCGACCCCGAGCAGACGCTGTTCATCGTCTCGTCCAAGACGTTCACGACGCTCGAGACGATGACGAACGCGACGACCGCCCGTGACTGGATCCTGTCCGCGATCGACAGCAAGGCCGCGATCGCCAAGCACTTCGTCGCGGTGTCGACCAACGCCGACGCGGTGTCGGAGTTCGGCATAGACGTCATGAACATGTTCGGGTTCTGGGACTGGGTCGGTGGCCGCTACTCGATGGACTCCGCCATCGGGCTGTCGACGATGATCGCGGTTGGACCCGACCGGTTCCGCGAGCTGCTTGACGGTTTTCACGCTATGGACGAGCACTTCCGCACCGCCCCGTTCGCCGAGAACCTGCCGGTGCTGCTGGGCCTGCTGACTGTCTGGTACGCCGACTTCTTCGATGCCCAGACGCAGGCCGTGCTGCCCTACGACCAGTACCTCAAACGGTTCCCGGCCTACCTGCAGCAGCTGACGATGGAGTCCAACGGCAAGCACGTGACGCTCACCGGCGAGCGCGTCGACTACGCCACCGGGCCGGTCTACTGGGGCGAACCGGGCACCAACGGCCAGCACAGCTTCTACCAGCTCATCCACCAGGGCACCGAGCTCATCCCCGCCGACTTCATCGGGTTCACCCATTCGCTCAACTCGTTGCCGGCGGCCGACGGCGCCACCCACCACGACCTGCTCACCGCCAACGTCTTCGCCCAGGGCGAGGCGCTGGCCTTCGGTAAGACCGCGGAACAGGTAGCCGCGGAGGGCACGCCCGACTGGCTCGTCCCGCACCGGGTGTTCGACGGCAACCGGCCGTCCAACACCCTGCTGCTCGACCGGCTCACGCCGTTCGCCCTGGGAACGCTGATCGCGCTGTACGAGCACAGCGTGTTCACGCAAGGCACGATCTGGTCCATCAACAGCTTCGACCAGTGGGGCGTTGAGCTCGGCAAGGTGCTCGCCAAGAAGGTCGCCGGTGAGCTCTCGGCGAACGACGAGCCCGACCTCGCGCACGACAGCTCGACCAACGCCCTCATCAACCGCTACCGTCTCGCGCGCCAGAAAGGCTGACCCCATGCAGCTCGGAATGATCGGCCTCGGCCGGATGGGCGCGAACATCGTGCGCCGCATCGTCCGCGACGGCCACACCGCCGTCGCCTACGACACCAACCCTGACACCGTCGACGAGTTGGCGAAAGAGGACGGCATCACCGGCGCCAAGTCCCTCGAGGACTTCGTGGCCGCGCTCGAGAAGCCGCGAGTGGCATGGGTGATGATCCCGGCCGGGATCACCGACAAGGTGGTGACCGAGCTTTCCGGCTTGCTGGAGGAAGGCGACATCATCATCAACGGCGGTAACTCCAACTACCGTGAGGACGTCGACCGCGCCAAGGCGCTGAAGGAGAACCAGAACGTCGAGTACCTCGACGTCGGCACCAGTGGCGGCGTCTGGGGCCTCGATCGGGGCTACTGCCTCATGATCGGCGGCGACGACCAGGCCTATCAGCACTGCGAACCGCTGTTCGCCTCGATCGCGCCCGGAGTCGGCGCCGTCGAACGCACACCTGGACGCACCGGCGATCCGGCGCCGGAGGAGCAGGGTTACGTGCACTGCGGGCCAGCCGGCTCCGGGCACTTCGTCAAGATGGTCCACAACGGCATCGAATACGGCATGATGGCCGCCTACGCCGAAGGCCTGAACGTGCTGCACAAGGCGAACGCCGGCAAGACCGAGAAGACACACTCGGCTGAAGAAACCCCGCTGGACCAACCGCAGTACTACCAGTACGACCTCGACCTCGCCGCGATCTCCGAGGTGTGGCGCCGCGGGTCGGTCATCGCGTCGTGGCTGCTCGATCTCACCGCCGGTGCGCTGAACGGCGACCCGAACCTGGATTCCGTGGCCGGCCGGGTGTCGGATTCCGGTGAGGGCCGCTGGACGATCAAAGCCGGCATCGACGAGGGCGTGCCCACGCCGGTGCTCGCGGCTTCCCTGTTCGCCCGGTTCAACAGCCGCGGCGAGGCGGTCTACGCTGACAAGCTGCTCTCCGCCATGCGCAAGGCGTTCGGCGGGCACAACGAGCTGCCAACCGGCGAGTGACCGGCGTGCCTGCGAAGCGCATCGTCGGCTTCGGGTAACCCTTAGGGTCGGCGGACGCGACCGGGTCCGCAGATCCTGGAGGTTGTCGTCCGTGACCCAAGCCGAGCCCGACGTTGCACCTGACACCACACGGCCCGAGCAGGGCGGCAGAGTGCACATGCCGCGCAGCCGTGGCGTCGTCTCCGGCGTGCTGCTCTTGCTCGCCGGTGTGTGGGCAGCCTTCGTACCCTTCGTCGGGCCGGCATTCCACTTCGCCTACACGCCGAAGCCGAACGAGACGTGGCACTGGACGGCCGCCCGCGGTTGGTACGAGGTGCTGCCAGGCGCTCTGGCCGTCTTCGGTGGGTTGCTGCTGATCCTGTCGGCAAGCCGGATCGTCACCAGCATCGGAGCGTGGCTCGCGGCCCTGGCCGGTGGCTGGCTCGTCGTCGGGCAGCAGGTGTCCTACCTGCTGAAGTTGGGTTCACCGGGAACGCCGTCGGCCGCCGGTGACCGCCGCTATGTCGCCGAGTACCTTGCTTTCTTCACCGGGATCGGCGCGCTGATCATCCTGCTTGCGGCCGTCGCCATCGGCCGGCTCTCGGTGCGCAGCGTCCGCGACGTGCGCGCCGCCCAGCGGCGTGACGAACAGGTGGCGCAGCTCGATCGAGATGCAGCCGAGCAGCAGGCGGCCGAGCGCGCCGAGTACGAGCGGGCGAACGCCGACCGCGATGTCACCGATCGAAACGCCCAGACCTGGGCAGCGGGCAACCGCGAGGGCGGCTACGGCACGCCCGGCACCACCGAGCCGTTGCCGGTGGCCGGTCCCGACGACGACACCGCCGCGATGCCCGTCGTCGCCGAGGACGAGGTGCACACCGCCCCGTCACCGGCGGACCCCGGGCCGGAGCGGGTGTCCGACCCCGGACCGCAGCGGGTGCCTGACCCCGAACCGTCGAGTGGCTCGGCTACCGTCTGGAACCCCGAGGCGCAGAGCCCGACGACGACCGGCGAGTTGCCGGCCGTCGGCTCGACATCGCCGCCGAGCGCGGCACCCGAGTCGCCGCGTCGTGGGGTGCACATGCCGCGCCGCTACTTCGGCTCCAGCAACCCTGCCCCGCAGGAGCAACCGGTCGCGCAGGAGCAGCCTGCGCCACCTCGTGACGCCGTCCGCACCGACGAGGCCGAAGACCTCAACGACCTCGACGATTTCCGCGACCTCGACGAGCGCTCCCGCTAACACCGACGCCGACGCCGACGCCGACGCCGACACCGTTGAGTGTCGGGTTGGCGCTCGAGTGTCGGCTTGTAAGCCGACACTCGGGCCGTAACCCGACACTCAACGGTGGGGGGCCAACGGGGCGGTCAGGCGTCGTGCTGTTTCTTGTCGCCGGCCCACTCGACGTGGAACGAGCCGTCGCGATCGACCCGCTTGTAGGTGTGTGCGCCGAAGTTGTCGCGCAGTCCCTGGATGAGTGCGGCCGGCAGCCGGTCACGGCGTAACCCGTCGTAATACGACAGCGATGACGCGAACGCGGGGATCGGGATGCCGGCCTGCGCGGCCTGCACGACGACCCGTCGCCAGGCATCGACTCCCGAGCGCACGGCCTCGACGAAGTACGGCGCCACCAGCAGTGTCGGCAGCTCGGGATCATCGGCGTAGGCGTCGCGGATGCGGTTGAGGAATCGGGCCCGAATGATGCACCCGCCGCGCCAGATGGTGGCCATCGCACCCGGGTCGACGTCCCAGCCGTACTCACTCGAGCCGGCCTTGATCTGGTCGAAGCCCTGCGCATAGGCCACCACCTTCGAGGCGTACAGCGCCAGGCGGACGTCCTCGATGAAGGCGTCGCGGTCGGTGATGCCGAGATCGCTGATCTCGGAGCCGAACGCCTGCTGCGCCGGGCCGCGCTGCTCGGCGTGACCGGACAGCGCGCGGGCGAAGGTGGCCTCGGCGATGCCGGTGATCGGCACACCGAGATCGAGTGCCGACTGCACCGTCCACCGGCCGGTGCCCTTCTGCTCGGCCTGGTCCACGACGATGTCGATGAACGGCTGACCGGTCTCGTCGTCGGCCTGCGCCAGTACGTCGGCGGTGATCTCGATCAGGAAGGACTCGAGGTCGCCCTCGTTCCAGCTCCGGAAGATGCCGGCGATCTCGGCGGGTGACGCACCAAGCCCGGCCCGGAGCAGGTCGTACGCCTCGGCGATGAGCTGCATGTCGGCGTACTCGATGCCGTTGTGCACCATCTTCACGAAGTGCCCTGCTGCGCCGGGGCCGACGTGCACGCAGCACGGCGTGTCGTCGACCTGCGCGGCGATCGAGGTGAAGATCGGCCCGAGTTTGGCGTAGGAGTGCTCGGAGCCGCCCGGCATGATCGACGGGCCGAGCAGGGCGCCCTCCTCGCCGCCGGAGACGCCACAGCCGACGAAGTGGATGCCCTGCTGAGTGAGCTGCTGCTCGCGGCGCAGGGTGTCGGCGTAGTGGGCGTTGCCGCAGTCGACGATGATGTCGCCTTCGTCGAGCAGCGGCGCGAGCTCGTTGATGACGGCGTCGGTGGGGCCGCCCGCCTTGACCATGATGATGATTGCGCGCGGCGAGGTCAGCGACGCGACGAAGCCGGCCATCGACTCCGACGGCACGAAAGTGCCCTCGTCGCCGTGCAGTTCGACGAGTGACCGGGTGCGCTCGTCGGAGCGGTTGTGCAGCGCGACCGCGTGCCCGTGTCGAGCCAGGTTGCGCGCGAGGTTACGGCCCATGACCGCGAGGCCGGTGACGCCGATGGTGGCCGAGGCAGATTCCGTCATGTCCACCAACGTAACGTCCGGACAAAGCCCGCTCACCATGGAGAGTCCGGCCATTACCGGCGTTGCCACACCACGGCTGGTCGACCCGGTCATCCTGCGCTACGGTCCTCGCCTGGCCCCAGAGCACCAGCGGCCCGGGCTGGGGCTTGCTGAAGTCCGTCACCGCTCTCTCCGTTCGGTCAGGGATCGCTCTGCGCGACATCGTCGGCGGCATCGCCCAAGGGATCCTGAGCATCGTCACGGCGCCCGTGTGGTTCAGCATGTTCTTGGCCAGCGGCAAGCGGCAGAGCCTGCCGGACGTCATTGGTGGCACCGTGGTGCTGTGCGACCCGAACAACGTCCTCGGCTGACCCAGGCCCCGCGGCACGCGTTCGCAGACGCGGCTGGGTTCTGGTCAAGCCAGCAGGGAAGCGGCTTGCGCGTTGATCCACGACGTCGCATCCGCCACCGCCGGACTGAACTGCTCGAGA
Organism: uncultured Jatrophihabitans sp.; assembly: GCF_964244045.1. Lineage (NCBI taxonomy): Bacteria > Bacillati > Actinomycetota > Actinomycetes > Jatrophihabitantales > Jatrophihabitantaceae > Jatrophihabitans > uncultured Jatrophihabitans sp. Next base: position 76,476 of record NZ_CAXTHK010000001.1, on the reverse strand, counting down.
CCGTAGAAGCCATGGATCAGCCCGGCGAACTGCTGGTGCACCACCCGCACCCCGGCAGCCTCGAGCGCCGAGGCGTAGGCGTTGCCCTCGTCGCGCAGCGGGTCGAACTCGGCGGTGGCGACCACCGCCGGGGCCAAGCCCTGCAGGCTCGCTGCGCGGATCGGTGACAACCGCGGGTCGGCAGCGAGCTCGGCCACGGTGGCCTCAGCCAGGGCAGCCTGGCCACCGGTGATGCCGGTGTAATGCGCGGCGAACCATTCGACGTCGGCGAGGGTCAGGAAGTAACCCTCACCGTTCTCGGTGCGCGAGTTGTACTCCCCGGCCATGTCGACGGCCGGGTAGACCAGCAGCTGGCCGGCCAGGGGCAGGTCGTCGGCCAGGGCCAGCTGCGCGCACACCGCGGCCAGGTTGCCGCCCGCACTGTCACCGCCCACGACCACCCGGTCGGCAGCACTGCCGTAGTCGGCGATGTGGGTGACAACCCAGGTCAGCGCGGCATAGCTGTCCTCGATGGCCGCCGGGAAAGCAGCCTCCGGAGCGAGGCGGTAGTCGACGCTGACCACGACCGCGTTCGCGTCGCGGCACAGCCGCCGGCACACGTTGTCGTGGGTGTCGAGGTCGCCGACGACGAACCCGCCACCGTGCAGGTAGACAAGGGTTCCGACGGGCCCGTCAGCCGCCGGCCGGTACACGCGCACCGGTACCCCGCCGGCAAAACCCTTCTCGACGGCAGCGACCTCGACGACGCTCGCCGGGTCGCGGAAGTTGACCATCAGCGTCCGCAGCGCCGCGCGCGCCTCGGCGGGACTGCCGGCGGACAGGGCGGGCGCCGCGTTCGTCAGCTGCAGCAGCTGGGCGATGTGCGGGTCGAGCGGCATCGGCGTCAGCCCAGATCCAGGCCGGGGTACAGCGGGTTGGCGGTGAGCAGCTCACCGGCGGCCGACAGCGTCTTGTCGGCCACGCCGTCGGCGATGGTGTACTTCGCCTTCGACGCACCGCCCGAGGCCGCAGCGTTCGGCGAGGTCGCGGCCAGGACGTCAACGATCAGCTCGGCGGTGCGGTCGAACTCGGCAGCGCCGAAACCGCGCGAGGTCAGCGCCGGGGTACCGATGCGCACACCCGAGGTGTACCAAGCACCGTTCGGGTCGCGTGGGACGGCATTGCGGTTGGTGACGATGCCGGCGTCGAGCAGCGCCGACTCGGCCTGCCGTCCGGTGAGCCCGAAGCTGGTGACGTCGAGCAGCACGAGGTGGTTCTCGGTGCCGCCGGTGACGAGCGTGACGCCGCGGCGCGAGAGGCCCTCGGCCAGGGTGACGGCGTTGTCGGCGACGGCCTGTGCGTAGGTGCGGAACTCGGGACGCCGCGCCTCGGCGAAGGCCACGGCCTTGGCGGCCATGACGTTGCCGAGCGGGCCGCCGAGCACCATCGGGCAACCGCGGTCGACGGAGTCCGCGAACTCCGGCTGGCACAGCACCATGCCGCCGCGCGGCCCGCGCAGCGACTTGTGCGTGGTGGTGGTGACGACGTGCGCATGCGGCACCGGGTCGTAGTCGCCGGTGAAGACCTTGCCGGCCACAAGCCCGGCGAAGTGCGCCATGTCGACCATCAGTACCGCGCCGACCTCGTCGGCTATCTCGCGCATGGTGGCGAAGTTGACCTTGCGCGGGTAAGCCGAGTACCCGGCGATGAGCACGAGCGGCTTGAACTCGCGGGCCGTGGCCCGCACCTTGTCGTAGTCCAGCAGGCCGGTCGTCTCGTCCGTCCCGTAGGAGGCCTGGTGGAACATCTTGCCGCTGATGTTGGGCCGGAACCCGTGGGTGAGGTGCCCGCCCGCGTCAAGCGACATGCCCAGCGCACGCTGGTCGCCGAGCGCGTGCCGCAGCTGCTGCCAGTCGTCCTCGGACAGGTCGTTGACGTGCTTCGCGCCCGCGGCGGCCAGCGCTGGGGATTCGATGCGCTGCGCGAGGATGGCCCAGAAGGCGACGAGGTTGGCGTCGATGCCCGAGTGCGGTTGGACGTAGGCGTGCGGCGCGTCGAACAGGGCCTTGGCGTGGTCGACGGCGGTCTGCTCGACGGTGTCGATGTTCTGGCAGGCGGCGTAGAAGCGGTGCCCGACGGTGCCCTCGGCGTACTTGTCCGACAGCCAGGTGCCCATGGTGAGCAGCACGGCGGGCGAGGCGTAGTTCTCGCTGGCGATCAGCTTCAGCGACTCGCGCTGGTCGGTGAGCTCGGCACGAATCGCGTCGGCGATCGTGGGCTCGACGGCGCCGATGACCTCGAGGGCGTTGCGGTAGGCAGCGGACGCGAGGGCGGGGTCGAAGGGCTGGGACATGGGAGCCTCCGGCAGCTGTGGCATGAACCCCGACAGTATCCGACGGCGGTATTACTAGGGCGTCCTACTATCGAGGTATGACGTCTGCTGCTGCCTTCGACCAGTACCGCCTGTCCGAGGAGCAGCAGCTGCTGCGCAAGGCGGTGCGCGAGCTTGCCACCGACCGCATCGCTCCGCGCGCAACCGAGATCGACGAGACGGCCGAGTTCCCGTGGGATGTGCACGACGCGCTCGCGAAGGCCGGCTTCAACGCCGTGCACATCGGCGAGGAGTACGGCGGCATGGGCGCTGACTCGCTGACCGCGTGCCTGGTCGTCGAGGAGGTCGCCCGCGCCGACGCGTCGTCCTCACTGATCCCGGCCGTCAACAAGCTGGGCTCGCAGGGCATCATCCTGTCCGGCTCGCAGGAGCTGAAGCGGCAGGTGCTGCCCAGCATCGCCTCGGGTACGGCCATGATCAGTTACGCGCTGTCCGAGCGGGAGGCCGGCTCCGACGCTGCGGCCATGCGCACCCGCGCCGTGGCCGACGGCGACGCCTGGGTGCTCAACGGCACCAAGGCGTGGATCACCAATGCCGGGGTCTCGACCTGGTACACGGTCATGGCCGTTACGGATCCCGGTAGGGGCGCCAACGGCATCTCGGCCTTCGTCGTGCACAAGGACGATCCCGGCTTCTCGGTCGGCGCGAAGGAGCGCAAGCTGGGTATCAAGGGCAGCCCGACGTGCGAGATCTACTTCGAGGACTGCACCATCCCGGCCGACCGGATGATCGGCGAACGCGGCACCGGCTTCAAGACCGCGCTACGCACACTCGACCACACCCGGCTGACCATCGGCGCGCAGGCTCTCGGCATCGCGCAAGGCGCCTTCGACGCCGCGTGCGACTACATCAAGCAGCGCAAGCAGTTCGGGCAGCGCATCGCGGACTTCCAGGGCATCCAGTTCATGGTCGCCGACATGGGCATGCGCATCGAGGCTGCGCGTCACCTGGTCTACGCCGCGGCTGCCCGTGCCGAGCGCAACGAGCCGAACCTGACGTTCACCTCCGCTGCCGCGAAGGTCTTCGCCAGCGACACCGCGATGTCGGTGACCACCGACGCCGTGCAGCTGTTCGGCGGTACGGGTTACACCCGCGACTTCCCGGTCGAGCGGATGATGCGCGACGCCAAGATCACTCAGATCTACGAGGGCACCAATCAGGTCAACCGCATGGTGATGGCGCGCAACCTGCTGAAGTAGGCCCGGCTGTGGTCACCGCAGGCTTGAGACGATCGCCGATTCCCAGCTCTCGAGCTCGCCCAATCCGACGAGCTGGTTTAGCTCGCCCAGGGTGAGACCGATACGTGTATGGACGACGTCGGAGTGGGGCAGCTCGTTAGGATCGCCTCGATGACGTCGCCGGAATGGTCGGAGATCGCGCTGGCCGCCTGTCTCGAGCGGTTGCAGGTCAGCATGGTCACCGCGGCCCAGCTGGTGCACGTCGTCGACGCCTGGGCCGAGGGCCCGGACACGTTGTGCATCGTCTACCGGCCGCCGGGCGAGACGCGTTCCGTCGTCGGGCTGCGCCGGCGCTGGCATGACGCCGTCCAGCCGGGGGAGTGGCGCCTGGGCAACCTGATGGCATGGGGCTATGACGTGGGGCCGGACGTCGACCCGGTCGCCTTCGGCCACAACGTCGCGGACTTCGACCTCGGCGAGCCACTCGGCATGATCCGCCGGGCGCTGCGCTACGACGCACGGGGCGTCGGCTGGTGGGGCAGCCTAGGCGACGAGCTGCCCACCCGGCCGGCCGGCTGAGCGGTCAGCGCAGCAGCGCCGTCGCACGCTCCTGCTGGACGCGTCGGTCGATGACGTCGTCGCCGGCGTTGCGCACGATGACCAGCGAGCCGCCGACGACCAGCGGGGTGAGCACCGCATCGACCCAGTCGGCCGGCGACGTCCAATCGCGGGTGCTCAGCAACCGGCCACCGTCGGCCAGGCCGAGCTCGTCCGCGCGGGCGGCTGCGGCGTCGACGGCGGCTCCTCGCGCCAGGCCCGGCAGGCACGGATCGTCGGGGCCGGCGGGCATCGCCACCCCGGCCCAGGCGTCGCCCTGTGGACGCACCGCGACGACGTAGTCCTGGGTGTCGGCCGGCTCGGCGCCGCGAAAGCCCTGAGCGGCGGCCATCGGTGCCACCGAGGCCGTGGCCACCGCGTACACGTCGAGGACGCCGGCCGCGTCAGGCGCCGTGTGCTCGCTGACGAACGCGACGTCGGCGTCCGGCTCGTCCGTGAGCGCGAGCCCGGCGGTGAGACACCCGAGCAGTATGGGCACCGAGATCCAGTGCGCCGGCAGGGCCACGAGAGCGGTGCTCCCGACGCCCAGCCCGAGCTCGTCGGTGAGCAGGTGATGGGTTTTGGCCACCCAGTTGGCCAGCGAGCGCACCGACAGTTCCGAGCGCTCCCCGGTCGCCTCGTTGTAGTAGGTGACGAACGGGCGCGAACCCTCGGTGGCGACGAGTTCGGCGAAGCGTCGCTCCGGCGTCAGTTGATGCACTTGCTGTCGATGGGTGCCGGCGCCGTGGATGTGGCCGAGGGCGACGTCGAGGACCCCGCCGACGGCGACGTGGACGTCGATCCGCTGGTCGGCGGGGTGGCAGGCGTCGGGCTGATCAGTTTGTCGATGAAGGTCTTGACCTTGCTCGGTGACACCTCCAAGATGCTGGTGCCATCGTCGAGGTAGGCATCCTTGGTCGGGATCGTCTTACTGATGATGTTGTTCGCGCTGAGGTTCTGCAGCTGACGGCCGAGATCCGTCAGGTCGAGCGTCGGGTCGAGGTAGACGGACTTCTCGACCGCGTCGCCGAGCGAACGCAGCTTGAACAGGATGCCGACCGACGCCACCTTGCGGAAGGCGGCGGTGAGGAAGTACTGCTGGCGCCGCACGCGGTCGAGGTCACCGCGCGGCAGGAAGTGTCGCTGCCGCACGAACTCCAGCGCCTGCACACCCTGAATGCTGTGCTTGCCTGCGGACAGCACCAGCCCGGACCCGCCGGAGAGCCCGGCGGCCTGGTTGGCGGCGCGCGAGTCGTCGACCGCGCGGCAGAGGTTCACCGGCACCCCGCCGATGGCGTTGCTGATGCGGTAGAACCCCAGCAGGTCGATCTGCACGTAGTGGTTGATCGTCAGGCCGGTGAGGTCCTGCAACGTGTTCACCAGCAGGTTGGCACCGGCCGTGCGCCGCTGGTCGAGGGTCGAGGAGTCGGTGATCCCGGGACCGTTGTAGTAGGCGTCGGCGTACGCGCCGTTGACCTTGCCCATGCCGAAGCCCTTGATATTGACGTAGCTGTCGCGCGGCACCGAGATCAACGTTGCCCTGGAGCCGTTGGCGGGAACGTGGATGATGATCAACGTGTCGGTGGCGAGGCTGCCGGAGCTCTCGGAGGCGTGCAACGTCCTGATCTCGGCCTTGGTCATGTTGGAGCGGTCGTCGTTGCCGACGAGCAGGATGTTCTGGTCCTTGCCGTCGATGTCGCCGGTACCGCCGCTGGGCGCTTGGTTGACCTGCAGACCGTTCAGACGCGGCACGTTGTTGTTGATGTCGCGGTAGGTGTACCAGTAGTACCCGGCCACGACGAGCAGCGAGACCGACAGCAACGCGCCCAGCACGCGGCCCAGCGGGCGTGCCACCGACGATCGAGACGGGCGGCTGCCACCGCGATGTCGACCGCGCGGGTCGAGGTGCGGCGGCAGTGGCTCCAGTGGCTCCCGCGAGGAATAGGACATCCGACCGAGGGTACAAGCACGACCTCTATGGGGCCGCTGAGCGCCCGAGTGGTCACCAGCTCAGTCGATGCAGCCCAGCCCGTCGTCGGCGGTGGCCGTCACGGTGGTGCTGCTGGGGGCGCTCGGCGTAACGGTGCGCGGCGCACCCGGCCCGGCCACCTCGCGTCCGTTCGTCCCGAGCACGAGGGTGACGCGTGCAAGGCCCGGCGTCAGCACCGCCTTGGCCTTGGGCACGTGTCGCAGCACGGCCCTGGCCTGGGCCTGCGCGCCGTCCGGGTACTCGACGGTCGTCGCTGCGGTGTTGGCAGCCGAATCGACGGTGGAGACCTTGAACCCGAGGGCGACGAGGGCGGCCGCGTTGCGGGCGGCCAGTCGCGGCGTGGCCGTGCCGTTGAGCACGTCGACGGTGACCGTGCCGGGCGCCGCGGGCGTCGCCTTCGCCAGCTTCGCGTCGGTCTTGCCCTCGAGTTGCGCGATGAATGCGGGTATCGCGCCGGTGTTGACCTCGACGATCGCGGTCTCCACGCCGTCCGGGTAGATCAGCTTCGGGCCGTTGTTCGGGATCGTCTGCAGGGTGATCTTGCCGGAGGTCAGCGACTGCAGCTGCCGGGCGAGCGAGAGCAGGTCCAGACCCGGATCGGTCAGCAATGAGCCCTCGACGGCGGTCAGCAGCTTGCGCAGTTTGAAGGGGTTGAGCAGCGTCCCGGCCGACGCGATCTTGGTGAACGCCGACTTCAGGAAGTACTGCTGGCGGCGGATGCGGTCGAGGTCGCCGTGCGGCAGCCCGTGCCGCTGACGAACAAATGCCAGTGCCTGGGTGCCCTTGATGACCGACACGCCCTTGGGCAGATCGATCCCGGAGTTGCCGTGACCGCCGTCGCCGACCTCGGTCGTCTTGTTCTGCGCCGCGTTCAAGCACACGCGCACCCCGCCGATGGCGTTGCTGATGCGGTAGAAGCCCAGCAGGCTGACCTGCATGTAGTGGTTGATGAACAGCCCGGTCAGGGCGTGGATCGTCTTGATGACCTGGATGATCCCGGCGCTCTGGGCCTGCGTCTCGGTCTGGTGTGCGGCCTTGGCCGCGTTGTAGGCGTCGGGGTACGCAGAGTTGATCTTGCCTTTGCCGAAGCCGGGAATGGTGACCCACGAGTCGCGGGGGAACGAGACCAGCGACGCTCGCGACCCGTTGGCCGGGATGTGCAGCACCATCATCGTGTCGGCGTTGACGGTGGTGGTGTCGTGCCCGGCGTGCAGGGCCTTCAGCTCGGCCTTGCTGGCGCCGGCGCGGGTGTCGTTGCCGATCAGCAGCACGTTCTGGTCGGCGCCGTCGGGATCCTTCTCGCCGGCGGTCAGGGCCGGTACCCGGTCGCCGTGCGGGACGCTCGCCGTGAAGCTGCTGAACGTCACCCACGCCACGCCACTGCCCACGATCACCAGCAACGACAGCGACGCGAGCAGCGCCCGTATCCCGACGCGCCAGCCGTGTGAGACATGCGGCGTGCGAAGGCCGCGGCGCGCCGGTGCGTTGCCGTCGGTACCCCGGTGGTCGGGGCCTGCAGGCTCGTCGGGATCGATGGTCATCGACGCGAGGCTAGGCCGGGAGACGTGCCAATCCTGGGAGACACGTGGGACGGATGTGGCTGGTGATCTAGTCAGCCCCACGCTTTTCATTTACGGTGACCTCACAACGGCGTGTCACCCGTAGAAATCCAGAAAGAAGTGGTAATGCGCATCCCTCCCTGCGCCAGCCTGCGCGCCCGCGTCCGGGGTCAGTTCCGCCGCGTCGTTCTGGTCGCTGGGTTCTCGGCCGCCCTCGTTGCGGCCACGCTGACCCCTGCCGGGGCGGTGACCGTGACGCCTGCGCACACCACGACGTCCGTCACCGTCACCTGGCGCGGCAACGGCCACGGTCACGGCCTGAGCCAGTACGGCGCGCGCGGCGCGGCAGCGGCCGGACTGTCGTTCCGTCGGATCATCAGCTTCTACTACCCGCACACAACGCTGGTGCGGCCGAAGCAGCCCGTCATCCGGGTGCTGCTGGCCGACTTCGGTCCGGCGACAACCGTGGCCGCGTGGTCGGGCCTGACGGTCACCGGCGTCCGCGGCAAACTGCCCACCCGCGGCATCTTCCGGTACCGCCTGATCGCCGATGCCGGCAGCGGCCTCACGCTGCAGCGGCTGCGTTCGGCCGCGGGCTCACGGTGGACCACCTACCGCACCGGCCTGCCGAACCGTGCCGCCTTCAACCGCGGGGTCGGGTACTCGGTGCAGATCTTCGCGCCGAACGGCACGAGCAACTACTACCGCGGTCTGCTCCGCGCCGTCCGCACCACCGCCAGCGGCGCCGGCAGGGTGAACACCGTCAACGTCGTGGGCCTCGAGCGATACACCGCTGGCGTGGCGCCGCGGGAGATGCCGGCGTCCTGGGCGCGGGCCGCCGTCGACGCACAGGCCATCGCAGCCCGTACCTATGCGCAGTACGCCATCGACCACCCGCGCAACCGCGACTGGGACATCTGCGACACTACGGCCTGCCAGTTCTACGGCGGCTACGAGTATCTCGACGCCCGCGGCCACGTCGTGTGGCACGACGACACCACCGGGGTACTCGACACCAACCGGCTCGTCGTCACCTACCGCGGCGCGGCGATCTTCGCCCAGTTCAGCGCCTCGAACGGCGGCTGGACGGTCGCCGGCGGGCAGCCGTACCTGATCGCCAGACCCGACCCGTACGACACCGCGAAGTCCGGCGATCCGTACCTCGCGATGACGGGCACCGTCTCGCTGGCGTCCCTGGCCCGTGCGTACGGGCTGAGCAAGATCACCCGCATCGCGACGACGACGAACGGCCACGGCGCCTGGGGCGGACGCACGACCGGCGCGACGATCGACGGCGTGCGCTCGGGCAAGGCGGTGCGGGTCACGACCTCCGGATTCGCGCTCGCCGACGCCCTCGGTGCGTGGACCGACTGGTACCGGCTCGTGGCGAACTGAGCGAGGCTTGCGGAGCGAGTGTCGTCACTGAGCCCGTAATGCGGGCGTGAGATGTGGGATCGTCCAAGCCTGATTGCCGACGAGAGGACGGGACATGTCGACGGATGCGGTGATCCTGGTCGGCGGTTTCGGCACCCGGTTGCGCCCGCTGACGTTGTCCGCGCCCAAGCCGATGCTGCCGACCGCCGGCGTGCCCTTCCTGACGCACCTCATCTCCCGCCTGCGTGAGGCCGGAATCACGCACGTCGTGCTGGGCACGTCGTACCGGGCGGAGGTCTTCGAGGACTACTTCGGCGACGGGTCCCGCTTCGGCGTCGACCTCAAGTGCGTCGTGGAGCAGGAGGCGCTCGGCACCGGCGGCGGCATTCGCAACGTGGCCCCGGCCCTGCGCGCCGACACGGTGCTGGTGTTCAACGGCGACAACATGATCGGCGTCGATCTCGTCGACTTCGTCGAGACGCACGTCAAGACCGACGCCGACGTCACGCTGTGCCTGACGAAGGTCGAGGACGCGCGTGCCTACGGATGTGTGCCCACCGACGTCGACGGACGGGTGGAGGCGTTCCTCGAGAAGGATCCGAACCCGGTGACGGACCAGATCAATGCCGGCCTGTACGCGTTCAAGCGATCGGTCATCGACACCATCCCCACCGGTCGTCCGGTGTCGGTCGAGAAGGAGACGTTCCCCGGGTTGCTGGCGTCCGGCGCGAACGTGCGCGGTTACCTGACCACCAGCTACTGGCGCGACTTCGGCACGCCGACCGACTTCGTCTGCGGCTCGGCCGACCTCGTGCGCGGCATCGCGCCGTCGCCGGCGGTGCCGCAGACCGGTGAGCGGCTGCTGATGCCCGGCTCGTCGGTGTCGCCGAAGGCCCACATCTACGGCGGGTCGACGATCGGCACCCGCACCGCGGTCGGGGCCGGCGCCGACATCGACAGCTCGGTGGTCTTCGACGACGCCCGCATCGGCGCCGGCGCCGTCATCCGGCGCTCGATCATCGGCAAGGGCGTCACCGTCCACCCCGGCGCGCTGATCGAGGACGCCGTCATCGGCGACGGCGCCAGCATCGGCGCCGGCACGGAGCTGCGGCACGGCGCCCGGATCTGGCCCGGCGTCGACCTCGCCGAGGGCTCGATCCGCTTCTCGTCCGACCTCTGAGGGGTCTGTCAGGAACCTGCGCCACACTGTGCTTCATGCAGCGCGTGTGGGAGGCCGGGCGGCTGATCGATCTGCGGTCGACGTTGGGCTCGCTACGTCGCGGCGCCGGTGATCCCGCGCACCGCTTCGATGCGGCCGGCCGGTTCTGGTGGGCGTGCGAGACACCCGTCGGTCCGGGAACGATGTGCGTGGCGGCGGCCGGCGCGCAGGCAAGCGCGCAGGCCTGGGGCGACGGCGCCGACTGGTTGTTGGCGCAGCTTCCGGCGCTGCTCGGCGACGACGACGACTGGTCGGCGCTCGACGTGTCCGCGGTGCCCGTGCTGCACGAGCTGCGCCGCGCCCGGCCGGGCTTCCGGCTCGCGCGGACCGGGCTGGTGATGGAGGCGCTCGTGCCTGCGGTGCTCGAGCAGAAGGTCACCGGGCTCGAGGCGCGTCGCTCCTGGCGTCTGTTGCTGCACCGCTTCGGCACGCCGGCACCCGGCCCGGCCGAGGGGATGCTCGTGCCGCCGTCGGCGCAGGCGCTGCTCGAGCTGCCCACCTGGGAGTGGCACCGCCTCGGTGTCGACGGCAAGCGCCAACGCGCCATCTGCGTCGCGGCCTCGGTCGCCCGCCGGCTGGAGGAGTGCGTCGGTATGACGCACGCCGAGGCCACCGCCCGGCTGCGGCTCATCCCCGGCATCGGCATCTGGACCGCGGCCGAAACCACCCAGCGCGCGCTCGGCGACCCCGACTCCGTCAGCGTCGGCGACTACCACCTGCCGAACATGGTCGGCTGGGTGCTGGCCGGCCGCCCGCGCAGCACCGACGAGCAGATGCTCGAGCTGCTGGCGCCGTGGTCCGGCCACCGGCAGCGGGTCATGCGGCTCATCGAGCTCAGCGGCATGCGCGCGCCGCGGTACGGGCCGAAGTTCAACTACACCGACATCCGAGCCATCTGACACAGTCCAGTCATGAGCGAACGTTTCGAGGTCGCCCGCATCATCGCCGCCCCGCCCGCCGCCGTATTTGCCCTGCTCTGCGATCCGCAGGGCCACGTGCAGATCGACAGCTCCGGCATGCTGCAGTCCGCCGACGGTTCGCCGGTCTCGGCCGTCGGCGACCGGTTCACCGTGCACATGGACCGCGAGTCGCTCGGCGACCTGCCCATGGGCAAGTACGACGTCGACGTGATCATCACGCAGTTCGAGCCCGACCGCCTGATCGAGTGGACGATCTCGGGCACCATCCAGCCGCCGATCAAGCACCTCTACGGCTATCGGCTCGCGCCGTCAGCCGACGGCGGCACCGTGGTGACGTCGTACTACGACTGGAGCCAGATCGACGAGCGCTACAAGCAGCGCGTCAACTTCCCGGTCATCCCCGAAACGGCGCTGAAGGCGACGCTCGGCATCCTGGCCCGCAACGTCGAAGTTCGTTAGACAGCTGCCAGCACCGCGTCCGACAACTGCGGCCAGGCAGTGCGCGCCCAGTCGCCGAAGTCCAGATCAGTCACGGCGACGAGCCCCACCCCGGCCTCAGGATCCAGCCACAGCATCGTGCCGCTCTGGCCGAAGTGTCCGTAGGTGGCGGGGGAGTTGCTGGTGCCCGTCCAGTGCGGCGACTTGCGGCTGCGGATCTCGAAGCCGAGTCCCCAGTCGTTGGGGTCCTGACCGCCGAAACCGGGCAGCACCCCGCGCAGGCCCGGGTACTGCACCGTGCGCAGCTCGTCCAGAGTCGTCGCCGAGAGCAGGCCGGTCGGCGTCTGCAGCTCGTGCAGCACCGCGGCGAGGTCGGCCACCGTCGAGATGCCGTCGCGCGCCGGCGAGCCGGGCAATGACGTGCCGCTGAGCTGCAGCGGGCGCAGGACCGCTTCGGTGAGGTAGTCGGCGAACGGCATGCCCGCCGCCACGCTCACCACCTCGGCGGCTCGCTCGATGCCGACGTTGGAGTACACGCGGCGGGTGGCCGGCGCGAACGAGCGCAGCGGCCGTTCCGGCGCCATCCCCGACGCGTGGGCAAGCAGGTGGCGCAGGGTGGCGCCGGGCAGGAGGTCCGGGTCGGCTGCGTCGTCCAACGCGACGGCCTCTTCCTCCACCGCGACGAGCACGGCCAGGGCAGCGAGCGGCTTCGTCACCGACGCGAGCGGGAATGGGTGCTCCTGCGGCCCGCGTGCGGCGAGCACGCCGGCCGGCCCGACCACGGCCGCCGCGGCGTGCGGCACGGGCCAGTCGTCGATCGCGCGCAGTGCGTCGTCCAGGGCCGTCATTAGACGTAGCCGCTCACGGCAGCCGGCGGCGGGCGAGGTCGACGAGGCGCGGCAGCTCGGGCGAGATACCCGGCGGCAGGTCGTCCCAGGCGAACCAGCGCAGGTCGAGGGATTCGTCGCTGATGGTCGGCTCGGCGCCGGGGTGGGCGACCGCGAGGTACTGGACGTCGAAGTGCCGGGTGGGCACGCCGAGTGAGCAGGTGATCGGGTGGATGTCGAGCGACAGCGGCACCGGGTCGAAGGACAGCGAGCCGATGCCGCTCTCCTCGCGCGCCTCGCGGGCCGCCGCGTCGAGCATGGTGCGGTCGCCTGGTTCGCAGTGCCCGCCGAGCTGCAGCCAGCGGCCGACGCGCGGGTGCAGGGTGAGCAGCACCGCCTGCCGATCCGGATCGACGACCAGCGCGCTGCCCGTCAGGTGCCCGGGCACGCACGAGCGCCACATGGCGTCCGGCCGCGCCGCCAGGAATGCGAGGAACGCCTGCTTGACGGCGCCACCGGCGCAGTCGTCAGGGTCGATGTCGGTGATCACCGCAACGGCATCGGCGTGCAGTTCCGGCGCCGAGCCACCGGCCCACCCAACGTCCTCGCGCCCGACGGTTATCGCCTCAGCGGTGCCCATGCGGAACAGGTCGTCCTCAACGCCACGGACGAGCATCCGGGTGCCGTTGCCGTCGTCGGTCAACTTCCCGTTGCGGGCCAGACCGCGTACGACGGCGACGGGGATGCCGGACAGCTTGCCCTTGACGAGGTCGGCCGCCGCGGCGATCTCGTCAGCGACCGCGACCTGGGTGACGCCAAGGACGTTGCCGTAGGAGTCGACGCGTCCGCGCGGGTCGGTGAGCGCGGTCAGTCCGGCGACCCCGATGGCGGCGTCCGTGAGCCCGTTGCGCCACGGCCGGCCCATGGTGTCAGTGACGACCACGCCGACGTCGACGCCGAGCTGCTCGCGTAGGCCCTCGCGCAGCAGCTGCGCAGAGGCGTCGGGGTCGACGGGCAGCAGGGCCAGCTCGTCGCGGGCGACGTTTGAGGCATCGACCCCGGCCGCCGCCATGACGAGCCCGTGCCTGGTCTGAACGATGCGCAGGTCGCCGCGGCGCGCGACGAGGCGCACCGTCTCGCCGTCGATGGCCGCCTGGCGGGCCGTCTCGCGCGCATCGGGGTCATCGGATTCCAGGACCACGATGCGTCCCTCGACCTTCGAGACCACCTTGGACGTCACGACCACGACGTCGCCGTCCTGCAGGTCGGCGTGCTCGGCGATGACCGCCGCCAGGTCGTCGCCGGGGCTGAGCTCGCCGATTCCGAGCACAGGACGTACCTCAAGGTATGGTGCCGCGTGGTCGCCGTCGATCACACTCGTACCCCAGCGACGTGCATTGCGGCCCGGACCATGTCGGCGGTCGCGTCGTCATTTGTCATCATCAGGGGCACGGCGCGCACGGTGATGCCCTCGACGTGCGCGGTGTCGGTGTCGTGCACCAGCCAGCCGTCGAGCAGGCCGCCCGCCGACCGCGCGCCGTAGTGCCGCGCGACTCCCTCGGCGCTGACCTCGACGCCGATCGCCGGCAGGCAGGCGTCGGCCATGCCACGCACCGGTACGCCGCCCACGATCGGGGACACCCCGACGACCGGTGCCGGCCCGGTGACCAGCGCCTCGCGCAGGTCGTCGAGACCGAGGATCGTGCCGATCGACACCACCGGATTCGAGGGCGCGACGAGCACCACGTCAGCCGTGACGATGGCCTCGAGGACGGCGGGGGTGGCGGTGGCGTCGTCGACCCCTACCTGTACGAACGCCTCGGCCGGCTGCGCCGCGCGATAACGCACCCACCACTCCTGGAAGTGGATCGCTCGGCGTGCGCCCGCCAGCTCGACGACCACGTGCGTCTCGCAGCGGTCGTCGGTCATCGGCAGCAACGAAACGCCGGGCTGCCAGCGGGTGCACAGTGCGGCCGTCACGTCGGTGAGCGAGTAACCGGCCTCGAGCATGCGGGTGCGGACGAGGTGGGTGGCGATGTCCAGGTCGCCCAGCCCGAACCAGGATGGCTCGGCACCGTAGGCGCGCAGCTCGTCCTTGATGCGCCAGCTCTCGCCCTTGCGGCCCCAGCCGCGATCAGCGTCGTGGGCCTCGCCGAGGGTGTACATCACGCTGTCGAGGTCGGGGCAGATACGCAGGCCGTGCAGGGTGACGTCGTCGCCGGTGTTGACGATCGCGGTGATCGTGTCGTCCGGGCAGGCGACCCGAACCCCGCGCAGGAACCGGGCACCGCCGATGCCGCCGGCGAGGACTGCGATGCGCACCGCTCGAACCTACGCGATGGGTAATTCGCCCTTGCGACGCCGCAGCAGCGCCCCGACCTCGTGCATGGTCACAACCTGCGCGCCGTGCGCGACGGCGGAGTCGCGTAGGTGCGCGGGCAGGTCGTAGTGCCAACGCCACGGATGGTCCTGGAACGTCCAGCGCGGCATGCCCACCGCGCCGGCCATCGCATGCAGCTCGTCGCGGGTGTCGGCCAGCAGGTGGCAGTAGTCGGTGAACCGCAAACCGGCGTTCGGGTACGAGCGCACGGTGTCGACGTAGCAGGTCATGGCCGGGCCGACGCTAGTCCGCCGCCTGCCGGCTGGCCCGTTCCCGGTCCGTTGGGCCCGCTCCCGGTGATCATCACGCGCTGCGCAGGTCTGCAGCCCTGCACAGCGCGTGATGATCACTAAAAGGTTGTCCACAGGCCCGGGTATGACCGACGCGTGCATCGTCGTGGTCGCCGACGATCGCCTGATGGACGACTGGGACCCGTGCGCATTGCCGCGCGTCCTCGGTCGCACGGAGGCCCTGCGGCGCGGGGTCTCGCGGCACGGCATTGACCATCGGTTGGCAACCGCGAAGTGGCGCCGGGTGCTGCCGCACACCTATCTGACCGCCGAATCGTTCCTCGAGGTTGACCGCTGGGCAGCCGCGCTCATCTACGCAGGCGAGGGTGCCGCGTTGACCGGGGCCGCGGCGCTGCGCGCATCGGACGTCCGGC
The DNA here is from genome assembly GCF_964244045.1 of uncultured Jatrophihabitans sp. Lineage (NCBI taxonomy): Bacteria > Bacillati > Actinomycetota > Actinomycetes > Jatrophihabitantales > Jatrophihabitantaceae > Jatrophihabitans > uncultured Jatrophihabitans sp. The sequence goes on along the minus strand of NZ_CAXTHK010000001.1, from coordinate 60,959 downwards.
GCATCGCGTCCACCCCGACGGTCGTCGTCCTGGTGCCGCCGTCGAACCGGTGCCGCTCGTACGGGTTCGTTCAGGTGCGGAACACGGTCCGTCCGTTCGCCGTAGTGCAGTGGCACGGCCCCAGGCGCGTGGAGCATGCGCGCGCGGCCGCAGACCTCGCGTGCACTATGCGCTGCCTTGACGACGTCCGCACCCTCGTCGCCCGCGTGGTGCAGGACGGGCACTGCACCGTCGCCGAGCTGGCTGTCGAACTGGAGTCGGGACCGCGGCGCGGCAGCGCCTTCCTGCGCCGAGCCCTCGTCGAGGTCGGGTGGGGTGCGGCGTCGGCGCCCGAGGCACAGGCAGCGGTCATCCTTCGCGCCGCGGGCATCGGGGGCTTCGTGCAGAACGCACGGATCGAGCTGCCCGGCGGCAGGTGGCGCACACTGGATTTTCACTGGCCGCAGCTGCGGGCCTGCCTCGAGATCGACAGCGTCGAGTTCCATTCCTCCCGTGACGACTGGGCGGCCACCTGGAACCGTCATCTCGAGCTGACGACGATTGGGCTCTCGGTGGTCCACCGGCCGCCGTCGGCGCTGCGGGATCCCGGTCGATTCGTCGCCGAGATCCGGGCCTGGCTGGCCGTCAGGGCCGACGAACTGAAAGGCCGCTGATCATCACGCACTGCGCAGGGCTGCAGCCCTGCCCAGTGCGTGATGATCACCAGGTCATGGCCGGGCCGACGGTAACCCGGTCAGCGCTTGACGCCCACCAGCAGGCCGTCGCTAACCGGGAGCAGAGTGGACAGCAGGCGCAGGTCGTCGCGCACCAGCTTGCCGAGCTCGCGCAGCATGGTGGTCTCCTGGTCGCGCTGCGCGGGGTCGGCGACGCGGTCGTGCCACAGCACGTCGTCGAACGCGACGATCCCGCCCGGGCGCAGCAGGCGCAGGGCCTGCTCGAAGTAGAACTCGTAGGCCGACGGGTCGGCGTCGACGAAGACCAGGTCGTAAGCAGCGTCGCGCAGGCGCGGCAGCACCTCGGCGGCCGAGCCGTTGATGAGGCGGTATCGACCGGGCGCAGCCTGCGCCTCGCCGAACGCCTCCTTGGCTGCGCGCTGGTGCTCGCCCTCGACGTCGATGGTGGTGAGGACGCCATCGGCGGCCATGCCGTCGAGCAGGTAAAGCCCGGACACGCCCGCCCCGGTGCCGACCTCGACGATCGCCCGGGCGCCGGCGGCGGCGGCAAGCACCCGCAGCGTGGCCGCGCCGGCCGGGCCGATCGGCGTGCAGCCGAGCTCGCGGGCCCGCGCGCGGGCCGCGATGACCACGTCATCCTCGACCGCGTAGGACTCGGCGAAGGAGAGGCTGGCTACGGAGAGCATCGCGTCGGCCATGGCCGTGAGCCTAGAGCCTTGTCCAGGGCTACGGCTGGACGTCATGCATCGAGTCGACCAGCTGTGCCAGGTCCTCGGGCGTCGTCAGCGGGTTGACGACGGCGAAGCGTGTGCACACGTGCCCGGCGTGCCGGGTCGGCGTCACGAAGCCGAGCTGCTCATCGAGGATGCGACTGCTCCAACGCGCGTACTGGTCGGCGTCCCAGCCGATCCGCTCGAACACCAGGACCGAGAGGTCGGGTTCGACGAGAAGCCGCGTGTGGGCGCGGTCGTCGATGATCGCGCGGCCTTCGCGGGCGACGGCGAGGGTGTGCTCGACGGCCGCGCAGTAGGCGTCGGTGCCGTGCACGGCGAGGGAGAACCAGAACGGCAGTCCGCGGGCGCGACGGGTGAGCTGGACGGCGAAGTCCGAGGGGTTCCATTCCCCGTCGACGGTGACCGGGTCGAGGTAGCCGGCGGTCTGGGTGTGCGCGGCGCGGGCCTGCACCGGGTCGCGGTAGATCAACGCGCACGAGTCGAAGGGTGCGAACAGCCACTTGTGCGGGTCGACGATGAATGAGTCGGCGTGCTCGACGCCGTCGAACAGGTGCCGGACGCTCGACGCAGCCAGGCCGGCGCCCCCGTACGCGCCGTCGACGTGCAGCCACCAGCCCTGCTCGCGCGCCACCGCGGCCACGCCGACGATGTCGTCGACCACACCGAGGTTGGTGGTGCCGGCGGTGGCGACGACGGCGAACACCCCCGCTCGCACGTCGGCGGGCAGTGTCTCGACCACCTCGCGCAGGGCGACGCCCGTCATCCGTCCGCGCGAGTCGCCCGGCACCTCGATGACGTCCACGTCCATGACGATCTGCAGCGCGTGCTTGACCGACGAGTGCGTCTCGGCCGTCACGCATGCGGCCCAGCGCTGCGGCGGGCAACCGTGTTGCTGGGCCACCCGGTGTCGCGCGGACTCCCGGGCCGCTACGAGGGCCGAGAGGTTGCCGATGGTGCCGCCCTGGACGAACACCCCGCCCGCCTGAGGTGGCAGCCCGGCGAGGTCGGCGATCCAACGCAGTGCCTGGTTCTCGGCGTATACCGCCCCGGACCCTTCCAGCCACGAGCCGCCGTAGACGGACGTCGCACCCACGAGCATGTCGAAGCCGGCCGCCGCCTTGGTCGGCGCGCTGGGGATGAAGGACAGGTAGCGCGGGTGGTCGACGGACAGGCAGGCCGGGGCGAGCACGTCCTGCCACAGCCGCACCGCCTCGTCCGCGCCGATGCCCTCGGGCCGCACCGTCGCGCCCGCGAGGTCGTCCAGCTCCGCCGGAGTGCGTGGGCGATCCAGCGGTGTCCGCGTGGCCAGGCGCTCGATGCACAGCCGGGCCAGTTCGTGCGTGGTCCGATCGTCGATGGGGGTGTAGGAGTGCACAACCGCGCAGCGTAGTAACTGTGGGAACGCTGCGCGCGATGGCTGCGTTTAGCCGATGTACAGGTTGTTCTGGTTCTGTCGGACGTGATCGGTAGCCGCCCCCAGCGGTTCGCCGGGCCACGAACACGAGGTGAAGGCATGACCGTTGAGTCCGCCCCGAGTCCGGTGTGGGTTCCGCCCACCTGGGACCAGGTGGTCCGCACCCATGCGGATCGGGTCTACCGGCTTGCGTATCGGCTCTCGGGCAACCGCGCCGACGCCGAGGATCTGACCCAGGAGACGTTCGTCCGGGTGTTCCGGTCGCTGGCCGAGTACCAACCGGGGACGTTCGAGGGCTGGCTGCACCGCATCACCACAAACCTGTTCCTCGACATGGTGCGGCGCCGGCAGCGCATCCGCTTCGACGCGCTGCCCGAGGACGCCGGTGACCGGCTCGCCGGCAGCGACCCTGGGCCCGAGCGGGTCTACGACGAGATGCACCTCGACCCGGAGATCCAGGCAGCCCTCGACGCACTGCCGCCGGACTTCCGCGTCGCGGTGGTGTTGTGCGACCTCGAGCAGCTGTCGTACGAGGAGATCGCGGCGACGCTGGGCATCAAGGTCGGCACCGTCCGCTCCCGCATCCACCGTGGTCGCGTGCTGTTGCGCGAGGCCCTGGCTCACCGCGCTCCCGGCCGCCGTCCGATCGAGCCGGGCGGTTCCGCCGACATCGAACTGGCGGGGGCGCCGGGCTGATGAGCACGCAGCACCTGTCCGACGAAGCAGTCGCCGCGTATGCCGACGGCGTCCTGCGCGGGCACGCCCGCGAGCGCGCCGCACGACACACCGAGGCCTGCGCCGAGTGTGCGCACGCCGTGCGGGTGCAACGTGAGGCCGCGTGGGCGCTGCGGGCGGCGCCGGCACCAGCGCTGCCCACCAGCCTTGCCGACCGGTTGCGCACCCTGCCGGACACCACACCGATCACGATGCCGCCGACCGTCGTCGACGATGACGGCACGACCATGATGGTGGTGGGCCCGATCGCAGCACTGGTGCCGCAGCGAACTAAACGCGAGCGTCGGGTGACCCCGATCCTGAGCACCGCCGCTCAGAGCCTGTTCCGCGGCGGCCGCTGAGCTACGTAGGCGGGGTGCGCGACCGGTGACGGCGCGTGGCTATCCGGGCGATGGGGCAGACTCGATGACGGACGCCTCTCGGCGGCGAAGGAGCAACGCGTGAGCGACGAGCAGGGCCGGCACGCGGCTTCGCCCCAACCCGCCGAGGCCCCGCCGGGAAACGACGTGTTCGCGCGTCCTTCCGGTATCGACGGCGGCTTCGACGCGCGCTCCGAGCCGGCGCCCTACACCCCGCCGCCGATGACGGTGTCGCCGGAAGAACGCGCGACGTTCGGGCGTCCCACCGAGGCCGGGGCCTTCGCCCCGCTTTCCGGCGAGCGCCTGGTTCCGCAACCCAACTACCGCCCGCCCGTCCCCGCCGAGCTGGCCGACACGTTCGCCGCGACCCCGCAGGCGCAGAACGGATTTGCGCCCCAACCAGGGGCGCGGCTCGACGCCTCCGGACCGCACCGCGAGTCGCCGTGGTGGAAGCCGGACGCCGTCCGCGACCCGTGGCGCGACCCGAGCTCGCAGTTCTGGCTCGGGCGCGGAGCGGTGTTCAGCGGCGGCCGCCCAGCACAGATTGACCCGACCGACGACGTCGAGACCGAGGACGAACTGCTCGGCGGCGTCGAGGACGAGCCGGTCCCCGACAACGTGCGGCGCGGCCGATTCGGGTTGCCGTCACTGCTGGTCGTACTCATCGCGACGCTGGTCGCGGGCGTCGTCGGTGGCGGGGTCGGCTGGTTCGCCACCCGCGAGACGAACGACGCCCTGCACCGCCCCGACGCCTCCATCGCCCAGGTCGAGACGCCGACGAAGCGCCCCGCGGGTTCGGTGGCCGGTGTGGCCAAGCGGGTGGGGCCGGCCGTGGTGTCGATCCTGGTCACCACCGATTCCGAGGCGGCGATCGGCAGCGGCGTGGTGATCGACAAAGACGGTGACGTGCTGACGAACAATCACGTGATCGCCGCAGCCAACGGTGACAGGATGGCGACGATCCGGGTGACGTTCAGCAACGAGGCCACTGCGTCGGCGCAAATCGTGGGAACGGACCCGGTCAGCGACCTCGCCGTGATCAAGGTGCCGAATACCGAGCTCACCGTCGCCACGCTCGGCCGGTCCGACCAAGTGGCCGTGGGCGATCAGGCGATTGCCATCGGCTCGCCGTTGGGCCTGCAGGGCACGGTGACCGCCGGCATCATCTCGGCGCTCAACCGTCCGGTGCACGTCTACGCCGACGACGGGACGTCCGACGCCTACCTCGACGCAATTCAGACCGACGCGCCCATCAACCCGGGCAACTCCGGGGGGGCGCTCGTCAATTCCTCGGGCGCGGTCATCGGTATCAACTCCGCCGCGTCGGTCGGCAGCTCGGACTCCGGTACCTCCGCGTCGGGGATCGGTTACGCCATTCCGATCAACTACGCGAAGGCGATCGCCACCGACCTCATCCGCACCGGAAAGACGTCGCACGCGTCGCTCGGGGCTCAAGCCAAGACCTACCTGACCAGCGCGAAGACCGGTGCGTATCTGGCGCAGGTCTCACCCGGCAAGGCTGCGGCGAAGGCCGGGCTCAAGGCCGGCGACGTCATCGTCGTGGTCGACAAGACGGTCATCCAGTCGGCTGACCAGCTGATCGTTGTCGTCCAGCAACTCAAGCCCGGCGCCCGGGTGAAGGTGACGTACTACCCTAAGGGTTCGTCGGCGAAGAAGACGGTCACCGTCACACTGCAGTGAATGGACGAGCGCTGACCCGACGGGCTCAGCTGATTCGACGGCAGCGCGGGGGAAGGTGGACGGGTGTTCAACATCGGGCCACTGGAGTTCCTGGTACTTGCGATGGTCGCCATCGTGGTCGTGGGCCCCGACCGGCTGCCCAAGCTGGCGAAGGACGCCGCCGAGATGCTGCGCACGCTGCGCGACCTCGCCACCGGAGCGCGTCAGCAGCTGCGGGATGAGCTCGGCCCCGAGTTCGCCGACATCGATCTACGCAACCTGAATCCGCGCACCGCCGTGCAGCGCGCGGTCTTCGGCGACGACGTCGATCTCGGCCGCCTCAACCCACGCAACGCCCTGCGCGACGCGATCTTCGGCGACGACGCTGGTTCCGACAACGACTCCCGCCAGAGCTGGCGTGACGAGCTGCACGACGTCGACCCGCGGGCCGCGGTGCGCGACCTCGAGAATGACGAGGCCCGGGTGCGCATGACCAAGAGCGAGCCGCTGAAACCGGTAAGTCAGCCGCCAGCGGGGCGACCGCGTCCGCGGCCGAAGCCCGGAGTCGCGCCGACTGGATTCGACGAGGTCACCTGATCGATGATCAGATTGATGGTTAGCGAACGGGCGTGAGCCCCAACGACCGGCCGACCAGGCTGCGGCTGCGTGCGGCGAGGGCGTCGGCCACCCCCTGCAGCGCCTCGGCGGCGGCGGAGCCCGGGGCGCTGAGCACGACCGGCAGACCCCCGTCGCCACCCTCGCGTACCGCCTGGTCCAGCGGGATCTGACCGAGCAGCGGCACCCGGGTACCGGTGGTGGTGGTCAGCGAGTCGGCGACGGCCTGGCCACCGCCGCTGCCGAATACCTCCAAGCGGGAGCCATCGGGCAGCTGCAGCCAGCTCATGTTCTCGACGACGCCGACGATCTGCTGGTGGGTCTGCAGCGCGATGGACCCCGCGCGTTCGGCGACCTCGCGGGCCGCGAGCTGCGGCGTGGTGACGATGAGCAGCTCGGCGGAGGGCACCAGCTGCGCAACCGAGATCGCGATGTCGCCGGTGCCGGGCGGGAGGTCCATGAGCAGGACGTCGAGATCGCCCCAGAAGACGTCGGCCAGGAACTGGTTCAGCGCCCGGTGCAGCATCGGCCCGCGCCAGACAACGGCGGTGTTGCCGGGGGTGAACATCCCGATCGAGATGACCTTCACGCCGTGCGCGCTGGGCGGCATGATCATGTTGTCGACCTGGGTGGGCTTGCCCTCGACCCCGAGCATGCGTGGGACGGAGAAGCCGTAGATGTCGGCGTCGACCACGCCGACCGAGAGCCCCTTCTGGGCCAGCGCGACGGCCAGGTTCACCGTGACCGACGACTTGCCCACGCCGCCCTTGCCGGAAGCCACGGCGTAGACGCGGGTACGCGACCCGGGCTGTGCGAACGGGATCTCGTTCTGCGGGGCGTCGCCGCGCAGCTGCTGGCGCAACTCGGTGCGCTGCGCGTCGGACATCACCCCGAGCTCGACCGACACCGACGTGACGCCCTCGACCCGGGTGACCGCTTCGGTGACACCGCGGGTCAGCTCGGCCTTCATCGGGCAACCGGCCACCGTGAGCAGGACCCGGACGACCACCCGGCCGTCGTCGCCGATCTGCACACCGTCGACCATCCCCAGCTCGGTGATCGGACGGCCGATCTCGGGGTCGTTCACGGTCGACAGGGCAGCGCGGACGGAACTCTCTTGGGGCACACCCCGATGGTACGTAGGCTGATGTCGTGGCGCCGCTGGAGTCCCAGCCCCCGGGTCCACTCCGGCCTTCTGACTGGCGCATCGGCGTCTGGCGGACCTTCCTGCTGGCCCATGCGTCGCTGATGCGCACCCTTGAGGGTGAGCTGCAGGCGGCGCAGTCGATGCCGCTGGCCTGGTACGACGTCCTGCTGCACCTGGTTGAGGCGCCCGATAGGCGGTTGCGGATGGCCGAGCTCGCCGACCAACTGCTGATGTCGCGCTCGGGGCTCACCCGCATGGTCGACCGGCTACAGACCGCAGGGTGGGTGCGTCGCGAGCCGGCCCCCGGGGATGCCCGCGGTATGTATACCGTGCTGACGAGGGCCGGCTTCGACGCGTTGCGGGCCGCCGCGCCGGTGCATCTCGCCGGCGTGCGCGACCACTTCCTGGTCAACTTCACCGATGACGAACTACGTGAGCTCGGCGCGTTCATGGAGCGCGTGACCGACCGCCCGTCCGGTGACTGAACTCGACCCAGCCCGGACCGCTGCGATCCGCGATTCGCTAGGTGTCGGCGTAGCCGTCGGCGCATACGGTTTCGCGTTCGGCGCGGCGTCGGTGGCCGCAGGGTTGTCGGTGCTGCAGTCCTGCCTGCTGTCGTTGCTGGCCTTCACCGGTGGAACGCAGTTCGCGGTCGTGGGCGTCGTCGCCGGTGGCGGTTCGATCGGGGCCGCGCTCGCCGGCGGCCTGCTGCTCGGCTCGCGCAACACGCTCTATGCCATGCGGCTCGCGCCGTTGCTGAAGGTGGGCGGTTTGCGCCGGCTGCTCGCCGCCCTCGGCACGATCGACGAGTCGACGGCCATGGCGGTCGCGCAGCGCACCCCGTCCCTGTCGCGGGTGGCGTTCTGGTGGACATTCGCCGGTGTGTTCACGTTCTGGAACCTGACGACGCTGATCGGCGCGCTCGTCGGGTCGGTGGTCGATCCCGCGTCGTTCGGTCTGGACGCCGTGGTGCCCGCTGCATTCCTCGCCCTGCTTGCACCCCGGCTGCGCAGCGGCGAGCTGGAGCGGTGGATCGCAATCACCGGTGCGGCGATCGCGTTCCTGTTGATTCCGGTGGCGCCAGCCGGCGTGCCGGTGCTCGCCGCGTCGGCGGCCCTGGTCCTTGCGGTGCGGCTCAGATGAACCTCTGGATCCTTGTCCTGGCCACCGTCTTCGGGTGTTACGCGCTGAAGCTGGCCGGCTACCTGGTGCCGGCGCGGGTGCTCGAGCACCCGCAGGTCCGGCGCGTCGTCGAGCTGCTGCCGGTCGCGCTGCTCGCCGCACTCGTGGTAGTCGAGGCCGTGGCCGACGGTCGGCACTGGACGTTCGACGCCCCGCGCCTCGCCGGCTTCGCAGCCGGCGCGGTGGCGGTGTGGCGGCGGCTGCCGTTCCTAGTCGTGGTCGTGCTGGCCGCCGCCGTCGCGGCCCTGCTGCGGCTCGTTGTCTAACCGAGAACGTGCGTCAGTCGTCGCCCCGGTCGTCGCGCGCTGCCTCGGCCCGCTGGAGCTCCGAACGCAGGAAGTCGCGGGTGGCCACCTCGCCGAGGGCCATTCTGATCGCGGCAATCTCTCGGGCGAGATAGTCGAGGTCGGCCTTGGACTGACGGGCCTCGTCGCGGTCGGCGTCAAGGTTGACTCGGTCGCGGTCGTCCTGCCGGTTCTGGGCCAGCAGGATCAACGGAGCAGCGTACGAGGCCTGCAGCGACAGGATCAGGGTCAAGAAGATGAACTTGGTCGGGTTCCAGGGGTCGAAGCGCAGCCCGTGCGGCACGGCGCTGTTCCAGATGATCCATAACACGACGACTCCGGTCTGCAGCGCGAGGTAGCGACCGGTGCCGAGGAAGCGCGCAATAGTCTCAGTGAGCCGCCCGAAGGCCTCGGCGTCGAAGCGGAACCGAGGTCCGCGGCGTTCGAGCCTCGGCTGGTCGAGCCGCACGCGCGAATCAGGCATGTGTCGCCTCCTGCTCGTCGTCGTCCTCGTCCCGCTCCCGCCAACCCTCGGGTAGCAGGTGGTCGAGCACGTCGTCGACGGCGACCGCACCCACCAGCCGGTCGTTCTCGTCGGTGATCGGGACGGCGACCAGGTTGTAGGTCGCCATGTGTCGGGTCACCTCGTCCAACGGTGCACTCGGCCGCAGTGAGCCGATGCCGCGGTCGCACAAGCCGCTGACGAGCGAGGACGGCGGCTCGCGCAGCAGCCGCTGGATGTGCACGGTGCCCAGGAAACGTCCGGTGGGGGTGCCCGCGGGCGGCCGCACGACGTAGATCTGCGATGCGACGGCGGGTGAGAGCTCGGGGTGCCGCACCCGGGCCAGCGCCTCGGCGACGGTGGCGTCGGGCAGGCAGATGATCGGCTCGGAGGTCATCAGACCGCCGGCGGTGTAGTCCTCATAGGTCATCAGCCGGCGGACGGGCGCGGCCTCGGCAGGCTCCATCAGCTGCAGCAGCCGCTCCTGGTCGTCCTGCGTCATCTCGCCGAGTAGGTCGGCGGCGTCGTCGTCGTCCATCGCCTCGAGCACGTCGGCGGCGCGCTCGTCGGCGAACTGGGCCAGCAGCGACACCTGCTCGTCCTCGGGCAGCTCCTGCAGCACGTCGGCCAACCGGTCGTCGTCGAGCGCGGCAGCGACCTCGAGACGGCGCTTCTCGGGCATCTCGAGCAGCGCGGTGGCGACGTCGGCTGCGCGCAGGTCCGACAGCATGGCGACGACGGTGTCGGTGCCCTGGCGGGACTCCTGCAGCGCCAGGCCGTCGAACTCGTTCCAGTCGAGCTGCGACAGCTGGCCGCGACGGCGGGTCAATCGAGCGGTCTGCACGCGCACGGCCAGCCGGGTGATCACCCAGTCGCGGTTGCGGTTCTCCTCCATACCCGCATCGACGACGGAGGCCGCGGCGGACGTTTCGCGGATGGTCACCGTCCGGTCGAGCAGTTCGGTGAGGACGAGCAGCTCGTTGGCGCGCCGCTCGAAGCGCTTCATGTTGACGGTTCCCGACGACAGCACGACCTGCGCCGGCTCGATGCGTGTCACCCGACCCATCGGGACGAAGATGCGGTGCCGCTGAGCCACCTCGACGACCAGCCCGAGCACCCGCGGCGGCTGCCGGTCGACGCGTAGCATCGTCACCGCGTCGCGGACCTTGCCGAGTTGCTCGCCGCCGGGGTCGAACACGTCGATGCCCGCCAACCGGGCGACGAACACCCGCGCACTCATCGTCTGCCCCGGCTCGTCACGCCAGAAGGGTAGTCGGTCAGCGATGAGCAAGCCCTCAGTAGCGCTGTTCCCTGCGCAAGCGTCGCTCAGTGACTCCGTTCGCTGCGCAAGCGTCGCTCAGTGACTCTGTTCGCTGCGCAAGCGTCGCTCAGTGACTCTGTTCGCTGCGCAAGCGTCGCTCAG
>NZ_CAXTHK010000001.1:0-50110 GCF_964244045.1 uncultured Jatrophihabitans sp. | reverse complement strand
TCGAGCGCGGCGATGGCATCGGCGATCGCGAGCGTGCGCTTCGCGCTGTCGACGTGCAGGTTCTCGATCATGCGTCCGTTGTAGGTGACGACGCCCGTGCCAGCACCCGCCTCCCACGCGGCGAGGATGCCGCGCGCGTCCTCGATCGCCTGCTCCGACGGCGCGAACTCGGTGTTCGCGATCTCGACTTGGCCCGGGTGGATCAGCGTCTTGCCGTCGAAGCCGAACTCTCGGCCCTGCCGGCACTCGGCGGTGAACCCGTCGATGTCCTTGACGTCGTTGTAGACGCCGTCCAGGATCGCGATCCCGGCCGAGCGTGCGGCCAGCAGCGTCAGCGAGAGCGCAGTCAGGACCGGCGCGCGGCCGGGCACGTGCTCGGCGTAGAGCTCCTTGACCAGGTCGTTGGTGCCCAGGACGAAGCACGCCAGCCGATCAGAAGCTGTCGCGATCTCCTCCGCGTGCAGGATGGCCACCGGCGTCTCGATCATGGCCCAGAGCTTGGTGTGCTCGGGCGCACCGGTGCGTTCCATCGCCGCGACGAGTGAGCGGACCTCGTCGGCGCTGTTCACCTTGGGCACCACGATCGCGTCGGGGCCGGCCTGCGCCGCGGTCGCAAGATCATCGTCGTGCCACTCGGTGCCGATGCCGTTCACCCGGATCGCCAGCTCGCGCTTGCCGTACGCACCGCTCGACGCCGCGGCGGCCGCCGCCTCGCGGGCGCCGGGCTTCGCGTCGGGGGCGACGGCGTCCTCGAGGTCGAAGATGATGCCGTCGCACGGCAGGCCCTTGGCCTTCTCGAGCGCCTTGGCGTTCGAACTCGGCATGTAGAGGACGGAGCGCCGCGCCCGGAAGTCCGTCACGCCTCTATCCCCTCGTACTGCTTCTTCAGTTCGGGGTCCACAGCCGACAGGCGCTCGGCCAGGTCGACCATCACCAGGCACTGCTTCAGCGACGCGTCGTCCTCCATCTTGCCGTCGAGCATCACCGCGCCGGTGCCGTCGCCCATCGCGGCCACAACCCGCCGCGCGTGCGCGACGTCCTCGACGCTCGGGCTGAACACCTTGTTGGCAATGGCGATCTGTTTCGGGTGCAGGCTCCACGCGCCGACGCAACCGAGAAGGAACGCATTGCGGAACTGGTCCTCGCACGCCACGACGTCGGTGATGTCGCCGAACGGGCCGTAGTGGGCGTAGATGCCGTGCATCGCGCAGGCGTCGACCATCCGCGCGATCGTGTAGTGCCAGAGGTCCTGCTGATAGGTCGTGCGCGGCCCGTCGATCTGCCCGTCCGTGGGGTCCTGCCGGACGAGGTAGCCCGGGTGCCCGCCGCCGACGCGGGTGGTCTTCATCCGCCGGTCGGCGGCGAGGTCGGCCGGGCCGAGCGACAGGCCCTGCATGCGGGGTGACGCGCCGCAGATCTCCTCGACGTTGGCCACACCGCGGGCCGTCTCGAGGATCGCGTGCACCAGGATCGGCCGCTCGAGCTTGGCCTTCGCCTCCAGCTGGGCGAGCAACCGGTCGACGTAGTGGATGTCCTCGGCGCCCTGCACCTTCGGCACCATGATCACATCGAGCTTGTCGCCGATCTCGGTGACCAGCGTGACGAGGTCGTCGAGACCCCAGGGCGAGTCCAGGGCGTTGACGCGCGTCCAGAGCTGCGTCGGCCCGAAATCCGTCGACCTACCGATGTCGACGAGACCCTGCCGAGCGGCCTCCTTGTTGTCGGCCTTGACCGCGTCCTCGAGATTGCCCAGCAGGACGTCTACGGTGCCGACCATGCCGGGCACCTTGGCCGCCATCTTTGCGTTGCTGGGGTCGAAGAAGTGGATCGCCCGCGACGGCCGCGCCGGGATCTCGCGCAACGGAGCCGGTGCCCCGACGGCCAACGGCGTGAAGAAGTCCTTGGCGGTGCGCATGCGTCTCCCTCTGATCGACTGGCCCCGTTGATCGATAGGCGTTGCGGAACCTAGCAGCCGGTAATGCTTATTCGCCCAGGGCGAGATACAGATCGCGGATCAACGCGATGTCGGCACCGTGGTGGATCAGCTCGCGGTTCACCCACCACACGACGTCGACGAAGGGCAACGTGCGGTCGAGACCTCCCGGGTACTGCGAGTACCCGACCTGCCCGGCCTGCTCGCCGTCCGCGCCGGCCACCGCCGAACGCCAGCGGGCTGCGGCACGCGCGAACTGCTCGACCGCCTCCTCCGCTGAGGACGGGAAGGGCCCGTACGCCTCGGCGAGCGAGTGAGTCCCGTCGACGTGGTCGGCGCGGGTCAGGAAGCCGTCGACGAGGTGGGCCAGCATCCAGGCGATGGTGCGGATCGCCTCGCCACCGTCGTTCTCGATGGCGACCAGTTCGTCGCCGACGACCGGGACGAGATCGGCGGCACCGGGCACCGGCGACCAGCGGTACTCGTCGTCGGTGAGCCCGTCCAATCGCTCGAGCAGCAGCTCGAGCGAGGTGTCAAACTGCGCGAGCAGCGGAGCCAGCACCGGCGTGCCGTCGGCGTCGGCCGTCAGGGAACCCATGTCGATCATCTTGCGCTGGGCGCCGGCGAACGCGGAGACCGAGGTCACCGGCCCATGCTTTGGCAGCTCTGGATCAGCCGGGGATACTCAGCGGTAATCGCCGAGACATCAGCCGTTGACGGCGCGCAGCTGGAGGTTCGCATGGCTCGTCTGGCCCAGACCGCAGGACTGACCGAGATCCAGACCGAGATCCTGGCGGCCGTGAAGACCTTCGTGGACAAGGAGATCATCCCGTACGCCACGGACCTCGAGCACAAGGACGAGTTCCCCGAGGCGATCGTTGAGGGCATGAAGGAGATGGGCCTGTTCGGCCTGATGATCTCCGAGGAGTACGGCGGCCTCGGCGAGTCGCTGCTGACCTACGCACTTGTCGTCGAGCAAATTGCCCGCGGTTGGATGTCGGTGTCGGGCGTGATCAACACCCACTTCATCGTCGCCTACATGATCGCGCAGCACGGCACCGACGAGCAGAAGCAGTACTTCCTGCCCAAGATGGCGACGGGCGAGATACGCGGTGCGTTCTCGATGTCCGAGCCCGACCTCGGCTCCGATGTCTCGGCCATCAAGACCAAGGCTGTCCGGGACGGCGACGAGTTCGTCATCAACGGCTCCAAGATGTGGCTCACCAACGGCGGCGGCTCGCGCGTGGTTGCGACGCTGGTCAAGGACGACCTCGGCGCCGATTCGGTCTACAAGAACATGAGCACGTTCCTCATCGAGAAGGAACCCGGCTTCGGCGAGACCCGGCCCGGCCTCACCATCCCCGGCAAGATCGAGAAGATGGGCTACAAGGGCGTCGAGACGACGGAGATGATCCTTGACGGTGTCCGGGTGCCGGTCAGCCGCGTGCTCGGCGGCGAGGAGGCGCGCGGCAAGGGCTTCGCGCAGATGATGGACGGTGTCGAGGTCGGCCGCGTCAACGTCGCCGCCCGTGCCTGTGGGATTTCCATCCGTGCGTTCGAGCTCGGGGTCGCCTACGCCCAGCAGCGCAAGACGTTCGGCAAGCAGATCGCCGACCACCAGGCCATCGCGTTCAAGCTGGCCGAGATGGCCACCAAGGTCGAGGCCGCGCACCTGATGATGGTCAACGCCGCACGGCTCAAGGACGCCGGCACCCGCAACGACGTCGAGGCCGGGATGGCCAAACTCATCGCCTCCGAGTACTGCGCCGAGGTGACTCAGGACAGCTTCCGCATCCATGGCGGCTACGGGTACTCGAAGGAGTACGAGATCGAGCGCCTCATGCGTGAGGCGCCGTTCCTGCTCATCGGCGAGGGCACGTCCGAGATCCAGAAGACAATCATCAGCCGCGGGCTGCTGAAGGAGTACAAGCTGCAGCAGTGAATGCTGTCCCTGTCCTCGAGGTCGGGGGCACGCACGTCTCGGCAGCGCTCGTCTCGTTCGACGGATGGACGGCGGCCGGCGCGGTACGCCTGCCCTTGGACGCAGACGCCTCTGCCGAGGAGATCCTCGCCCGGTTCGTGAGCGCGGCCGGTGCGGTCGGTGCCCCGTCCGGCGCGACCTGGGGCGTGGCCATGCCCGACCCGTTCGACTACGCGGGCGGGGTGGCGCTCTTCGACGCAGCCGTCGGCAAGTTCGGTGCGTTGCACGGCGTCGACGTCGGGGCGGCGTTGCGCGCCGCGCTCGGCGCTGACGTCGTGTTCCTCAACGACGCCGACGCCTTCGCGCTGGGGGAGTGGACGGCCGGCACAGCCCGCGGATTCTCGCGGGTGTGCGGCGTGACGCTCGGGACCGGAGTCGGGTCCGGGTGGGTCGTTGACGGCGCGGTGGTCGACCCTGGTTACCCGCGTGACGGTCGCATTCACCACGTCGAGGTCGACGGCGTCCCGCTCGAGGACGTCATGTCCCGACGTGCGATCCGGCAGGCGTTCGTCCAGGCCGGGGGCGCGTCGTCGGCCGACGTCCGCGAGATCGCGTCGCTGGCCCGGACGCGCGACTCGCGGGCGACCGTGGTCCTGCAGCAGGCCCTCGGGGCATTGGGCGATGCAGTCGGTGGCGCGCTCGCCGGTTTCGCACCCGACGTCCTCGTCCTGGGCGGGTCGATGGCTGCGTCGTGGGCCCTGTTCGAGCCCTGGTTCCGCGCGGGAGCCGGTGACCTCCCGCCGGTCCGGGTGTCGACCGACGCCGAACGCAGCGGCTTTGTCGGCGCCGCCAAACACGCCTCTCGCGCTTGACCGCCGCTTGTGACCCTCTGATCGCGTGACCCTCTGATCGCGGCCTGCGCGCGGTCGCGGCGTGTCATGCGCCGGCAGAGCGCGATCGGAGGGTGACAAGCGGCGGTCAGAGGCGGGTCGACACCGCGCAGTAGTCCCAGAGCCGCTGCGCTTCATCGGCGGTGTGCCGGGTGAACGGCAGGTAGGACGTCGGGCGGGGGCGGCGGTCGTGCCAGAACAGCCCGGTGGTGGTGCCGGGCCAGCGCGCCGCCAGCAGCCATACGGCCGTGTCGGCGCCCTCGTCGGCACTGCGCAGGATGGGGCCGACGACGCGGGCGAAACGGGGCAGCGCGTCGGTGATGCCGCGGGTCTGGGCCCAGCCCGGATGCATGGCGTGCACCGACACCCCAGGCAGGTGCTCGGCCCAGAGCTGCGCGAGGACGACCTGCATCCGCTTCGTCCGGGCGTAAGAGACCGTGCCGTCGTAGTCGCCGAGCTGGAACTCCGGGTCGTCGATGCGTAGCGGCTGGGTGTACATCCCGCCCGAGGCGACGAAGACAACCCGCGCGTCGGTGTCGGCAAGGAGCAGCGCGCGCAGCTCGTTGGTCAGCAGGTGCGGGCCCAATACATGGGTCGCGACGGTCAGCTCATGCCCCTCCGCCGTCTCGATGCGCTCGGGCGGCAGCACGCCGGCGTTGTGCACCAGCGCGCGCAGGCTGGGCAGCTCGTTGCGCAGCTGGGCGGCGCTGGCCGTCACGGACTTCAGGCTCGACAGGTCGCACTCGTCGACGACTACGGACGCGCCCGGGCAGGCCGCCACCAGCTCAGCACGGGCAGCCTCGCCCCGCGCGGTGTTGCGGCACAGCAGCCGCACGGAAGCACCGAGGCGGGCCGCACCCAGAGCCGTGGCCAGGCCGAGCCCGGAGTTCGCTCCGGTGATCGCAACGGTGTGTCCGTCGAGAACGCCGGGCTCGAGCTCTTCGTCCCACCACCGGCTGCGCAGTGCGTACCCGACACGCGAGTAACCCGGGACGATGGTGCGGTCGAGCAACGTGTCGACCACCCGGGTGAGCATGTTCTCGACCATAGCGAGGCGGGCCGAGCCCCGGGGCTCAGCGATGCGACGTCACGACGACGTGCACGAATCTCAGCTTGTCCAGTACCGCGGGCGTCAGGGTGAACGGGTAGAGGTCGTCCTTGCCCATGCTGCGATTGAGCTGGTTGAGCACCAGCTTCAGCGCAATCCATGACCGGGCGAGTTCGTCGAAGTTCTCGACGTCCTCGACTGGGTCGACCCGGATCTCGGCATCCCACGAGACCGCGAGGTCCAGGCTGGGCCCGTCGACGCGCAGCCCGTACCAGGACGCCGTCTCGGTGGTGTCGCGGATGTGCAGGTAGTGAGCGAAGGTCTCGGCCCAGTCCTCCCACGGGTGGGCGGCGGCGTAGTGGCTGACGTGTGTGTCGGCCCAGGAGTTGTCGTCCGGCTTTCCGTAGTGCTCCTGCAGCGCGTCGCTATAGCTTTCGCGGTCGTCGCCGAACAGGTCGCGAAACCGGTCGATGAACGGGGTGTCGTCGACCAGCACCTGCCAGTACCAGTGCCCGATCTCATGACGCAGGTGGCCGAGCATCGTCCGGTACGGCTCGGCCAGCTTCACCCGCATGGCCTCCCGGTGCGGATCGTCGCCCTCAGCGAGGTCGATGGTGATGACGCCGTCGGCGTGCCCGGTGATCACGTTCTGCTGCGCGCTGGACAACAGGTCGAACGCCAACCCCTTCTCGGGGTCCTCGGTGCGCGGCGTGGTGGGCAGTTTCAGATGATCGAGCTGGTAGGCGAGGCGACGCTTGGCCGCCTCGGTCAGCCGCCATGCAGCCATACCGGCAAGGTCCGTGTCGGCCGGGCGGGTGCGGGTCAGCAGGCAGCATTCACACAGCCCGCCGGACTTGGTCAGCCAGTTGCAGCCGATGAGGTCGGCGTTCGCACAGCGCTCCAATGACGTGTGATCCAGGCTGACCAACGCGCCGACCGACCGGTCATAACCCTGCTCATGCCCACAGGTGAAGCAGCGGTCGTTCTCGAAGAAGATCAGGCTGCGGCAGTTGTCGCAGGCGAAGGCGCGCACGGGTTGGTACTCCGGTTCATAGGTCGATCGCTGGATGACCCGACGGGCTTACCCAGGACGATGCGCGGCGAACGTCAGGACCGGCTGGCCGGCTGTGGCCTCGGTCGCGTCTCGAGCTGCATAAAGGCCTCGGCACCGGCAGCCGGACTGGCGTCGTCGGGGATGTCGAGTGTCCGGACGGCATCCCGTGCAACGACCTGCTGGGTGGTGGTCGTGCGCTGCGCCCGGCCCCGACCGATGAAGCTCACCGCCCAGTGCAGCAACGTGGTGAACCGGTTCTTGAACCCGATCAGGTAGAAGACGTGGATCACCAGCCACAGCACCCAGGCGATGAAGCCGCCGAACCGCAGCGGTCCGACGCTCGCCACGGCCTTGAACCGGGAGATCGTGGCCATGCTGCCCTTGTCGAAATAGTGGAACGGCTTCTGCGCCGCCTTGCCCGCGATGCCCCGGACGATCGCCTTCGCGGCGTAGCTGCCCTGCTGCATGGCCACCTGCGCCACACCCGGGTAGTCCTTGAGCGACATCATGTCGCCAATGACGAAGACCTCGGGATGGCCCGGCAGCGAGCAGTCGTCCTGCACCTTGATGCGGTTGCCGCGGTCCATCTCCGCACCGGTCTGCTCGGCCAGTGAATTGGCCAGCGATGACCCCTTGACCCCGGCCGCCCAGACGATCGTGCGGGTGGGGATGTGGGTGCGCGTTCCGCTCTTGTCCTCGACGGTCATCCCGCGCTCGTCGACACTGACGACCTTCTCGTCGAGCCACACGTCCACGCCCAGCTTCTCAAGCTGCCGCGCCGCGCCGGCGCCGAGCTTCGTACCGAAGGCGCCGAGGACGGAGTCCATGGCGTCGACGAGCACGATGCGCGCCTTGGTGGTGTCGATGGAGCGGTAGTCCTTGCGCAGCGTCCGGTGCGCGAGTTCGGAGATCTGGCCGGCCATCTCGACGCCGGTGGCACCGGCGCCGACGACGGCGAACGTCAGCCACTCGGCTCGTTTGGCCTCGTCGTGCTCCAGCTCGGCGAACTCGAAGGCGCTCAGGATGCGTCCGCGCAGCTCAAGAGCGTCGTCGATCGACTTGAGGCCGGGCGCGTTCAGCGCGTAGTCGTCGTTGCCGAAGTACGAGGTCTCGGCGCCCGCGGCGACGATCAACGAGTCGTAGGGGGTGACGGTGGTGGTCCCGCCGGCGTGCGAGGTGACGGTGCGCGCCTGGACGTCGATGTCGCTGACGTCGCCGAGCAGCGTCTGAATGTTCTTGTAGCGCCGCAGGATCTCGCGGGTGGCCGGTGCGATCTCGCCCTCGGACAGGATGCCGGTGGCCACCTGGTAGAGCAGCGGCTGGAACAGGTGCTGCGTCGTGCGGCTGATCAGGGTGACATCGACGTTCGCGCGGCGCAGCTTCTTGGCCGCAAACAGCCCACCGAATCCCGAGCCGATGATCACCACATGGTGTCGGTGTGCCAACTTGTCGGTCATCGTGGTCCCTTCGCTCAACTTACTAACGCCTCTGCAGCTTGGTTTCGTCCTACCCGAGCTGTGGCGCGCCCTACTGTGCCTGTGAGCGACGCCCGTCGAGCGCGGCCTGAGCCATCGGCAAGCACGCCCTGCAGACCGAGTCGGGCGGCCTCGCCCGCGATAGCCGACCACTCGTCGGGGCCGGCGCCGTCGAGCGTCGCCCGTACCGCCCGGCACCGCAGCAACCCGGGCGCGGGGCGCATCAACCCGTCCATCTGGGGCAGCGCGTTCCGCTGCGACCAGGCCCAACTCCGCCCCATGCCGACCCAGCTCCTCACGTTGGCCGGCCAGGGCTCGATCACCGCCGAGGGCGTGCCCGTGCACGACGGCGACCTGCCGGCGCAGTTCGCGCAGGCCATGGGCAACGTGCCGGAGCTGCTCGGACTGGCCCGCTGGGTCTGACCGACGTGCTGTCGCTGACGATCTACGTCACGGACATGGACGCCGCGCTCGTTGCATACGGCGTGCTCACCGAGCGCCTGGACGCGGCTGGCGCCACGCCGCCGGCGACGCTCGTCGGCGTCTCGCGTCTCGCCATCCCGTCGATGCTCGTGGAGATCACGGTCACCACCGGACGGTGACTCAGCGGTCGGTCGTGCTGGCCGACGCCCGGCCGAGACGCTCGATCCACTCGTGCAGGGCGACGCCGCCCGCAATCGCGAGGGCGCCGCACAGCCACGCCCCGGCGCGGTAACCGCAGGTCGAGCCCGGGTGCGGATCGCCCAGCAAGCCGGCTAGGACCGGGGCGCCGCGCCCGTTCGCGTTCGGGCCGTTGTCCGCCAGCGGCAACAGCCAGGTCCAGGCGATGAGGGCGAGCGTCGAGAGCAGGTGCAGCAGCGCGAAGTTGGCGCCGACCCTGCCGTGCCGGTGCAGGCGACGGGTCGGCAGGTCGATGAGCGGCAGGTACACCAACACCTCGAGCGCAGCGACGCCGGCCAGCTGCACCTGCTCGCTGTGGTGCACGACGACACCGAGCGCGACCGCGAAGCCGACCAGCACGAGCGCCAGGCTCATGCGCCGCAGCAGCGCTGCGGGCACCGGCAGGTGGGCGGTCAGGAACGGCGCGAACTCGTCGTCCCGATCCACGGCCGGCCCCCACCACCGCATCCGACCATCGTGTGCTCCACGTGCTCGCTCGGACAAGATTTCCTCTCCAACCCGCGTCGGCCCGCGAGGCCGCCCCACCCCGGGTTGAGTGTCGGGTTACGCGTCGAGTGTCGACTTACAAGCCGACACTCAACGCGTAACCCGACACTCGACTGACGGGCGGATCGCGCGCCCGTCCACAGGCTGTCCGTTTCGTGTGGATCCGTTCTTCGGGAACCCTTAGGATCTGTCTTTCGACCGACACGGGGGTGGGGGACGTGACGCTCGAGGCGGATCGGTCTGCCCAGGCCATCCTCGAGACCGAGGTGCGCGAGCTGGTGCGCCGGCGCGGCATCGACCCGATCGCCGAGCCGGCTGTTGTCGCCCGCCTCGTCGAGGAGGTCGTCGGGGAGTACCGCGACCGCTCGGTCACCAACAGCCTGCCAGCGATGGGTGACCCGGTGGCGGCGACGCGTGGCCTGATCGACGCGGTCGCCGGATTCGGGCCGCTGCAGCCGATGCTGGATGACCCGACCGTCGAGGAGATCTGGATCAATGAGCCGGGCCGCGTCTTCCTGGCCCGCAACGGCCGCTCCGAGCTGACGACGATCATCCTCACCGCCGAGCAGGTCGCCGAACTGGTCGAGCGGATGCTGCGTCCGACCGGTCGGCGCATCGACCTCAGCACGCCGTTCGTCGATGCGATGTTGCCCGATGGCTCACGTCTGCACGTCGTCATCCCCTCCATCACGCGGCGCCATATGGCCGTCAACATTCGGAAATTCGCGATCGGCCTGCGCTCGCTGGACGATCTCGTCGGCGCGGGATCCCTCACCGAGCAGGCCGCGCGTTTCCTGGAGGCGTCCGTCGTTGCGGGGCTGAACATCTTGGTCGCCGGCGGCACCCAGGCTGGGAAAACGACGATGCTGAACGCGTTGTGCAGCGCCGTCCCGGCCCGGGAGCGGGTCGTCACGGTCGAGGAGGTCTTCGAGCTCTCGATCCGGCTGCCGGACGTCGTCGCCATGCAGACCCGCCAGCCGAACCTCGAGGGCACCGGCGAGATCCCGCTGCGGCGCCTGATTAAGGAGGCGCTGCGCATGCGGCCCTCGCGCCTCGTGGTCGGCGAGGTCCGTCAGGAGGAGTGCCTGGACCTGCTGATCGCTTTAAATAGCGGGCTGCCCGGAATGTGCACTTTGCACGCCAATTCCGCCCGAGAATCATTGATCAAGATGTGTACCTTGCCGCTGCTGGCGGGTGAGAACGTGTCGGCCGGCTTCGTGGTGCCTACGGTCGCCACGAGCGTCGACCTCGTCGTGCACCTCGGACTCGACGCCCACGGGCAGCGTCGGGTCCGCGAGATCGTGGGCGTGACCGGCCGGGTCGAGGGTGACGTCATCGAGACGTCCGAGATCTTCTCGACCCGACGGGGGCGGCTCGAGCGGGCCGACGGTTACCCGCCGCACCCCGATCGCTACGAGGCGGCGGGCATCGAGCTCGCCCACGCCCTGGGGCATCGCGCCGATCTTCGTCCGGCGGCGGGGGCCTGACGTGGGTGCGTTCGTCGGCCTGCTGGCCGGACTCGGACTGCTGCTCATCTGGCGCAGCGGCCCGCGGGCCCCGCAGCGCAAGCCGACCACGATCAGCTGGGCGACCCGGCGTCGTGACCTGCTGCGGCAGGCCGGCATCGGCGGCGTCGGGCCCGGTCAGCTGTTCGCCGTGCAGGTGCTCGCCGCCGTCATCGCGTTCGTCCTCGTCGTGGCCGTCACCCGCACCGTGGCCATTGCCGCTTGTTTCGGAGTCTTCGGTTTCTTCGTGCCGGTACTGGTGGTACGCCGCCTGCGTGCGCGGCGTCAGGGGACGCTGCGTGAGCTCTGGCCCGAAGCCATCGACAACCTCGCCTCGGCCGTACGCGCCGGCATGTCGCTGCCCGAGGGGTTGTCGGCGCTCGCCGTCCGCGGGCCGGCCGAGCTGCGCGCGCCGTTCGCCCGATTCGCCGCCAACTACCGCGCGACCGGTCGGTTCGGGACCTGCCTGGACGCGCTGAAGGACGACCTCGCCGACCCGGTGGGCGACCGCGTCTGCGAGACGATGCGGGTCGCGCGTGAGGTCGGTGGAAGCGACCTCGGCACGGTGCTGCGCACGCTGTCCGAACTCCTGCGCGCCGACGCCCGCACCCGCGCCGAGCTCGAGGTCCGCCAGGGCTGGGTGGTCAACGCGGCTCGGCTTGCCGTGGCGGCACCGTGGGTCGTCCTGCTGCTGCTCGGGACGCAAACCACGACGCTGCAGGCCTACGACACCGCCGGAGGCACGCTGCTACTGGTCATCGGCGCGGTCGTGTGCGCGGTGGCCTACCGGATCATGCTGCACATCGGCAAGCTGCCCGAGGAACGCCGGGTGCTGCGGTGACGGGGTTATGGCTGGCCGGTGCCGGTCTCGGATTGCTGGCTGCGCTCGGGGTCGTGCTGGCCGTACGGGCCACCCCGCCGATGCGCCCGGTCCGGCTCGCCGACCGCATCGCCCCCTACCTCGGTGACACGCCGCCGCCGTCGCGGCTGCTGGCCCGCCCGACCGCGACGTCCGCGCCGTTCACCGTCGTGCGCCGGGTATTCGGTCCGCTGCTCGGCGAGCTCGTGCGGGTCGTCGATCGCGCGGTCGGCGGGGCCGGGTCGGTGCGCCGTCGGCTCGGCGGCCTGGGCAGCCCCCTGACGCTCGAGGAATTCCGCATCGAGCAGGTCGTGTGGGGTGTCGGCGGAACGGTTGGCGGCGCGTTGCTCGTGGGGGTTGGAGGCTGGGCCCGGGGCGGGGCCAGCCCGCTGTTCGTCGTGCTGGCGGCCCTGGCCGGGCTGGTCGGCGGCGTGCTCGGCCGCGACTGGTTCCTGTCGCAGCAGCTCGAGCGACGGGAGCAGGCGATGCTGTCGGAGTTCCCGGTGGTGGCCGACCTGTTGGCCCTCGCCGTCGTCGCCGGCGAGTCGCCGATCGATGCGCTCACCCGCGTCTGCAACCTGACCGACGGTGAGATCGCACGCGACCTGCGTCGTGCCCTCGACCGGGCGCGCTCGGGTACGCGAATCACGACCGCGCTGTCCGACCTCGCCGAGCAGACGACGCTGGACTCGTTCTCGCGCTTCCTGCAGGGGCTCGTGGTCGCGGTCGAGCGAGGGACGCCGTTGGCCGACGTGCTGCGCGCGCAAGCCGTCGACGTCCGCGAGGTCGGCAAGCGGGCACTGCTCGAGGCCGGCGGCCGCAAAGAGATTTCCATGATGGTGCCCGTGGTGTTTTTGATCTTGCCGGTCACCGTGTTGTTCGCATTGTTCCCGGGCCTGTTGACACTGACGTCGCTGGCCCGGTGACTCGAGGAAGGAACCAATGAAACTGCTGACATACCTGCAGGTATGGTTATTGATGGCGCACGACAGGGTCAAGAACGACGACCGCGGCGACGTGCCCGGTTGGGTGATGGTGACAGTGATGACGGCCATCCTGGTCGTCGCGATCCTCGGTGTGTTCGAGCCGCAGATCAAGAGCTCGCTGTCCGGGATCATCGACTCGGTAAGTGGGTCCGGGAAGTAACGTGCGCGGGCGGCTCGCTCGGTTCGGCGACGACGCAGGTGCGGCGGTCGTCGACTTCGTCATGATGTCGATCTTGCTGCTTCTACTGCTGTTCGCGGTGCTCCAGGCAGCTGTCTACTTCTACGCCCGCAACGTGGCTGCGGCATCGGCTGCCGACGCCGCTCGCTACGCCGCGGCCGAGGGCGTCGACCCCTCGTCGGGAGCGGCTCGAGCACAGCAGCTCATCGGGCAGGGTCTCGACGACAAGGACGCGGCGGCCATCCACTGCGCGTCCGGCCTGGCGCGCGATGAGCTGTCCGGGCTGGCCGTGACCACCGTGCACTGCCGTGGCCGGGTGCGGTTGTTCTTCACCCCGCTCGGCCTGCCGCTGACGGTCGACGTCCGGTCGTCAGTGCTGCGGGAGGGGCGATGAGCGACGCTTGCGGAGCGAGGGTAGGGCGGTGAAACGACGGTTCCAGCAGCTGCGGCAGGCCGGGGACGGACGTGCCGACGGCGGCAGCGCGATCATCGAGTTCGTCTTCGTGGCCATCGTGATCATGGTCCCGCTGATGTACCTCGTCGCCGCGGTGGCAACCGTGCAACGGGCGCAGCTCGCCGTCAGCCAGGCGGCTCGCGACGCCGGCCGGGCCTTCGCCACCAGTGACACCGCTGCGCAGGCCGGCGCGCGCGTCGAGGCCGCGGTGCGTCTGGCCCTCACCGATCAGGGGTTGCCGAACGATGCCACCGTCCGCTTCGTGCCCAGCGGGTCAGGGTGTGCCGGACCGGGGATCACCCCGGTGCTTCGGGCCGGTGCCGAGTTCGCGGTGTGCGTCAGCCGCCGCACCGAACTGCCCGGCGTGCCGACCGTGCTCTCCGGCCGCGGGATCCGCACCGTCGCCGAGTTCGTCGTGTACGTCGACGACTTTAGGAATTTCTCGTCATGAGGGAGCAACGCGACGACGGGTCGACGATCCCGCTCATCCTTGGGTTCTTCCTCATCGCCTTGATCATGGTTGCGGCGTCGGTGTCGCTCGGGCAGGCGTTCGTCCAGCAGCGCGACCTGCAGGACGTGTGCGACGGCGCGGCCGCGGCCGCTGCGGCGAGTTCGGCCGACCTCGACCGCGAGAGCTCGGTGGCCGGCGGCTCGTCACTGCGTTTCACGAACGTCGGCGCCGGCGTCGAGGCCTACCTGCGGCGCGACCCGTCGCGAACGGGCGTGCTGGTCGGCGTCGCGCTGTCACCCGATCGCGAACGGATCACCCTCACCTGCCGGCAGACCCGCCCGCTCGCGTTCGGGAAGTACTT
Source organism: uncultured Jatrophihabitans sp. (assembly GCF_964244045.1). Taxonomy (NCBI): domain Bacteria; kingdom Bacillati; phylum Actinomycetota; class Actinomycetes; order Jatrophihabitantales; family Jatrophihabitantaceae; genus Jatrophihabitans; species uncultured Jatrophihabitans sp. Next base: position 35,828 of record NZ_CAXTHK010000001.1, on the reverse strand, counting down.
CGGCCGGGCCCGGGTGCAGCACACCACCACCTCGAGCGCACGCGCCGCAGTGGTGGGATAGCCGCATGGTCGAACAGGTCGCCGACGGTGTCTTCCTCGGGCGCGGCACCGATGTCAACTGGATCCTTGCCGTCGACGGTGACGGGCTCACCCTCATCGACACCGGCTACCCGGGCGACCGCCCGGCGCTCGAGGCGTCGATCAGCGCGCTCGGCCGGCGGCCGCAGGACGTGCGGGCCGTGCTGCTCACGCACGCGCACATCGACCACGTCGGCTCGGCGGCCCACTTCGCCAAGCGGTACGGCACGCCCGTGCTCACCGACGCCGTCGAGGTCGGGCACGCCCGCCACGAGTACCGCGAGCAGGCCAGCCCGCTCGACGTCGCCCGCAACATCTGGCGCCCGGGCGTGCTGCCCTGGACGGTGCGCATCATCCGGGCCGGCGCGCTCACCGACATGCCCGTGCCACAGGCCACCGCCTTCCCGCGCCCCGGCGCGCTCGACCTGCCGGGACGCCCGACGCCGGTCGCCACCCACGGGCACACGTCGGGGCACACCGCCTACCTGCTGCCCGACGCCGGCGCGGTGGTCACCGGCGACGGGCTGGTCACCGGCCACGCGGTGTCCCGGACGCAGGGCCCGCAGCTGATCGCGCCCTGGTTCGATCACGGCGATTCCGCGGCCGCCCTCACCCCGCTCGAGACGCTCGACGCCGACCTGCTGCTTCCCGGCCACGGCGACCCGTGGCGCGGGCCCATCGCCGACGCCGTCGCCCGGGCCCGCGAACACCGCCGACCCTAGAATTGCCCGTCGTGCCCCGCCTCCTCGTGCTCAACGGGCCGCCGGGCGTCGGCAAGTCGACGCTCGCGCAGCGCTACCTGGCCGACCACCCGGGCGCATTGAATCTGGACGTCGACCGGCTACGGCGCTTCCTCGGCCGGTGGCGCGCCGACCCGGTGGGCTCGGCGTCCCTCGTTCGAACATTCGGCGTAACCGCCGCGCGCACCCACCTCATCGCCGGTCACGACGTCGTGGTGCCGCACTACCTCGGCCGCGTCGAGCACGTGCAGGAGTGGGAGTCGCTGGCCGACGACATCGGCGTCGAGTACCGCGAGTTCGTCCTGCTCGAGTCCAAGGACCGCATCCTGGCCCGGTTCGCCGCCCGCACTGCGGCCGCCGTGGATCCGGTGCATCTCGACGCCCAGCAGTTGCTGGACGCCGCCGGGGGCACGCCGCAGCTGGAGGCCATGTACGACCGCTTGCTGCTGCTCATGGCCAACCGCCCGCACGCCCAGCTGCTCGCCGCGCCCGAGGGTGACCCCGACGCGACCTACGCCGGCCTGCTCGACCGTCTCGCCGCCGGCTGAACGAGCGTCGCCGCCGCGGCCTGCCGGATCGCATCCGCCACCTCGGGTCGGCCTGCAGGGCCGCGGCGTGCGCACCGTGGTCGCGATCTGCACGCTCGCCGACGTCGCGCTCATCGCCGCCGGCACCGCCGGGGCCGGCGCCGTGATCCGGCGTGCCGACTGGGTGCTCGACGCCGTCCGCTACGCCGGCGCTGCGTTCCTGCTCGGCTACGCCGCGTTGGCAGCTCGCCGGTCGGTGCGCGTCACCAACGTCACCGCGCAGTCGGCCGACATCGGCACGCGAAGCGGTCGAGCAATCGTGGCCCCGGCGGGCAGCGCGCTGTGGTTCTCGGCCATCGGCTTCGGCGCCCAGCGCCTCGGGCGCAGCTTCGACCGGCCGCTCACCTGGCGAATCCTCGACGCGTTCGTCGCCGTGGTCATGACCCGCCACCGCCGTCCGGTTGCTACTCGACTGAGAAGTCGACAACCACCGGCGCGTGGTCGGACGGTGCGTTGCCGCCCTTGACCGAACCCTTGCGCGCCTCCCGATCGACGTAGGCGTCGGTGACGGCCGAGGCCAGCGCCGCCGAGGCGTACACCAGATCGATGCGCATGCCCATGTTCTTGTGGAAGCTGCCGGCGCGGTAGTCCCAGTAGGTGTAAGGCGTGTCGTACTTCATCGCCCGGGGCACCACGTCGGCCAGGCCCTGCTCGCGCAGGTCGGCGAGCTTGGCCCGCTCGGCGGGGGTGACGTGCGTCGAGGTCGTGAACAGCGCCGGGTCCCACACGTCGTTGTCGGTCGGGGCGATGTTGAAGTCGCCGAGCACCGCGAACCGCGCGAAGTTCGGCAGCTCGGAGCGGACCGTCGCAGCCAGCGCGTCCAGCCAGCGCAATTTGTAGTCGTAATGCGGATGCCCGACCTCGCGGCCGTTCGGCACGTACAGCGACCACAGGCGCACCCCGCCGCACGTCGCCCCGATGGCCCGCGGCTCATGCGCTTCCAGCATGGCGTCCTCGGGCACGAACCCGGGCTCGTCGAGCAGGCCGCGCCGTACGTCCTCGACGCCCACCCGCGACAGGATGCCGACGCCGTTCCACCGGCCGGTGCCGTGGACAGCGACCTCGTAGCCGAGCGCCGCGATGTCCTCGCCCGGGAACTGCTCGACACTCGTCTTGAGTTCCTGCAGGCAGAGCACGTCGGGCTGCGCCTGGGCGAGCCAATCGAGCAGCTTCGGCAGCCGGGCGACGACCGAGTTCACATTCCAGGTGGCGATCCGCACGCTCTCAGCCTGGCAGACGCTCGCTCAGTCGAGCTTGACGAAGACCGCCGACGGATCGCGGCGAACGGGCACCGGCGTCAGCAGGCGGCGGCGGCAACTGGCGCGTACGGCCTCGGCGCTCAGGCCGGCGGAGACGAACAGAACGAGGCAGGTCAGCAATCCGATCACCTCACAGCGCTACCCGACGCCGACGGCGGACAAACTGGCCTACGGACAGCTCTCGGTGCGCCGGCCGCGCGGACCCCGGGAAACCGGGCAGGATGACGGCAACGAAGGGACATTGTGAGCCTCGTCGCCGTCGCCCGGCCGACGCGCCGAAGCGGAGCGAGCCGCCCCGGCCGCGCGTTTCCGCTCGTGACGGTCGTCGCAGCGCTGACCGTCCTCGCTGTGGCGCTGCGGCTGTTCCGCCTGAACTACGGCTACGCCCACCCGGTGGCCGAGTACGACGGGGGCGTCTACCTGTCGTCGGCCCTCGCGTTCGTCGATGGCCGGCTGCCCTACCGCGACTACGTGTTCGTCCAGCCGCCCGGGATCGTCTTGCTGCTGAGCCCGGTCGCGCTGCTGGCCAAGGCCGCCGGGACAGCGCAGGCCATGGGTTTGGCCAAGATTCTTGTCGGCCTCGTCGGGGCGGCGGCGGTGCCGGTCGGCGCGCTCGTCCTGCGGCATCGCGGGCCGGCTGCCACGACGCTCGGTTGCGCGGTGCTGGCCCTGCAAGGCGACGCGATCGCTTCGGCCTGGACGCCGCTGCTCGAGCCGTGGTTGGTGCTGTGCTGCCTGGGGGCGGCTGCGCTCGCGTTCACCGGGGACGAGCTGGCCGGCTCTCGCCGCCTGCTGTTCGCGGGCGTCCTGCTCGGTCTGGCCTGCTCGATCAAGATCTGGGCCGTCGCGCCCGCCGTCGTCCTCGTGGTCGTGGCCCTGGCCGCGCGTCGTGGCCGCGCCCCTTTGGCCGGGTTGCTCCTCGGCGCCGGCGTGCCGCTGTTGCCCTTTGCGCTCGCGTCGCCCGGCGCGTTCTGGCATCAGGTGGTGGTCGCGCAGGTGACGCGCTCCGCACCGACGCGCACGCCAACGGCGTTCCGGCTGGTGCACATGTTTGCGACGTCCACGCCGAACGGCGAGCAGCCGGATCCGCTCGAGTGGGCGTTGCTCGTCACCGTCGCCCTGCTCGTGCTCGTGCTGCTGGTTGTGCCGTGGCTGCGCCGCCCACCACGCTCGCCCCTGGAGTGGTTCGCGGTCGGCGCCGCGGTGCTCGTCGTCGCCATGCTGCTGACGCCGGACACCTTCTACTGGCACTACGCCACCTTCAGCACGCCGTTCCTGGTGCTGGCCGGTGCTCTGCGGCTGCCTCCCCGGTGGGGACGACGTCCAGCCGTCGCGGTGGCGAGCGTCGCGGTTCTGGTGCTGGCCGTGCTCGTGGTGCCGCGGTCGGTGCGCTCGACCCACCCGTACGACAACCACCGTGCGCTGCAGGCGGCCATCCCGAAGGGCGCGTGTGTGGTGTCCTCGACCCCTGGCGCGACCATCGCCGCCGACCGCGTGTCGACGCGCGGATCGTGCCCGCCGCTGTTCGACCCGTTCGGTCAGATCCTCGCCGCGACGGGCGGTCAGGCCCCGAGCGAGGCGCAATTGCGCCGGCCCGCGGTCATCCGGCTGTGGTTGGCGGCCTACCGGCGCGCGGATTTCGTCTACCTGCAACCCCGCGCCACCCCGCAATTCCCGACCGACGGGCCGGCGCAGGCCTACCTCGACCGGAACTTCCGCCGGCTTCCGCTCACCGGGCCGGGTCAGCTCTACGAGCGCGTCGGGCCGGACGCCGGCTCCGCGTAGGCTGAGCGGTCGTGGACGTCCCTGCTGATCTGAAGGAATTGTCCGCGACCCTCGCCAGCATCGAGGCCGTCGTGGACGTTGCCGCCATGCGCCGCGAGCTCGAGTCGCTCGAGGCCGAGGCGTCCAAGCCCGACCTGTGGGACGACATCGAGAACGCCCAGCAGATCAACAGCCGGCTGTCGCACGTGCAGGGCGAGATCCGCCGGGTCGAGGACCTGCGCCGTCGGCTCGACGACGCGCAGACGCTGTGGGACCTTGCCGAGGAGATGGACGACGCCGACTCCCGCGTCGAGGCCGAGAACGAGGTCACCGGCCTGCAGAAGGCCATCGACCTGCTCGAGGTCCGGACCCTGCTCTCCGGCGAGTACGACGCCCGCGAAGCACTCATGACCATCCGCTCCGAGGCCGGCGGGGTCGACGCCGCGGACTTCGCCGAGATGCTGCTGCGCATGTACGCGCGCTGGGCCGAGCGGCACAACTACACCGTCGAGGCGCTGGACACGTCCTACGCCGAAGAGGCCGGCATCAAGTCGGCCACCATCCAGATCAAGGCGCCCTACGCCTACGGCACGCTGTCCGTCGAGCAGGGCACCCACCGGCTGGTGCGTATCAGCCCGTTCGACAACCAGGGGCGCCGGCAGACGAGTTTCGTCGGCGTCGAGGTGCTGCCGGTCGTCGAATCGACGGACCACGTCGAGATCCCCGACGACGACCTGCGCGTCGACGTGTACCGCAGCTCCGGCAAGGGTGGACAGGGCGTCAACACCACGGACTCCGCGGTGCGCCTCACGCATCTGCCGACTGGGATCGTCGTCACCTGCCAGAACGAGCGCAGCCAGATCCAGAACCGCGCCTCGGCCATGGCTGTGTTGCAGGCCCGGCTGCTCGAGCGGCGCCGCGAGGAAGCGCAGAGCGCCATGGACGCTCTGAAGGACGGCAGCAACTCCTGGGGCAACCAGATGCGCAGCTATGTCCTGCACCCGTACCAGATGGTCAAGGACCTGCGGACGGACTTCGAGGTGGGCAATCCACAGGCAGTTCTCGACGGCGACATAGACGGCTTCATCGAGGCCGGGATTCGCTGGCGGCGCAGCACGGAAAACGCCGTTTCCTGAGCCCTGGCGGTGCGTCCATAACACGGCGCAACCTGTGTTCGCGCGGGCCAGCCTCACCGGCCGACAGGTTTCCGTTGGGTAACCTCGGTTCTCGTGATCCGGCTCGAGAACGTCTCCAAGGTCTACCCGGCCGGTGCCCGTCCTGCCCTCGACTCGGTCTCGATCGACATCGACAAGGGCGAGTTCGTCTTCCTTATCGGTCAGTCCGGATCGGGTAAGTCAACCGTGCTGCGGCTGCTGCTGCGCGAGGAGCTGCCCACCACGGGCACGATTACCGTCGACAGCCGCAACGTCGGCAAGCTGCCCGGCCGCAAGGTCCCCGAACTGCGTCGCAAGATCGGTTGTGTGTTCCAGGATTTCCGTCTGCTGCCGAAGAAGAACGTCTACGAGAACGTGTCGTTCGCCCTCGAAGTGATCAACAAATCGCCGAAGGCCATCAAGCGGACGGTGCCCGAGGTGCTCGACCTTGTCGGGCTCACCGGCAAGGCCAAGCGCATGCCCACCGAGCTGTCCGGCGGCGAGCAGCAACGCGTCGCCATCGCCCGCGCGTTCGTCAACCGGCCGCTGGTGCTGCTGGCCGACGAGCCCACCGGAAACCTGGACCCTGACACGAGTCAGGGCATCATGAGCCTGCTCGAGCGGATCAACCGCACAGGCACGACGGTCGTGATGGCAACGCACGACAACAACATCGTGGACGCCATGCGGCGGCGGGTCATCGAACTGGACAACGGCACGGTGATCCGCGACCAGAACCGTGGGGTCTACGGGGTCGGTCGCTGATGCGCGCCAATTTCGTGATGTCCGGCGTGGGTATCGGTATCCGCCGCAACGTGACGATGACGGTCGCGCTGATCCTGAGCACGGCGATCGCGCTCGCGTTCGTCGGAACCGCCATCCTTGCCAACATCGAGATTTCGCGCTTCCGGCAGAACTACGAGGGCAAGCTCAACACGTCGGTCTACCTCTGTGCCGCCGTCTACGACGCGCCGTGCACGGGCCGCACCACACCGGCCCAGACCGAGGAGATCGAACGCAAGCTCAAGGCCTACCCGAACGTCACCGCCGTCTCCTATGTCTCGGAGGCCCAGCAGTTCCAGCGGTTGAAGGAGACCGCGTCCGAGCGGGTGCTCGCGCAGTCGAAGGTCGGCGATCTGCCGGCGTCGTTCACGGTGAAGCTCAAGGACATCGGCAAGGACTACGACAAGTTCGCGCGGACGTTCTCGGTCGTGCCGGGGATCTCGGTGATCAACAACCAGATCGACACAATTCGCAGCCTGTTAGACATCATCGACGCCGCGCGCATCTTCTCGATCGTCATCGCCGCGGTGGTACTGATCGCCTCGATCCTGCTGATCGCCAACACGATCCAGGTCGCTGCGAACCAGCGACGCAACGAGACCAGCATCATGCGGCTGGTCGGCGCGTCCCGGTGGATGACCGAGCTGCCGTTCATGATCGAGTCGATCATCGCGTCGGCGGTGGGTGGCCTGATCGCGTTCGGCCTGGTGGCGATCGGCAAGAACTACGCCCTGAACGACGTGTTCGCGACGCAGACGAAGAACGGCGTGATCCCGAACCTGACCACCAACGACCTGCTCATAGCCAGCGGCATCGGGCTGATCTCGGGGGTCGTGCTGTCGGCGATCGTCGCGATGGCCACGTTGCGGCTTTACGTCAGACTGTAGGAATGAGCGAGGCTTGCGGAGCGAACGGGTGATGAGCCCACCGGTTCCTTCGAGCAACCGGCAGGCCGGGCGGACGATCATCGCGCAGAACCGCAAGGCCCGCCACGACTACACGGTGCTCGACACCTACGAGGCCGGATTGGTGCTCACCGGTACCGAGGTCAAGTCGCTGCGCCTGGGCCGTGCGTCGCTCGTCGACGGGTTCGCCACCATCGACAGCGGCGAGGTGTTCCTGCGCAACGTCCACATCCCCGAGTACGAGCAGGGCAGCTGGACGAACCACGAGCCGCGCCGGGTGCGCAAGCTGCTGCTGCATCGCGGCGAGATCGAGCGGTTGGTCGGCAAGACCAAGGAGTCCGGGCTGACGCTCGTCCCGCTGGCGCTGTACTTCACCGAGGGCAAGGTGAAGGTCGAGCTCGCGCTGGCCAAGGGCAAGCGCACCTACGACAAGCGGCAGGACCTCGCCCGCCGCGACGCCGACCGCGAGGTGGCGCGCGCGCTCGGCCGTCGTAATAAGGGCAGCGATTGATGCACGACGCGGACGTCCCGGCCTGGTGGCAGCGTCTCGGGTTGCCCGGCCTGATCGACGTCCACGTGCACTTCATGCCCGAGCGGGTCATGGCCGCGGTGTGGGACTACTTCGACCACGCCGACGTCAACTACGGCCGCGCCTGGCCGGTGCAGTACCGCGGGACCGACGCTGAACGGGTGGCGAAACTGGCCGAGCTGGGCGTGCGTCGCTATTCGGCGCTGCTGTACCCGCACAAGCCCGACATGGCCGAGTCGCTGTCGGCATGGGCACGCTCGTTCGCCGCCTCGAACCCTGCGTGCGTGGCCACCGGAACGTTCTTCCCCGAGGAGTCCGCTGCCGGCTACGTCCGCGCGGCCCTAGACGCGGCCACGGTGATCTTCAAGGCGCACGTCCAGGTCGGCGGTTACGACCCCCGCGACCCGCTGCTCGACCCGGTGTGGGGGCTGCTCGCCGAGGCCGGCGTCCCGGTGATCGTGCACTGCGGCAGCGGTCCGATCCCTGGCGTGCACACAGGCCCCGGGCCGATCAGCGAGGTGCTGCGTCGGCATCCGTCCCTCACTGCGGTGATCGCCCACGCCGGCGCGCCCGAGTACGACGAGCACCTCGACCTCGCTGAGACGTACCCGAACGTCCACCTCGACACGACGATGGTCGGCACGACGTTCATGAACGAGATCGCGGCGGTGCCGCGGTCGGTCATCGGGCGGTTCGGTCAGCTGCAGGACCGCATCGTGCTCGGCGCCGATTTCCCGAACATCCCTTACCAGTACGCCGAGCAGCTCGACGCCCTCGACCGCTTCGAGCTCGGCGACGACTGGCTGCGGGCCGTCTGCTGGGACAACGGCGCCCGGCTCATCGGTGCCCCGGCCGACTAGCTCGTCGCGGCGCCGGAGATGTTGACCATCCATTGCACGCCGAACTGGTCGGCGCACATTCCGAACGAGTCACCCCACGGCGCCTTCTCCAGCGGCATGTGGACCATCCCGGAGCCGCTCAGCTGCTCCCAGTAACCCGTGAGCGCGGCCTCGTCATCGCCACTGAGCGAGATCGAGATGCTGCCGCCCGGCCGGTGTTCCATGCTGGAGGGCGTATCGGCCGCCATCAGCACAAGTCCGTCGGGCGCCTCGAGCTGGGCGTGCATCACCCGGTCCGCCTCCGCCGGCTCGTGGGGCATGCCCCCGTCCGCGAACGTCATGACGTTCAGCTCGCCCCCGAACACCGATTGGTAGAAGGTCATTGCCTGCCGAGCGTTGTCCCGGAATGCGATGTAGGGGTTGAGGTTGATGGGCGGCACGGCGGACCTCCGATTGGCGGGAGCCGCTAGGATAGAGCGGTTACCCACGAAGGGGGTGAATGGTCTCGACTCTGTCCGTCGAGACAGGGGAAGCGGGCCGAGGACCGTATTGCTGACCTCGTTAAAAAAGCGATACAAATAAAATAAGCGCCGACGAAAGTCGCGCCGACTTCGCTCTTGCTGCCTAGTACAGCCTGAGCAAGTCTGTCAGCCCGGGAATGTCACCGGCCCGGTCGCTGGCATCAGCTAGGTGACTCACCGTACCCACCGGCCACGGATGGGATCGGGACAACCAACAGTGGCTGGGCCCGTCACCGACGACTTGTGTGCGTGATCGTCGGGGGCCGAGTAGAGACACTGCACACTGCGCCCGGAGAAGCCCTGTGGAAGCGGCGGAGGACGCGGGTTCGATTCCCGCCACCTCCACCCCTGAGATCGACGAAGGCCCCGCACCGTTTCGGTGCGGGGCCTTCGTACGTCGCGCCGTTGCCCTACTCGGCGGAGCAGTCATACGACGTGCGCCTTTGTCATACGCCTGTGTACACCCGTCGGAGTGGACCTAGTGTGGTCCAGCGCTAGCGACGTAGGTCCCGCAACGACGTCGTTCGGGATCGCACTCGTAGGGTCGGGCATGCCCGCACCTCGCATCGCTGTCGTCGGCGCCGGAGGCGTCGGTTCGTACTTCGCAGCCCGTGCTGCGCTCGCGGGCGCGGAGTGACGCTGTGCCTGCGCCGGCCTCGTCCGGAGCTGGTGGTCCGCACTGACGGTCAGGAGCTGCGCCCGCTCGTCGCCACCATCACCGATCCGGCGGAGGTGGCCGACATCGACTGGGTGTTCCTGGCCGTGAAGGCTCAGCAGACACCTGACACCGCTCCCTGGCTGCCGGCGCTCGATCGCGGCGCGTCGCTGGTGATGATGCAGAACGGGGTGCGGTTGCCGTCTCGCGTCGACGGGCTGTGGTCGGGCCCGACGATGCCGGCCGTCGTCTACTGCCCGGCCGAGGTGGTCTCACCCGGCGTCATCGAGGTCCGCGGACGCGGTTACGTTCATGTCCAGGACGACGAGTGCGGGCGGGCGCTGGCTGCGGCGTTCGGCCCGGAGCAGGACGAGGTGGTTCCCGTGCCGGACTTCGCCCGGACGGCGTGGGAGAAGCTGGTCAGCAACGCAGCGGTCAACAGCCTCACCGCGCTCACCTGCCGACGGGTCGAGGTCATGCGCGAACCCGGCGTGGCCGCGATCGGCCAGGCGATCATGGCCGAGTGCGCGGCCGTGGCCGCCGCCGAGGGCGTCACCACCTCGGTCACGATCGTCGACGACACGCTGGCCCGGATGCAGGCTTCACCCGCGGGCATGGGCAGCTCGATGTACTACGACCGGGTGGCCGGTCGCGAACTGGAGCACGAGGCGCTGGTGGGAGCGGTGGTGTCGATCGGCGCCGAGCACGGAGTGCCGACGCCGGTCAGCGCGATGGTGCTCGACCTGCTCCGGGCGGTCAGTGGACAGCCGCTGCCGGGGTGATGACGACGCCGAGATCGCCGTAGGGGGCGCGGCCCTTGCCGATGTGCCCAAGTGTGTTGAGTACTCGGCTGACCCGCACCATCACGCCGTACTTGGCGCGCACCTTGCGCTGGATGGCATCGAACTCGTCGCCGCTGGTCACCAGGGCAGCTGTGCCGGTGACTTCAGCCGCGCCGTCCTTGACCCGTCCGCGCGCATCGCACGGCTGCAGGGTTACCGCGGAGTTGTTGCGCATCCTCTTGACCTTGACGCTCGTCGACGATGTCCAGAAGCCCAGCCGACCGCCCTCGAGAGGCACGACCCAGACCGGCAGCGACACCGGCTTGCCGTCCTTGCGGTACGTCGTCAGCGATAGGTACTTCTCGTCGGAAATGTCCACGGTTGCAGTCTAGGAGCGCCGACGTCGCTGCTGCGTCAGCGATCACTAGCGTTGCACGAACCGCCGTCGCTCGGTTCCGAAGAAGAGGAGGACACCGTGGGTCGTCCCATGACCGTCTCGCAGAACGTCGTCATCTCAGTTGCCCCCGACGTCGTGTTCGCGAGCATCAGCGATCCGATCCAGACCGGTCGGTGGAGCCCCGAGAACCTCGGCGCGACGGTTGACGGAACGCTCACGGTCGGTTCGACGTTCGTCGGCCGCAACCGCCGGGGCCGGATGCGTTGGGTGACGCGTTGCCAGGTCACCGCCTACGAACCGGATCGACGTTTCGCCTTCGACGTCGAGGCCATCGGCGTGCGGCGCCCGTTGATCAAGGCCCCGATCGCGTCGTGGTCCTACGACCTGACTCCCGTCGACGGTGGCACCCGGGTGATCGAGACGTGGGTCGACCGCCGTACATGGCGCGATCGGGTGGCCACCGTGTTCGACAAGCTGGCCACGAAGTCGACGTTCGCCGAGTTCAACGCCCGCAACATCCAGCGCACCCTGGACCAGCTGAAGCGGACGTTGGAGTCGCACGCGTGACAGCACCCCTGGACGGCGTCCTCGTTGCCGACTTCAGTCGGGTGCTCGCCGGCCCGATGGCCGCCATGACGCTCGCCGACCTGGGCGCGACGGTGGTCAAGGTCGAGCGTCCGGGTGTGGGCGACGAGAGCCGGGCCTGGGGCCCGCCATGGACTGCGCGGTCGTCTGCGTACTACGAGTGCGCGAACCGCAGCAAGTACAGCGTCGCCCTCGACCTCGCCGATCCACAGGACCGGGCGCGCGCGATCACGCTGGCGTCGCGCGCCGACGTCGTCGTGGAGAACTATCGCCCCGGGTCGCTGGCCCGCTTCGGTCTCGACTACGCGAGCGTGTCGGCGCTCAATCCCCGGGCTGTGTATTGCTCGATGACGGGGTTCGGTGACGACGCAGGACGCGACCGGCCGGGTTACGACTTCCTGGTCCAGGCCGTCGGTGGGTTGATGAGCATCACCGGCGACGTCGACGGCGAGCCGACGAAGGTGGGCGTCGCGGTGGTCGACGTGCTCACCGGCAAGGACGCGGTCATCGGCATCCTGGCCGCGTTGGCCGCGCGCGCGACGACCGGCCGTGGGCAGCACGTCCAGGTCGAGTTGCTGTCGAGCCTGCTCGGTGGGCTGGTGAACCAGGCGGCCGGCTTCCTTGCCACGGGCGTTCCGCCGGGGCGGATGGGCAACCGGCATCCGTCGGTGGTGCCGTACCAGACGCTGCGCTGCTCGGACGGGCCCTTGGCTGTTGCCTGCGGCAATGATGGCCAGTTCGAGCGGCTGGTCGGCGTGCTCGGCCGTCCGGAGCTGGCCAATGATCCGCGGTTCACCAGTAACAGCGATCGGGTGGCCCACCGGGATGAGTTGATTCCCGCGCTTGAATTGAGGACGGCGACGTTGCCGGCGGCGAAGTGGGAAGCGTTGCTGTCGTCGGCCGGTGTGCCGGCCGGACTGGTGGGCGACGTCGGTAACGCCATCGCGCGCGCCGACGGGTTCGGGCTGGCCCCGACGCTCGATCTCGGTGACGGCGAGGTGCGGCAGATCCGGCACCCAGTGCGCTACTCGGACAGCGCCGTGGGCACGGCTGTCCGTCCGCCCGGGGTGGGGGAGCACGACGCGCTGGTGCACGCCTGGCTGGATGGCGACGATGATGCGGTCCTGCCCAGGCGTTCGGTCTAGCGCACCCCGCGCGGCCGGTACTGCACGCTGATCCGCGGCCCGACCGGCTTCGCCGTCTTGGGGACGGCATGCTCCCAGGTGCGTTGGCAGCTGCCACCCATGACGACGAGGTCGCCGTGGCCGAGGTCGAGGCGCAGGGTGCGGCTCGGGTCGCCGACGCCCGGACGTGGTCGCAGCAGCAGCGCGCGCGGTGCGCCCAGCACGATGATCGCGACCATGGTGTCGTGTTTGTTGCCGCGGCCGATGCGGTCGCCGTGCCAGGCCACGCTGTCGCGCCCGTCGCGGTAAAAGCACAGGCCGGCGGTGGCGAACGGCTCGCCGAGCTCCTCGGCGTAGTGCCGGTCAAGTGCGCGTTTCGCGGTGCCCAGCGCTGGGTCGGGCAGCGCGTGCTGCTCGTCGACGAAGTGCAACAGCCGCGGGACGTCGACAACCTTGTCGTACATCGGCCGACGTTCGGCGTGCCACTCGACGCCGTCGCGCAGCCGGTCGAACAGCGTGTCGGCGCCGTGCACCCAGTGGTTGTGCACGTCGATCCAGGCGCCGTTGCTCAACCGCGTGCGGACGGGTGCGAGCTCACCGAGCCGGACGCCGTCCTCGAGGTCGAGCAGCGAGGCCTGGAACGCGGTCATGCAGCAATATTATCAAACGCGTGTTCGATCGCGCTAGCGATCGTCGGGGTTGGGGATGAGGACGGAGCGAGCCTGTTTGACGGTCACGTTGCCGGCGGCCGTGGGTCCGGCGACGGTGCCCGGGATGGTCGCCGCCTGCCCGCCGGCGACGGCGAAGCTGGCGGTCCACGTTGCCGTGGCGTGAATGGTCAGCGGACCGCTGCTGCGATACGTGTGCCCGAAGTAGTTCGGGCACTGCGCTGTTCGGCAGGGGTCGTGCGCGTTGTCGTAGGCCTTTCCGGGACTGCTGGTGGTGGCGGTGTTCTTGTCGCCGAAATCCCATTCGACGTGGTCGAGGGTGAGGCTCACGGTGACACCTTGCCCCAGGATTGTCAGCGGCGGGAGTTGCTGATTCTTGGGTGCATCGACCCACATGATTGTTTCGATGTTGACCAACGTCGAATCGTGCGGCGCGAGGCCCAGTTTCGCCGTCGGGACCAGGCGCACTACCCGGTCGAGCACCATCGCCGCCGTGACCACGGGTTTTGCTGGTTGTGTGCACACCGACCCGTTGTAGGTCCAGCTCCCATTAGCTTGTTTCTGGACTCGTATCGAGGCACTCGTGGCCCCCGGTGCGGCCTGCTTGCATCCGGGAACGACGGAGTCACAGGTCGCGGCGTCGTCTTGAGCAACTGGGTCACCGAGTCCGCTGAGGTCGCCGGCAGTGCCGCTGCCACAGGCGACAAGTTGGGTAGCTCCGACCGGGACCGTGCCTTGTCCACCCCTAGACGTTTTGGGGCCTGCAGCGCCCGGTCGACTCCCCGAAACGGATACAGACCCCGCGCCACCGCAGCCAAAGATGTTCTTGGTTGAGCTGCAAGGGTTAGCAACTGCAGGCGTACTCGCGCTGAGCATTGATCCTACGAGGGTCGACATGACCAGTAGACAGCGCAGTCGCCGAGTCACTTAACTGCCCTTTTCCAATCCACAATCGTCCATCGCGAGCCGGTCCATCGAAGCCAATTGCGGAACGTTCCAGCGTGTATTGACGGTGCCTCTCCGTCCTGCCGCCCGGAGGCGCTGATCACCTTTAAAGGCGTCTGATTGAAGGTCAGATCGATCACGGCGGTGGCGCCAGCGTGACCGTCGTTCGCTTGCACAGTGCTGTCTGTTACAACTATTCGGCCGCCGATGAAGTGTTCGTTGGCGGCGCGTGTCGAATCAATGATGTTTCTGGAAAAGGCGGCACACCCGGCGCAACTCGACGTATAAAGGTTTCGGATCGCAGCCGAACTAGTGGTCGCGTACGCCCAATCAAGCGTCCGCATCCAGTATCGGGCGTAAGCGTCAGCACCGGCCGCTGTGTTCAGCCTGCCCAATCGTTCAAGCGTCGGCGGCTTCTCCCCGGGGCGGACGTTCGGACCCGTGGTCGCAATGGTCGGGGTCGGACTGGAGGACGTGCTGGGTGCCGTGGGGGTGGCAGACGTCGAGGCGGGCGAGGTCGTGGGCAGCGCAGAGGTCGGCCCGGTCGTGTTGCCGCCCGAGCCGCTGCTCGTGCACGCAACTGCCCCGACCAGAATCAGGGCAATTGGTGCGATCCCCCACCTGCGCACGCCGTAGATCTTCGCACGCACCGCTCGTCCTCGCAGGTTGTCCACAAGTCGAACGGCTGCCATCGCCGGGTGCGGAGCCGGCATACACAAGCGTCATACAGTTACGGGAAGACGTACGGGTGTCCCGCGAGCCGCCGCAGGTCACCCGGGCTACCGTCGACGTCATGACCGAAGCCCCGAGCGTGCTCGGCGTCGCCCAGCCACCAGTCACCGCGACAGAGCTGCAGCAAGCCCACGGCGCGCTGCTGCGCTACCGCATCATGGCCTTCGTCACCGGCGTCGTCCTGATCGCCGGCTGCATCACGCTGATCTTCAAGTACGGCACCAGCGTCGACATCGACACGGCCAGCGGTTACCTCTGGATCGCGCACGGCTGGCTGTTCGTTGTCTACGTCATCGTCACCGCGCTGCTGGGCATCAAGCTGCGGTGGCCGCTCGGGCGCTACGCGCTCGTCATGCTGGCAGGCACCATCCCGACCATGTCGTTCGTCGCCGAGCACCTCGTGACTAAAGCGGCCACCCAGGCACAGCAGGCTCAGCCCAGCGCTGCGGCCTGACCGCCCAGCCCGTCCATCAGATCGGTCCGGGCCCGCGCAACCCGCGATCGGATCGTGCCGATCGGGCACGACAGCACGTCCGCGGCCTCGGCGTAGGACAACCCCAACACCTGAGTCAGGACGAGCGCCTCGCGGCGAGCGGGCTCCAGCGACGACACCAGCATTCGCATCGCCACGCCGCCCGACGGATCGGCCTCGGCGCGAGACGTAGACGCCGGCAACTGCCGCTCGCGCACCGCCGAACGCACTGCGTCCGCACAGGCCCGCCGCGCTATCGACAGCAACCACGTCCGAGCAGCCGAGCGCCCCTGGAAGCGATGCAGCGACGCGAACGCCCGCGCGTAGGTGTCCTGGGTCAGGTCATCGGCAAGCTGTGACGAACCGAGCGCCACACACAGCCGCCAGACGTCGGCCTGGGTCGCCCGCACGAACGCTGACGCCGCGGCGGTGTCGCCCCGCCGGGCCCGCAGCGCGAGCAGGGTGATCTCGTCGAAGTCTCCAGCAGCACCGTCCATGTCACAGCCAAAATACGCGGGAACTCTGAGGGCCCTCCGAGCGACTAGAGCAGACGTGAGGTGTGACCGGTATCAGACCGCGGCGTCCGCGCGCATGGACGGCGAGCCGCTGGGCATGTCGACGTCCGCGCTCGACGCCCACCTGAGCAGCTGCCCCGTGTGCAAACAGTGGGTCGAGCAGGCCACGAACCTCACCCGCACGGCCCGCCTCGACGCCACGCCCGTGCCCGACCTCGCCGACCAGATCGTCGCCGACGTTGTCTTGCCCGCCCGTCGCGTGCACCGTCGACGCACCCTGCTTCGCGTCGCGCTGTTCGTCACCGGGCTGGTCCAGCTGGGCATCGGCCTGCCCGCGCTGGTCGGCGACAGCATTGGTATGGCGATGTCGATGCACGGCGCACACGAGATGGCCGCGTGGGACCTCGCCACCGCCGCCGCGTTCGTCGCTGCCGCCTGGTTGCCGCGCCGGGCCGCCGGCCTCGTGCCGCTCCTCGCGACGTTCCTGGCCATCCTGTCCGTGCTGTCGGTGCGTGACATCGTCACGGGCGCGGTCGGCCCGGACCGGCTCGCCACGCACCTCGCCGCGCTTGCGGGGCTCGTCCTGCTCGTCTTCCTCGACCGCACGGAACGCGCGATCCAGCCGAGCCCGGCCCAGGCCGTCCACACCCATGTCGACGACGGCCCCACCGACCTGCGAACGGTCGCGTGACCGTGAAGCGTTTCCTGCTAATACTTGTCAGTCTGATCGGCGCCGGGTTGCTGCTCGCCGCGCCGGCCGAGGCGCACGCCACCGTCGTCACCTCGACGCCGGCTGACGGCTCGCGCCTGGCCAAGGCCCCGGCGAGCGTCACGATCACCTTCGACGAGAGCGTCGGGCTGGGTGGCATCGGCTACCTGCACGTCACCAACGGCAGCGGCAAACGCGTTGACGCCGCTGCGGCCACCCATCCGAACGGCGACGCCAGCAAGGTCACTGACCAGCTCGTGAATGGGCTCGGCGACGGCACGTACACGGCGAGCTTCCGGGTGATCAGCGCCGACTCGCACCCGGTCGCGGGCACGATCCGCTTCGTCGTCGGCAACGGCGCACTGGCTCGTGGCAGCATCAGCACGACGGCGACGAACGGGGCCACGGGTGCGCTGTTCGACGTCAGCCGGTGGATCACCTACGGCGGGCTCGCGGTGCTCGGCGGGGCCTGGCTGCTGCTCACGGTCTGGCCGGCCGGGCGCGACGACGTCCGCGCGCGCCGGGTGGTGTGGACGGGCTGGGGCGCAGCGGTCGCCGGCGCCCTGCTCGAGCTCACGCTGCAGGGCCCGTACACCGCGGGGGAGGGGCCCGCCGGCCTGCGGCACTGGTCGCTGCTGCAGTCGACGCTGCGCACCGACTACGGCCAGCTGCACAGCGTCCGGCTCGTCCTGCTCGCTGCGATCGCGCTGTTACTCGCCAGATCGTTGCGGACGGGGGCCGAGCGGGCGCCGTGGGAGGCCGTCGGCGGCGCGCTGGCTGTCGGGCTGGTGTACACCGTATCGGCCGGCGGGCACGCCGACACGACGTCGCCGAACTGGCTGTCCATCCCCATCGACATGCTGCACCTGCTGGCGATGATGGCGTGGGTCGGCGGTCTGGTGGTGCTTGTCGTGGCGTTGCTGCCACGCCGCGACCCGGAGGAGCTGAGCATCGTGCTGCCGGTCTTCTCGGCCACCGCGTTCAACTCGGTCGTCGTCCTCGCCGGCACGGGCACGTACGCGGCGTGGCGCGGCATCGGCACCGTCGACGCGATCTTCGGCACGACATACGGCCTGCTGGTGATGGCCAAGGTGCTGCTGTTCATCACCCTCCTGGCGCTGGCGTACATCTCGCGCAGCGTGGTGCGGCGCCGCTTCCACCGCCCGCAGCTGGCGTACGCCATGACGGCCGATCTCGTGGCGGCCGATCCCGAGCCCGACACCGCCCCACTCGAGACGGAACGGCTGCGGCGCTCGGTGTACGTCGAGGCGATTGTGGCGATGGTCGTGCTGGGCCTGACGGGCGTGCTCGTCGCCGAACCGCGCGGCAAGGAGTCGCTGGCCGTGCAGTACCGCGAACCGGTCAGCGCCACGGCCTCCCTCGGCGGCGGTGCGTCGGTCACCGTCACCTCCGACCCGGGGACGCACGGCACCGTGCAGCTGACCGTCGACGTCACCGGCGCCAGCCCGACGTCCATCACCGCGTCGGCTACCCAGCAGGCGCGGGAGATCGGGCCCATCCCGGTGACGTTGACCAAGGAGGGGTCGCGCACCTGGGACGGCAGCACGAGCCTGCCGGTCAGCGGGCGCTGGGAGATCGATCTTGTCGTCACCACGTCCCAATTCGACGCCACCACCACCGATGTCGTCCTGTCCCTGCACTGACTGGAGCCCTATGCACCGCCTGCGTACCGTCGCCCTCACTCTGTTGGGGGCGTTCGGCCTGCTTGTCGCGCTGAGCGCGCCCGCGCTCGCGCACGTCACGGTCACCGCGCCCGGAGCGATCAGCGGCGGCGGCGACCAGGAGATCACCTTCCGCGTCCCGGTCGAGGAGGCCGACGCGAACACCGTCGGGCTGACGGTGCAGCTGCCGACGGCCACGCCGATCGCGTCGGTGGACGTCGCGCCGGTACCTGGATGGACGCACGTCCAGAAGACGGAGAAGCTGGCTAAGCCGATCGTCACTGACGACGGCAACATCACCGAGGCCGTCTCGCAGATCACCTGGACGGCCGCGAAGGGCGGCGGTCTCAAGCCCGGCGAGTACGGCGAGTTCACGATCATCGCCGGGCAGCTGCCGAAGGCGAAGTCCCTGACCTTCAAGGCCATCCAGACGTACAGCAACGGTTCGGTGGTGCGCTGGATCGAGACGCCTGCCCCGGGCAGCACCGAGGAGCCCGAGCACCCGGCGCCCGTGCTCGAGCTGGGCAGCGCGAGCACGGCCGGCTCGTCGACGGAACCGTCGGTCACGGCTACCCCTCAGGCGAAGAGCGCAGACTCGGACGGGGACAGCAACACCGGGCCGGTCGTGCTCTCGATCATCGCCCTGGTGGTCGCGGCCGCGGCCCTCGGATTGGCCGTGGTGTCCCGGGCGAAGGGTCGGAAGACAGCGTGAAGGTTTCGGCGGCTGCGGTCGCGAGTGCGACCGTGGTTGCCGTGCTCGGCGCCGCCGGCCTCATCCTCGGTCAGACGTCGGCCGGCTCGGCCACCACGACGGGCCCGGGCCGGGTGTCGGTCGTCGACGCGTACGTCCGCGCGCCGGTGCCACCGACGAAGCTGGCCGCCGGGTACTTCACCGTCTACAACACGACGGCCAAGCCCGACCGGCTGCTCAACGTGCAGACCGGCGCCGGCGCCACCGCCACGCTGCACGTCGTGGGCGCGAACGGCGACATGTCGGCGATGAGCGCCAACGGCGTTGAAGTACCGGCGCACGGCACCTTCACACTCAGTACCGGCAGGAGCCACGTCATGATCGGGCAGCTTTTCGGCCCGGTCGTCGCGGGTCAGACCGTCGACATGACTGTGCAGTTCCAGAACGCCGGAACCATCAACGTGGTGGCGCCCGTCATCGCGGTGGGTGCCCCCGTTCCAGCGGCCGCCGAGCCGGCCGGACAATCGTCGAGGACCATGAACATGTCGGGAGACCACTCGTGACTCGCCGTTCCACCGCGCTCGCCGCCCTGCTGCTCGTGCTCGGGCTGTTGGTCGGCGGCTGCTCGAGCAGTGGAACGGGAAAGAGCGCCACCGGATCGCAGCTCAACGACCAGGTCAACAACGGCAATAGCAAGTACGACGGCTTCGGGCTGACGCCGCCGCAGCCGCGCCCGTCGTTCACGCTGACCGACACCGCGGGCACGTCGTTCGCCTTCGGCACGGCCACCCGCGGACGTCCGACCCTGTTGTTCTTCGGTTACACGAACTGCCCCGACGTCTGCCCCACGACGCTGGCCGACATCTCGCAGGCGCTGGCCAAGGTGCCGGCGTCGGTCGGTGCCAAGACGATGGTCGTCTTCGTGTCGACGGACGTGAAGCGCGACACGGGACCGGTCATTGCCACCTGGCTGAAGACCTTCGAGGCACTGGCCGGCAAGAGCAAGGCGACGTACGTCGGCCTGCGTGGGACCCAGCAGCAGATCGACGCCGCGCAGGCCGCCGCGCACATCACCCTGGCCGAGGACGACGGCGCCACCCACTCGGCGCAGGTGCTGCTCTTCGGGCCGGACGACTACGCGCGGGTGTCGTTCCTGCAGAGCACCACCGAGCGAGAAGCCATTCGGCACGACCTGCCGATCGTAGCCAAGCAGTAATCCTGACGGCCTGAGGCACAATCGTCCCTCGTGACCGGAGACCTTTTATGAACTGGAACGCTGCTCGCCCGTGGCTGGGCACCGTCGCTCGGCTCGTCCTCGGCGTGGTGTGGATCTGGGCCGCGTGGTCGAAGATCCGCTCGCCACGGACCTTCACGCAGGCCGTGCGCGCCTATGACGCGACGCCGGAGTGGCTGTCGAGGGGCATCGGCTACGGCCTGCCGATCCTCGAGCTGGCGCTCGGCGTGCTGCTCATCCTGGGACTCGTCACGCGCATCGCGGCAGCGGTGTCCGGGGTGCTGTTCGTGGTGTTCCTGATCGGGCTGATCCAGGCGTCGATCCGCGGGATCAAGCTGGAGTGCGGTTGCTTCGGCGGCGGTGGGACCACCGGCGGCGGCGGCACCGAGTACACCCTCGACATCCTTCGCGATCTCGGGTTGCTGGTTCTTGCGGCATACCTGGTGGTATGGGCGCTGACGTATTTCTCGCTCGACGGTTACATTGCCCGCAACGACATCGTCGAACCGCCCTCGGCAAAGCGATTGCGTACCGATCAGGGACGGCGCAAGTACGAGGCGCAGCTGGCCGTCCGCAGGGCCCGTGCCGCCTCGCGGACGCGCTGGCTGGAGGGCTCGTTGGCCGGCGTCATCGTTCTCGTCGTCCTGATCGGCATCGGGGTGCAGAGCAGCCGGGCCAAGATCGAGGGCTCGCTGACCGCGAAGAACGCCACCGTCGCCAACGGGGTGGTGTTCGGCAAGAAGGCCGCCGCGACCGTCGACGTCTACGAGGACTTCCAGTGCCCGATCTGCCTGGCCTTCGAGCAGTCGGTCGTCACAACACTCGACAAGGATGTGCGGGCCAACAAGGCTCAGGTGCGGTTCCACACGATCTCGATCCTGGACCGCTCGTCGAGCGGCAACCGCTACTCGAGCCGCGCCGCCAACGCCGCCCTCTGCGCCTCCGACATCTCCGTCGAGAAGTTCGTCGCGTTCCACAACGTCCTGTACGGCAAGGTCGGCGGTAAACAGGTGCAGCCCGACGAGGGTGAGAACGGGCGAACCAACGCCCAGCTCTCCACGTACGCCAAGGCGGCCGGCATCACCGGCGCGGCCCTGACGACGTTCCAGGGTTGCGTGTCGAACGAGGACCACAAGGCGCTCGTCGAGGCCCTGACCGAGCGCGCCTCGCGCGACGGCGTCAACGTAACACCGACGGTGAAGGTGAACGGCAAGTCGATCGGCCACACGCTGTCGGCGTTCAACGCGGCCGTGGCCAAGGCGTTGAAGACCGGCCCGGCGCCGAGTCCGTCCGTCACGCCGTCACCATCGCCTACGTCCAAGGCTGCGTCGCCGTCTCCGTCGCCTTCGGCGTCATCGACCAAGTCGGGCTGACGCTCGTCGACGACAAGGGCCCGGTCCGCGGTAAGCGGGCCGGGCCTTCGACGTCAGTGGGACTTACTTGTTGGCGGCTTCCTTGAGGGCGCTGCCGGCGGTGAGCTTGACCGTCTTGGCGGCCTTGATCTTGATGGTCTCGCCCGTGGCGGGGTTGCGGCCCTCGCGCTCGGCGCGGTCGCCGACTGCGAGTGCGAAGAAGCCCGGCACGCTGACCTTCTCGCCCTTAGCGGCGGCGCCCTCGAGCGTGGACTGGAGCGAGCGGAGAACGGCGTCGACCGTCTTCTGCTCGAGGTCGGCGGCGTCGGCGACAGCTGCCACCAGTTCCTTGCGGTTCACGAGGTCTCCCTTGGGTCGGTGTGTGTCATGCAGCCCCAGTATGGCCCGCACCTCGAAAATCCCCGTAATCCGGGGGGTCTAGGCGTTGGGCGTGTCGTGGCCAGCGCTGCCCGGTGGTTTCCACGTGTGGTGCTCCGTGTAGTGTCGGACAACGGCTGGTTCGGAGGTTCGAGCAGCTGTGCAAGGGGCTGTGGCGCAGCTGGTAGCGCACCACACTGGCAGTGTGGGGGTCAGGGGTTCGAGTCCCCTCAGCTCCACCGCGAAGGCCCCGGAATTCGGGGCCTTCAGTTGTTTCCGCGGGTGCTTGAGGTGGCGATTGACCCTCATTTGACCCTGAGACCGGCCGTCACGAGGTGACATACGCCGGCGTTGAACAGCCCTGGACGACCGGATTTGAGGGTCGAGGGTCGTCAAACGGCTCGGATCTTGTTCAAGTGGTGGTGTCGAACCGCAGTGCCCGACCGTTCCGTCGTCCCGCTTGGCTGCGGTCACCTCAGGAGCCCACCTGGCAGTGTGTGGGCGGTGGCGACTGTGGCGGTCGTCTGTGCACTGTGGCGCACAGCGTTTAGGCCGCTATAGCGCTGTAGCACCTGTTGCTACACTTCATGCATGAGCGAGCAGATCAGCCAGCGGGAGCTTCGCAACGACAGCGGTCGGATCATGCGCGCGCTCGACGATGGCAACAGCTTCGTGGTGACTCGTAACGGCCGGCCGGTGGGGGAGTTGCGCCCGTTGCGTCGCGACCGGTTTGTGGATGCGGTGACGGTGGCCGAGGTGTTCCGGCATGCCCCGTCGTTGGACTGGGACACGGTCCGGGAGGATCTGGACCGTCACGCCGATCAGGACGCTTCGCCTCGTGGCTGACCGGCTTGAGCGGGCGCTGCTCGATACGTCGGTCGTGATCGACTTGGATCGCATTCCGGTCGACGCGCTGCCGGTACAGATGGCGGTGTCGGCTGTGACCATGGCCGAGTTGGCCGCCGGCCCGGCGGCGGCCGGCGATGAGACTGAGCGTGCTCGGAGGCAGGACCGGTTGCAGCGGGCTGAGGCCACCTTCGATCCGTTGCCGCTCGACGTTGAGGCTGCTCGCGCCTACGGCCGCGTTTACGCGGCCGTCCGGGCGCAGGGACGCAACTCGCGTCGGCGGTTCGCCGACTTGCTGATCGCCGCCGTCGCGTTGGCGAACGATCTGCCCGTCCTGACCCGCAACGCCGCCGACTTTGCGGGCCTCGAAGACCTGGTCGAGATAGCCGAAGTCTGAGATCACTGGGCCCCCGACGAGAGCGCGCGGGCCGCGACCTCGACATCGCGTATGTGGACGGATCGATGCTCTGTATCGCCGATTCTGACCGGCGGAGCCAGCCAAGCGCAGCTTCAAATTTGTGCGAATATGCGCGGACTCAAGTCGTTTGTCAACACGGTGGTAAACATCTCTACGAGACCTCCAGCGGCTCTGTAACCAGCCTGCTGGTCACATTGATTTGCGTGCACTTGAGAGCTATTTGATGTTCGATGAGCCGATTCCTACGTAGGTCAGACCTACGGCCTCCTATTGCGGAGGGCGCGATGCGGCGTTCGACCACTCCGTGAGGACTTCCGGCACGAGCCGCCGTTTGAACCGCAGACGCTTACCAGCGTTGATTTGCCGGGCGAGATCGGCCAACTCGAGCGGGCTCTCGCGGGGCCACTCGTTGCGGATGGCCTCGGTGACGAGCTGCGCCGGGTTGAGCTGATGACCATGATCGTGGAAGTACGTCAGCGCCTGGACTGCCATCGATCGTTCGCGTGAGTCTGCCAGCCCCTGATTGACAATGGGCAGCAGGCTGATGCCCTTCACCATTGCTTTGATCGCAGGTGACGCCTCCGGAACGGTGGGCACAAACTCGCCGCCGAGGTGTTCGGCCTCGTGCGCCGTGATCCAGGGCGCGTGCTGCTCGAAGGCGCGTACGAGCACGATCGCATCGACGTCGCGGGTGCGTTCGATGTTCAGGACCTCATCCAGATGAAGACACCAAGCGATGACCGTGCCGCGCGGCCGAGCAGTGAAGCGAGAGTGACGATTACCCGTCGTCCCGATCGGAACGCCGGTGTGCTCAAGCCATGTTGAGGCCGTCACCGCCGAGGTCGACGGCGCAATCAGCGAGGTCGGCCCCACGCTCGTCCAGGATCGAGCTAGCTCGAACGACTCGACGAGTGCGCAGTGGGCTTCGATGTAGGCGCGTTGCATACTTCGCAAGCTAGCTGCGGGTGCCGACATCTTCGCTGGCCTGCGTGCCGATGGTTCGGGGTGTCGTGGCGAGCTGATCTCTGCGGCGCCCCACCGACCAGCCGTACCGTGACGAGCGTTCGAAGACCGGGTGACCACGCAGCAAAACAGACAGTTGACTGCGGCTAGCCGTCGTGAGTCCGAGCTCTGCGCCGATCTCGCCCATCGTCAATTCGGGTCGGCGTGCAAGCAGGGACGCCACGATCATTTCGAGCCGATCGGGCACGAACTCCGGGATCAGTCGGGTCGTTTGCAACTCCGCTCGTGCTCGGTCGCTGCGCTCGATCGCTGTGCCAATCCGTTCGATGATCGGCTCCAGCCCGTCGGCGATGCGTCGGCGTCGTTCAGGTGGAGACACCAGTACGTACATCGTGCCGGCAAAGACCATGGTCAGACCGAGCCACAGCGTCGCCGGCCGGACCTTCAGCCTCACCGACGTCCATTTGACGATCTCGTTGGTGCCGCCTCCGGTGACGCAGGCCAGCATGCCGATGCTGCGCTCGTTCTCTGCTCGATCGGTGGTCAGCGACAAGTGCACGAGTCGCCGGTCGTACGCCTCGCGCGTGGGCGGTGCCAGACCCGGGCGACGCAAGTCCCGGTCATGCGAGTAGACCGCCCGGGCGGCGACGAGTCGGGCTACTTGAACGTGGGCGATATCGTCGGGATCGGTGACGTCGGACGCATCGGGCATCCATTGCCCATCGTCGGGTGTGGGCGTCGAGACCACCGGGATGCGTGGCAGGTATGTGGTCGTGATCAGGGTGCGAAGTGCCTCGTGGTCGACGTCGTTGCCGCGCGCCGACTTGGCTGACATCCAGCCGATCTCATGGAAGGTCTGCTCTGACATGAAGGCGATCGCGGTACCCGCGTCGATAGCGCGCAACAGTTCCGACGGCCGGCCGGTTCTTAACACTTGGCAGGCGTCACCCAGGACGACGTCGGTGTCAGCAACCAGCACTTCTGGGCCGGCAGCACGCGCCGCCGCCCGGAAGACCTCGTTGATCATTGGCACGGTCCAAGCGTAGGTAGCCCATGCGACAACATTCGGCCCCGCCGACCGACTGACGTCGCCGGACGACCGCTATGAGGCGGGCGTTCCGAGACTCGTAGCACTTGGCAGGAGCGGAAGGGCATCGGCGTAGCGCTGACGGATTGAGCTCAGCGACTCGTCGGTGGATGGGTCGTGCTCAAGCGCGGCGATCAGGTAGTCGAGGCGCCGCTTGTTCTCATCAATCACGTCACGCCACTGGCGAACGTACGCGGTGACGCGGGGTGCTCCCGGCTTCGGCTCGGGGGCCCAAAACCGGCCGACGTCTTGACCGTCGGGGTGAATTCGATTCTTTGCCACATCGTCAAGACGCGCGCCCACCAGGATGATGTCCCACTGAGCCGTCGAGCCGGCGAACTGCGGATTGGTCGCGAGGGCGTTCGCGTAGTCCTCAACCTGATCGAGCTCTCGACGGCCAATCGGCACGTCGGGAGCTTTCAGTTCAACGATGAGATGCCGCACCCGATCAAACTGCTGCGCCCGCGCGGCGAGGTGTAGGTCGACGCGACCAGACTTGCCGTCCCATCGCTTGACGGGCACGGCGTCCTTCTCGGGCAGACCTTCGAGCCTCAGGTGCGTCCGAAGCACCTCGGTAAGGCCCTTCTCGCTATTCATCATGTTGTAGCCCTCACCGAAGATCCAGAGTTCGCCCTCCAGAATCCGATGTAGGTGGTCCCGCTCGCCGACGACATCGGAGTCAACGGGGTCGAAGATGAGGTGATTCAGTGCGACCAGGAACTTGTTTCGGCTTGAGATGATGTTGGCCGACTTGATGATGGCCGGGAGCGTGGTTTCTCCGAGCAGAGCGGTAAACGCATCAAGATCGTCGGGCTTGAGAGCGGTGACCTCCCCGAGCGCTACAGCCAACTTCACCGGGTCGTGCCGGATCGCGTCGCGGATCAGCGTGAGTGTCAGTCGGGCCGCGACCTTGTCCTTGCGGGCGATGTGCGATCCGAGGGCTCCGGACACGACGTCGAACACTGCCCGCTCGGCTTGCTCGGGCTCGGAGGTCGGCTCGTCTGTGTAGGGGTAGACGCCAGCTTCCTTGTACTCGCGTACACGATCTCGTCGGCGCTCCCGAAGCCGGGCTGCGAAGTGATCTCTGATCGCCTGCCGAGCGGCCTGCCACAGATCGCCGACCGGCGATGGTGCCATGTCACCCAGGGGCAGCAATGACACCTTGTCCTGCAAGCCCGCCCACGAGACGTAGGCCGAGAACGGGAAATGTCCCTCGACCTCCGAGCCAGGCTCCTCGAAGGCGAAATGCTGACCGTCGGTGCCGTAGTAGATAACGCGGTGCTTTCCTTGCCGCCATTCGATGATCCGTAGTTGGAATTCGCCGAGCTCGCCACCTACCGCGATCGGGAGGGTGAGGGAGGTATCGGCCGCGATCTCCTCGGCCGGATCGAGCGAGCCCCCGTCGTAGGTGATCGCGAGTGCCGGCTCGGTGAGCAGGATCGGGGCGAAGTGGGAGCGCAGAGTTGGCATCGCGGCGTTCGCTTCCAACGGACGTAACTGACGCTGCTCGTCGTTGTAGGCCGCGAACCTGGTGCGGCTCGGTCCGTCGTCCAGCGGGACGGCGTTCCAGCTGAACACGTTCCGGTTGGAGCGGCGTCCGTTGATCTTGATCTCGAACCACTGACCGGCCGTGTCGCAGCTGCGGCTCTCCCAACTGACCCGCGCGCCGAGGGCGGAGGCACGAATCCGGCCCTCGCCGAGGCTGCCGTGCAGCCCGCGGACGTCGTTCTTGGACTTCTCGGCGAACGCCTTCCAGGAGTCACCGATGTGGCCGAACGCGGTGTCGACCTCGTCGCGACTGATCCCGTGGCCGTCGTCCTCGACGTGAATGGAGTTGATGCCCTCCCACGCCCCGTCCCGTTCAATCCGGACGACGACGTTCCACGCCTCGGCGTCGATCGCGTTCCAAATTAGCTCGACGATGGCGCGAACCGGATCAGCCTCGTGTGCCAGCCGCGCGACGTGACCATCGCTTGCCTGCAGGACGAGTTCAGCCATGATCCGGAGACTAGATCAGGGGACCGACGACCTCGGTCAGGTCACTCGCCGGTGCACCGCGAGGCGGGGCTCACCACTGGGCCGGCTCTCTACGCGCCGGTCGGCGGGGACGGGGCAGGCGCCTCGTCGGGCGATGGGACCGGTAACGCGGGCTCGTGACCCCCGATGCCCCGCCACGCGAGCACCGTCCGCGGGATGATGCCCAGCACCGACTGCGTGTGGTTCTGGCGCGACGGCGGCATTGCCATCGCGACGACCAACACGACCGCGATAGCAATGACCACCGCGACCCCCAGCACGATCATCAACATGTTCAACACCCCCTCGTCCGGCCTGTCGCCATCCATATGACCGACCTCGTTGGCGTCCTGTCCACCCGCCCGGTACGCTCGTGATGTGCGGGCTTGATCCGCATGGAGCCGCGTCATCTCCTCATATCGCATAGCGCAGCTCTATGCGGATCAAGCGCGGCGTATCAAGCCAGGCGAGGGGCCTCAGATTGTGAGCGAGATCACAGTTCGACAGCGTCGGTTGGTCGGATTGGAAGACGAGAACGACCAGCCCGGTCTCGATCGTCGCGTGCGCAACGGGATCCAGGAGACCTGGGATTTGGCTGGCCCGGTGGCCCTGCCGGACACATTCGTCTACCGGGAGCGTTCGAGCGTTCCGTCTCGCGCGGAACGCCCCCCATGTTCGGGACTGATCGCGCCGCGCGGTCAGACGTTGCGGCTGCTGGTGACGATCGTTGCCGACGCTTATCTGCGCACGGGAGCCGATCCATCGAAGATCACCCGGGACATCGAGCGGTCCGAGAATCAGCTCGGGTGGCTCGATCTCCTGGCCGTCCCGGCTGTGGCCGGCCGAGACCGAGTGACGGTCCGCAAGGCTGAACGGAACCGGGCGGCGCAGCTACAGACGGCCCTCGGACGGCTCGAGCAGGCCCGGCTCGTAACCCCGAGCGCGACGAGGACCGGCCGGTTGCGGATTCGGCTCAACGACCTGGGTGGCGATGACGGCCTGGCGACACCACGGCCGTTCTCCGTGCCGGGTCCTCACCAGTGGTTCGGCGTGCCGGCGGCGTTCTTCTGCAACGGCTGGCTCTGGTGCCTCGAAGACTCCGAGATCGCCACCTACTTCATGATTCGCCAGAAGGCGGCTCGACACCCGGGGCATCACGCCAACGGCGGCGTTTTCGTGGTGGCCGAAGACCGCGAGTTCAACTACGGCATCCTCAAGGACACCTACGAGGCCCATCGTCGCCTTGAGGCGTTCAATCTGATCGAGCGGATCGACGCGCCCGGGCGGCGAGAGGATGGCCGCATCACCGGCTACACCGGGTCGAGTCTCGCGCTCGCTCATCGGTTCAAGCTGAAGGATCCGACGCTCGACAACGAGGCGTTGCCAATGGTGCTGGACGGGCTGCTCGAGTTGAACTTCGACTTCGGCAGCTTCGAGGGATTGATGCCCACCTTGGGTCAGAAGTCCGACGCGGAAGGTCAGCAGGCGGCCGAATCGTCCCCAAGCGTGTAACGGACCTCAATTCCGTCCGGGCCGCCGATCACCTCGAACGAGTCGTACAGCTCAAAGCCGATCTTGTCTTCCATCGCGAGCTGGCCGAGTCTCACCTCTTCTTCTGATCCGGCGCTCGACCCAAGTAGCCCGGTCAGCTGGAGTGCCGGTCCGATCAACGACACGTAGGAGACCCAGTCGCCGCCGTCATCGTCAGGCGGCATTCCCCGGGAGATGACCCCGATGATCACGCCGTCGGCATCGATGACAGGGCCGCCCGACATACCGTGCTCGTCGTGCGCATTCGTCATTACGGCAGGGAAATTGATCGCAGACGAGTCGCGGCGGACCGGATGGCGTTCGATGACGGGACCGCTCGACTGGACCAAGCGCCGCTCGTAGTCGATGATCGCCGCCGTCGCGATCGGCGCACTCCCGCTCATGCCCGAGCGGGGGTAACCGAAGCCGCGGAGCTTCTCCTCTTCGCCCGGCATTCGGGCCGCAAACTTGTTAGCAGGAAAGCTCATCGTTTCGCCGTCCATCTCCGTTTGGACACTCACTAGCGCAAGGTCCGCGGTGGGGTGTTCGTCGATGGCGAGGACCGGTATGAGCTTTGCCTGGACATCGCCGTTCGGCAGCGGCTAGTCGAACTCCCAAATGATGAACAGGCCGGCGCGCCCGTCACGCAACTCGCGGGAACTGCGACGCTGCGGGTCTTCGAGGATGTGCTTGGCAGTGATAAACCAGCCGCCGATCCCGATCGAGACCGCCGACCCCTGCGGGTAGAACCGCTCGTCTTCCCAGCTGACCACGGGTACGACTGTCCGCTGCAGATCGACGTACTCGCCGAACTCTCGTCGTCCCGGATCGCTCTCGTAGCCCGCCACAACGCCCAGTCTGTCAACCGGCGGTCGCGATTACAGGGCCGCCCGGTGCGCGATTCGCCTGATGCGTGGACGCGGCGCGCTTGATCGTGACTCCCGGACCCACACGGGCAGTTGCCCGGGATGGTGCGCGGGCCGTTTCTCGATTCGGGTGTCGGCCAGGCCATACGATCAGGCCGCGATCGAGGGAGTGGGTCATGTCTACACAAACGCCTGGCCCTGATTGCAGCCAGCTTTAGAGAAACGACGTTATCTATATAATAGGGAAACTAAATGTGCAAATCCCGCGTATTAGTAGATAGAGAACGGTCCCGATCGTACGGGTACCTCGAGCCGCGCCGATGATGAGCGGCGATCACGACCTCTCAATCGATCAACTGCGCGACATCGTGCAGGACGCCCACCTGAACTTCTTGGTCGGCGCCGGGGCGTCGAGCGAGTACTTCAGCGTTCTCGGCGATACGGAGAACCTCCTCGCCGAGATCGACAACTCGACCGCGGGCGAGGCAGCGAGAACTCGCGCTCGGGCCTCGATCTACGCATCGTTCTTCCAGTCGGTCTTGGTCAGGAATCGTCAACTTATTGGTGCAGACGCGGGCGCTGCCCGGGTGCTTGAGAGCTACACGCTCTTCCTGCAGACGATCAACCGCGTACTGCTGCGTCGACGTAGCTCGATCATCAACAAGCAGGTCAATGTTTTCACCACCAACGTCGACCTGACGATCGAGGTCTCCGCCGAGAAGCTTCAGCTCGAACTGAACGACGGCTTCTCCGGACGGTTCAACCCGCGCTTCAGCACCACGAACTTTGGCGCTGTGCTGTCGCGCCGCAGCCTGCAGTACGACAACCTGTCCGAGATTCCGACCTTCAACCTGCTCAAGCTCCATGGCTCGGTCGGCTGGATCACCGCCGATCACGACCCTGACGGCGATGAGGCGCGTACCGACATCCTGTTCGAGCCGTCGCTCGCCATCATCGATGAGCTCGACTCGATGCTCGCCGAGATCGATGATCTCTTACTCCCTGTGGCCGGAGAGACGACCGCGCAGAGCCTGTTGGAGGCCGAGCCGGCCGCCGACGGAGCTGATCGAATCGAGGCCTTCCTTCGCCGGTATGAAGACCTACCGATCGTGAACCCGACGAAGGCCAAGTTCCAGCAGACCGTGCTCAACCAGAACTACTACGACCTGTTGCGCATCTTCTCGAATGACCTCGAGAAGGAGAACAGCGTCCTCTTCCTCATCGGGTTCTCCTGCCGTGACGAGCACATCCGTGAGCTGCTCGTCCGGGCCGCTCGCACGAACCCCACGCTGCAGATATTCATCTTCGCCTACAAGCCGGCATCGATCTCCGAGATCGAAGGGCGCTTTGCTGGGTACCAGACGACCAACGGCAACATCCGGGTCGTCGGCCCCGCCCAGGCCGCTGAGGGCGAGGACCAGGAGTCCTACGACCTCCGAACCATCACCCGTCGCTTCTTCGAACCGCTGGTGCCGCGCCCACCCCGGCGACCTGATGCGACGGTCGAGGTCAACGTCGCGTTGCGGGAGCCACTGGTACCTGGCCATGACTGACGACCGGAGTCTGACCGACGACTCCGTGTTCAAGGTTGGCCGAGTCGTCGGCGTCCAAGGCCGGACAGTTCGCATCTCCGTCGATAAGGCCAAGAACGGCTCGCACCTGCTCTACCGCGGCGACGTGCTGCGCAATGTGGGCGTTGGCGGATATCTGAAGATCAGCAAGGGCTTCAGCGAGATCATCGCCAAGGTCGACGGCGAGACCGTCGCTGAGGCTCACTCCGACACCGCTTACCGCAGTCAACAGGACCGCGTCGAACGCGTCCTCACCGTCAGCCTGGTGGGCTTCTTCACGGCGGATTCCTTCCAACGCGGGGTTCGCGAGCTGCCGCTCGTCGACAACGAGTGCTTCCTGCTCACCGACGAGGAGTTCAACCGCATCCACAGCTTCGTCGGTGCGGGCGATGCACCGTTGACCATCGGCAAGTTGGCGATGGAGAAGGGCCAGCCCGTCCGGATCGGTGTCAACGCGCTATTCGCCAGCCACGTCGGCATCTTCGGCAACACCGGCAGCGGCAAGTCCTACACCCTGGCCAAGCTTTACCACGAGCTGCTCGCCACCTATCGAGACTCGGCGACGTTCAGGAGACGCGCTCGCCTGGTCCTCATCGACTTCAACGGCGAGTACGTCAACCAAACCGACACGGGCCCGGCCGCCCCCAGCGGATCCGTCATCATCGAGGACGCGCTCAAGACCGAGTACGTCCTGTCCACGCGTGACGACAACGGCGATCGTCTCCCGGTGTCACAGGCAGTGATGGAAGACCCCATCTTCTGGACCGTCCTGCTCGATGCCACCGAGAAGACCCAAGCCCCGTTCCTGCAACGTGCCCTCCAAAGCGACTACTGGGAGCGGCGCCTTACCAACGAGACAGAGCTCAAAGCGGCGATGGGCGGCATCGTGTACGCCGCAATCAAGAGCAACGACGCCACCCTCGACAAGGGACTGATCGTCAAGTTCCTCGAGGAAATCGAGAGCTGCCTCGGGAGTAAATCGCCCCGACAGCTTCGCGACTACATCACCGACATCCAGACCAACCTCGGCTACCACAGCCGCGACCGCACCTACTACTACAAGCAATCTGGCGTCTCGAACGTCTACGCCAACGAGCCCGGCAACGACACCTTCTTCCGGAGCCTCACCTACGACAAGTTCGCTGCGATGCCGATCGCCCCGGACGGCCTCCAGGATGTAGATCGGATCCGGTTCAAGATCGTCCTGCAGTACTACTCCGACATCTTCAACGGCTTCGCCAACCGCGAGCATCTCGGCCCGCTCATCAAGCGACTCGAGACCCGCATGCCGCGGATCAAGCGCCTGATCGAGGTTTCAGACAACGAATTGCTGGCGTCACCCCTCACCGTCATCTCGCTCCGGCATGTCAGCCTGGAGATGAAGAAGGTGCTCCCGCTGCTCATCTGCCGACAGATGTACGACGCCAAGAAGGCGCGGCCCGGCACGTCGGACTACCTCAACATCATCGTCGACGAGGCGCATAACATCCTGTCGTCATCGTCGGCCCGCGAGAGCGAGGCGTGGAAGGACTACCGGCTAGAGACTTTCGAGGAGATCATCAAAGAGGGCCGCAAGTTCGGTGTCTTTTTGACGATCGCCAGCCAGCGGCCCCACGACATCTCCGAGACGATCATCTCCCAGTTGCACAACTACTTCCTGCACCGTCTCGTGAACAACCTCGACATCATGGCCATTGAGAAGGCCGTGTCCTACCTCGACCGAGTCTCGTTCGAGTCGCTTCCGATATTGCCAACCGGCACGTGCGTGTTGTCGGGGATCTCGGCGCAGATTCCACTCGTTGTCGCGATCGACCGGATTGATGACCGATTCGAGCCCAACAACCGCACCATGACACTGGTGGACAAGTGGTCGATCGGCGAGCCAGAGGACGAGCCTGAACCCGACCCCATGGTGGACGACGAACCTCCCTGGTAAAGCTATCGCTCACCGATCTAGGGGGTCGGCGGCACGGGGTCAGCGAGCCATCGCGTCGGATGGACTACCGCACGGCGACCGCGAAGGTCGTCTACGTGCCGACTACGACCCAAACGCTGCTTCAACTCCCACATTTCTGATCAACACGAGAGTGCCGAATTCGCCGTGGCCACGATCAACGACGGCGTTGTGACCTGCCAATACGTTTGCGGCGTCGGTGTGAATTTCCCTGAGCCCGATGTCTGGGGCCATACGAACCTGACGGCAATGCGTGCGGAGCAGGTACAGCCAAACTTCCAGGATCAACGCGTGAGATCGGTGCGCATGTCCGAGCACGAGTCCTTGGACGAACACCCAGCCATCAGCTTCGCTAGAGATCACCTAAACCGAATTAATCGCTGAAGTCGGTCTCTTGATCATGGACGGCTCCAGCGCCAGAACGCTTCATCTGCATGCGTCGTGCCTCAGGTCCGGACCGCGCATAGCGAGACGGATATCTCGCACCGCAGGCAGGCTGTGCTGGGCAGGGCCGAACTAGCCATAGGCCTTCCTTCAGACGCCCGGGCCAGTGATCGTCTGCGAGTGAGGTGAAGCCCGGCTGACCTTCTAGGCCCTCTCCAGGATCTGCTGTCACGCCAGAGACGATCTTCGGGCCAACCAAGATCGTTTTGGTTGCATTCTTGGTTGCAATAGAACCGGACATATGGGGTTCGTGGGCAACCGTCGTTGTTCGTTGATCTTATTGGAGGTCAACGTTTACGGGATTTTGGACTTCGGCGGCCTTGGCCGAACCCCCCGATCTTGCTCTGCTCGACCCGATGCCGTCTTCGCCGAGGTGTCCGAGATCCCCTTCGCCGCGGCCCTTCTCGGCCGTTCGTGCCGGGAGACCAGGAATACTGACGGCCGACGACGTGGCCGAACGGACGCGGCGCCGGCCGAGACGGAGTTGCAGCGTGCGAAGCAGAGTTCAGAAGATATCGCCGACGAGGGCGACTGAGTTGTTGGCCTCCAACACCTCGAACCGGCCGCTGTCGCGGTCGACGGTGCGGTCTTTCGCAGACGCGATGCATCGCGGCGAGTGGTTGGTGACTCACCAAGGAATCGCGTTCGACACTCGCGGCGTCCTGGTCGATGGTCAGCATCGCTTGGCGGCGGTGGTGGAGGCGGATCTGACGGTGGAGATGACAGTCTTTACCGAGGTGGAGCCTGACACCTTCGACGTGCTCGACACGGGCAAGAAACGGAACGCAGCTGACGTGCTGGCGATCGAAGGGGAGAAGTCGACGACCCTGCTGGCTGCAATGGTGCGCACCGTCTGGCAGTACCAAAACCGACCGGACCAGTCCTGGTCCGGCGGAGCGGCCGGCGTGACCAACCACCAGATCGTGAAAACCCTTGAAGCGAACCCCGCGCTTCGCGACTACGTCGCATTTGCCGACCGGGTGGCGTCTGAGACAGGGATGATCAAGTCAGCTGCGGGCGCTGCGGCCTACCTGGTGGACCAGGCCAACGTCCGGAAGAAGACCCGGATGGGGGAGTGGCACGACGGGGTGATCGACGGGGCCGGCCTCGACAAGACCGACCCGAGGCTGATGTTTCGCAAAGCAATGTTCGCGATGGCCCGCAAGCAGGCCGGCGTGGTGCAACGTCGACGGGACACCCGCGAACACGTCGTGCTGTACCTACGGGCGTTCAACGCCTGGGCGACCGACGAACCGCTAGCGCAATTACGGTATGCGCCACGCGATCCCGCACCGACAGTGACGAAGCTCGGCTGATCAACTCGATCGCGGCTCGGTGACCGTGGACCCGTCGCACGTGAGCATGCCCCACGGGCACCGGAAGTTCGACCCCCTCGCAGGGGCGCATAGAACGGCTCATCCGCATGCTTCGCACCAGCATTCGGCGCGTACGGCGGACATCGCGCCAGGGCGAGCAGGGAAAATGGTGGCCCGGAAAGGTGTGGCTGCCCATTTCAGGCCGCATGCGGTCCACCGTTGGCGGAGCCGGTTGACACCAACGCGATAAGGGGTCCAGACGGGATGCGGATGAGTCGGCCGGCGCGAAGTACTGGGGTCGGCCATTTGTCGGTGCGCACCAATTCGTAGGCCAACGTTCGGCCGATCCCCAGGATCTCGGCAGCTTGAACGACGGTCAGCATTGGCGGCAGTGAACTCCCTGCCTTGTTCTCCGACATGGCACTCCCTTGGATCGGCGGGACCGGAGATGGTCCTCATAGGAGTAGGCGCAAAAACGGGCTCATTACTGACACCTGCCGCCCAACTTCCTGGAACTCGTCGAGCGCCTATCGGTTATCTCGAGGACCACGGGGGCGGCACGGCGGTGCTACCTATGCGCGACGGCCCCCCCGGGGGGCTATCGCGGCTGCCACTGTTGCAGCTACATCAACACCTCGGCTGCGGCGCGCGGCAACGCGTACAAGGTCTGCCACCGCGCGCCGGGGGAGAGTCCCGCCGAGTGGTGTAAGTCGGGTTCCTGATCGTGGTGACCGGTG